>JBBIQI010000001.1:0-74905 GCA_037442465.1 Burkholderiales bacterium
CCGTGTCCTCCGTGTGAAAGACCCAGAAGCTGTCCGAGCACCCGAGATCCCTCGCTACGCTCGGGATGACGGAAATAACGCTGTCGCCGTGCGCCAGAATAGCGCCGATGAGCGCCGCGCCGACCTGGAAGTTTCGCCGCATGCAGCCCGGCGAGATGAACATCGACCCCATCGAGGGCGAGTTCTTTTCCACCGAGGCGCTCGGCAGTTTGGCCGACGCATTGGTGCGCGAGGCGATCCAGAACTCGCTCGATGCGCGCGCCCCGGGCCAGCGCGCGCGGGTGCGCATCGCCTGTTCGTCCGCGTCGCTGGCGGGCGAGGCTAAGGCGCGCTATCTCGAAGCGCTGTGGCCGCATCTGGCGGCCGATCGCAGCGGACTGGCCGACCTGCCGGCGCGGGCCGCGCCGCTGGATTTCATCGTGGTCGAAGACTTCGGCACGCGCGGGCTGCAGGGCGACCCTTCGCAGAGCGAGGATCGCGAGCCGACGGCGGACGCGCCGCGCAACGACTTCTTCTACTTCTGGCGCAACGTCGGCCGCTCGCGCAAGAGCGCCGCCGAGCTGGGGCGCTGGGGCCTGGGCAAGACGGTCTTTCCGGCCGCCTCTCGGATCAACGCTTTCTTCGCGCTCACCGTGCGCCGCGACGACGGCCGGCGGCTGCTGATGGGGCAGGCCGTGCTGCGCATTCATCGCCTCGACGGCGCGCGCTACTACCCGTACGGCTACTTCGGGCGCTTCGAAGGCGACTTCGCGTTACCGGTCGACGACGCCGCGACGATCGCGGCGTTCTGCCGCGACTTCGGCATCGCGCGCGACGCCGAGCCGGGGTTGTCGGTCGTGATTCCGTATCCCGATCCGACGCTCACGCCCGAAGCCCTGTTGCCGTCGGTGGTGCGGCATTACTTCGTGCCGATCTTGGCCGGTGACCTTGCGGTCGAGATCGTGCACGGCCGCCGCACCGAGCAGCTCGACGCCGCTGCGCTGCCGCGCCTGTTGGCGCGCATCGCCTGGTCGGAGGGGCCGGCGCTGCAACGGCTGGTGCAACTGGCGCGCTGGGCACTGGCGCTGCCGCCCGAGCGTCATGCGCACGTGCCGGCGCCGGACCCGGATGCCGCGCCGCGCTGGGCGGCGAGCCCGGCGCTGGAGCAGGCGCTCGAACCGTTGCGCGAGCCGTTCAACCGCGGCGATCCGGTCGCGGTGCGCGTGCCGGTGTGGGTCAAGCCGGCCGCTGGTGAGGCGGTGTGCGCGAGCTTCGACGTGTATCTCAAACGCGACGACGCACTGTCCGGAGCCGACGAGCACTTCGTGCGCGACGGCATCACGGTCGCCGGCGTGCGCAGCGGCTTGCAAAGCGGCGTGCGCGCGATCGTCATGGTGCGCGAGCGCGCGCTGTCGGGCTTGCTCGGCGACTCGGAGAGCCCGGCGCACACCGAATGGCAGGAGCGCTCGCCACGCTTCAAGGAGCGCTATCGCCACGGGCCGTTCACGCTGCGCTACGTGAAGGGGGCGCCGCGCGAGATCGTGCGAGTGCTCACGCGCCCCGCGGCGGGCCGCGACTTCGCGCTGCTGTGTCATCTTTTCTCGCTCGACCTGCCCACCGAAGAGCAGGTCAGGCAGCGCGCAACGAGTGCGCCCCCGCGACCGGGTCTGGACGGTACCGGCGAGGCCCCTGCCGTGGAAGGGGTGGGCAAGGAGCGCTTCTTCGAGCTGCAGAAGCTGCACGGCGGCTTCCGGCTTGCGGGCACGGGCAACGGCGCGACACCGCCGCGTTTCGTCGCCGTGCTGGCCGCCTATGAGGTCCGGCGCGGCAATCCGTTCGCGCTGTACCAGACGCTGGACTTCGAAATGGATCGGGCACCGATCACTGCCGCGGTGGCCGGCGCCGAGATCGTGCGCCGCGAGCGCAACGCGCTCGTGCTGCGCATCGACGAGCCGGCGTTTCAGATCACCGTGCGCGGCTTCGACCCGCGGCGCGACGTGCGCGTCAGGACGCTCGTGCAGGACGACGCATGATCCGGCGCCTGAACTACACCGGTCGCAAGCGCATCGCACGGGCGCGGGCAACGGTGCGTCTGGTGCCCGCGCCCGGCGGCGGCTGGCAGTTCGACGCCGAGTTCGATCTGCACGGTTACGACTTTCCGGCGGACGCCAGCGTGTTCATCGAGGCCTACAACGCGACGTCGTACATGCGCTTCGACTTCGGCACCGTGGCGGCGCAGCGGCCGCCGCGCGACCTGCGCCTGACCGAAATCACGGCGAGCCCCCTGCCCAAGTTCCGGCTCAAGGTGGTGGACATGCGGCGCGGGCTGCTGCTCGGTGTGGCCGACAAGCTGGTGCCGCTGCAACCGGAAGATGCGCTCGCTCGCAAGCAGTCGCTGCTGCCGGTGGAGTTCCGCGATCTCGGCGATCGCGTCTGGCGGCTGGATCTGTCCGATTGGCCGGTGCTGGAGCTGAACCAGCGCATCGCCGACCTCGGCGAGATCGCGCGCTCGGCCGATTCCTTCCTCGCGCTGGTGTACCCGGAAGTCGTGCGTCGAATCCTGCACGAAGCGCTGATCGTGCAGGAGCAGACCGACCCAGACTTCGACGATGACGACTGGACCAGCCTGTGGCTGCGCTACGTGTGCAGCCTGCCGGGCGTCGAACGGCCACCCGAGCCGCAACCCGCTGCGTCCAGCGAGGAGGCGCAGGCGCTGGCCGAAAGCTGGATCGAACGCGCGGTGCAGGCGTTTTGTCGCGCGCGCGACGCCCGCGTGCGCTTCGAACGCGCGCTGGCGAAAGGCACGCTTTGAGCGCGGTCGTGCGTGCGCTGCTGCCGGCCGGTCTCGAGCGGCTGCGCGACTATCTGCAGGCGCTGCGCGGCGGCGCGCAACGGCCGCCGCCGCGTGAGCTGCTCGCGGATGCGGACGCGACGCGTGAGCTGTCGGTGGACGTGGCGGTGGCGCCCGAGCGCTTTGCGAGCCGCGCGCAACTGGGCGAATACCTGTGGCACCGGCTCGCGCCGCTGCCGGCGGCCGAGGTGGAAGGCAACCGCGGGCTGTGGGCGTGGCTGTCGCTGTTCTTCTTCGATCAGGTGTGCCCGCCGCGGCCCGACGGTACGCGCCGTCCGGGGCAGGATTACCGGCACATCCCGGACTTCGACTTCCGCCATCGCTATCGCCACCTGCTGTATGGCCCGTACGCGGTCTATCGGCGCCATCGCGGCGACGCGGCGCTGGTGCTCGCCGGACCGCCGCATGTGGAGCCGGCGCTCTATCAGGAGATTGCCGCGCGCCAGGATCTGATCGTCAGCCGCGGCGTGATCGAAGCGCTCAACCTGCTGTATCTCGACCCCGCGCGCGGCGCGCCGAAACGCGGCGCCTCCGCGATCAATCGGGCCGGCACCGTGCGCCGCTTCATCCGCGTACTGCAACAGCTCGACCTCACCTACGACATCCACGGCATGTCGGGGCAGGCGATCATCGATCTGCTGCCGCCGGAGTTCGATGCGTGGAAAGGCGAGCGGCGGGCGCTGTTTGCATAGTGCTGCCCTCGATTCAAGGAGATACGGCCATTGCGCGCGGGTGGGCAGCGTAGCCACCCGAAGGCGTCATCCCGAAGCGAGGGATCCCGGCTTCACGCGTGGCCGATATCCCTCGGCCGGGTCGTAATGCGCGACGATTCTCTTTGCCCTCCGTGAACTCCGTATAAACCGGATTGCCTTCGCGGCGCTGTGGTGTTGCCACGGAGAACACGGAGCAAGTCGGAGCTCTTCGTTCTTCGAGCGCCGGCCAACCGCGCGGCACCGTCGTCCGTCGCGCGCGGCTGAGATTCCTCGCTTGCGGCTCCGACTGACCTACCGGAGTCATCCCGAGCGAACGCGAGGGATCTCGGCAATGCGAGCGGCGGAGATGCCTCGCCTTTGGCTCGGCATGACGAGGGCGCGGGGGGCTGCGGTCGCCGGACGGTTGGCACCTGTCACAAGGATTTGAGTAGTACGCGGCCCACCGGCGTCGAGATCTTCACGCCTGCTCAGAAGGTGTGAATCTTTCTGCTGCGCGGCCCGCTGGCGTCGTTGCGCGGTGCTCGGCCCTCGCCTGTCCACTTGAAGCGTCTTGCCCTGCGGCTGCGTGCGCCTGGCCAGCGGCCCGGTCGCGACGAAATCTTTACACCTTCTCAGTCCTCGAGTTCCGCCTTCGCCAGCTCGACGTCGAGCTTTTCCATCGCGTCGTGCGGCTCGCAGGCCGCCGCTTCGGCGTACAGCTTTTCGGCCTGCGCGAGCGCCTTCTTGCCTTCCAGCATCACGAGGCCGTTGGCGTACTCGATGCGTGCGATCGCCGAATCGGGGTTGAGCTTCAGCGCGGTCTCGTAGTGCTTCAGGCCGAGATCCTTCTTGGCGCCGTAGGTCAGGCCGCCGATCATCGCGCCAACCTTGTCGATGATCTCCGCGTGATACGCGCCGGATGCGATGTGCGCGTCGGCGTGTTTCGGCGCCAGCTTCAGCGCAGTGTCAAGCGCGTTCTTCACCTGCGTGCCGATGCCCTGCGCGAGCGCCTTGGCGATCGAGATGCCCTGGCCGTAGCGACCGAGCGCATACGCCTGCCAGTAGAACGCGTTGGCGTTCTTCGGGTCCTGGCGCTGCTGCTCGGCGGCCCGTTCGGCGACCTCCTGGAACATCTGCAGCTTGCGCTTGTCGTCCTGCTCCAGGTAGTTCGCGTAGATCGCCTGCGCCTTGTTGGCTGCGGTGATGCCGGCGTCGCCCGCCTTCAGGCTGAGTTCGTACGCTTTGTGGAAGTCACCCGCGTGAAACGCGATCCACGCCTGCACGACCGCCTCGTCCCTGGGAAAGGGCTCGACGTCGCCGCGATGCAGGCGGTCCCAGGCCTTCTTCAACGTGGCCGGGGTGTAGACGAACTTCTTGTCGGGATACGGAAACTTCGCCCAGCCTTTTGCCATCGGCGTCTCCTCAAGAAAACGGGACTGAGGATCCGGAGTCGAGCACTTGGCCGGCCGCGATGCGCCGCGCGCTTCGCACACCGCACATCGCCCGCAGTGCGAGGACCGCCAAGTCCCGAATCCTCAATCCTCGATCTTCAATCCTTCAAGTACTCCCCCGCCAGCTTTTCGAACAACCGGCGCGCGTCGCCGTGCAGATACGGCGCGGTCAACGCCATCACCTGGTAGCAGCCGCGCGCCAGCGCCTCGCCGACGACCGTCGGTTCGGAGAAGCGGCGCGGATTCAGCACGTACTCGTACGACAGCCAGTAGGTCGCGACGACGACCATGTTGGTGGCGAGCGCTTCGATCTCGGGCCGCGTGGCGTGCAGCTCGCCCTGGGCGGCGAGGCCTTCGCACAGCCAGCGCGCCATCTTTGTCTTCTGCGCGAGCAGCGTCTTGAAGCGCAATTCGAGCGTGCGGTTGTTGGTCAGCAGGTTGTTCAGGTCGCGGTAAAAGAAGCGGTACTTCCAGATCAGCTCGAACAGAAGGTGCAGGAACAGCCATGCGTCCTCGACGTTCGGCTTCCTGTTCGTCGGCACCGTCAGCAGTTCGTCGATCTCGCGCTCGAACTGCTGGAAGATGCAGTTGATGATGTCGTCCTTGTTCTTGAAGTGGTAGTACAGGTTGCCCGGGGAGATGTTCATCTCCTCGGCGATGATCGTCGTATTGACGTTCGGCTCGCCGAAGTCGTTGAACAGCCGCAAGGACAGCTCGAGGATGCGTTCGCGCGTTCTTCGCGGCGGTTTGCGTTCCATCGGGATCGGGATGCGCGGCGCGGCGGCGCCGACGTCTTGTCGCCGGCGAGAATAGCACCGGCTCCGTTGCGCGCCATGCGCCGGGTCTTCGGTGCGCTTCGCACCGGCGTGTTCGTCATCCTGCCGCTGTGCCGTGCGATCCCGGGGGCCGCGCATGTGCAAGGACGACGGTGTCGTCAACCGGCGGCCACGCGCAGCCAGCGCTCCAGGTCGTCGAGCGTGTGGCCGAGCATGCGCGTCGTTGCCGACGAGCGCGACTCGATCCAGGTTTCGCGGTGGCGGCGGATGCTCTTGACCAGCGTCATGCGCTCGTCGCGCAGCACCGCGGCGTCGATCTCGATGCCGTGGCGCGCGAGCGTTGGCGCCAGTTCGTGGCGCCGCACCCACAGCTCGTGGCGCGTCTTCTGGTAGGCGTGCTCGCACAGCCGCCGCCGACTCGAGTACGAAAACAGGTTCGTGAAGAACATATCGGCGTCGGCGCGATTCGGCTGGAACAGCACGATGTCGCTGTGCGGGTAGGCGGACCTGTAACGCTCCATGCCCGCGCCCAGCCGCGAATGGATGATCGAGCGAAACGTCTGCGCCAGCACCACCGGCAATCCTCCTTCGACCAGTTTGTCGAGGTGATGTGCGCGGTCGCGTGTGCGGTGGTGCGGGGTGGCGTCGTACGGCACCAGCGGGTTGAGGCAGATCAGCAGGTCCACGCCCTGCTCGAGCGCGATCGACGCGTGCAGCGTCTTGCGCAGCGCGCCGTCGACGTAATCGCGGCCGTCGATACGCACCGGCGGAAACACCCCCGGCAGCGCCGCCGATGCCTGCACCGCACGCGAGATCGGCACGTGGTCGTAACCCGGAGCGCCGAAGGCCACGGCTTCGCCGGTGTCCAGATCGGTGGCGACCAGGAAAAGCCGACGGCCGAGTTGGCGAAAATCGTTGGTGCGCCCTGGCTGGCTGAAGATGCGGGCCAGATAGCGATGCACCTCGTCGCCGTCGAACATCCCGGTCGGGATCGCGCGGCCGAGGCGCTCGAGCGCCGCCAGCGGGTCGCCGGGCCGGAACAGGTAGTTCCACAACGCGCTTGCCGCCAGCGGCGGCAGCGAACGGATGCGTCGCCAATATTCGCGCAGCGCCGGCCGCAGCAAGATGGCCGGATCGAACCGATCGTCGGTGCGGCTGCCCTCGATGAACAGCCGCGACATCTGATGCGGCGTGAAACCGTTGGCCAGCCCGGCGGCGATGAAGGCGCCGGCGCTGACGCCGACGTAAACGTCGGCGTCGTTGAAGTCGAATCCGCGCAGCGCCTCCGCCAGTGCAGACAGCGCGCCGATCTCGTAGATCGCCCCCAACGGTCCGCCGCCCGCAAGGGCCAAGCCGACGCGTGGACGGTGCCGTGATCGGGCACGGCGATGGTCGGAGCCGCGGCGGGCGGCGGACCGTTCCCTCATACGCCAAAGCGAACCGTCTTCAACGAAGCGCGGATCCGTCCGTGCCCGACGCAGGCCAAGCCGATGGCCGCACGCCGCCGCCGCGGTGCGTGACGCCCCGGCGGCTTCGCGCCGTGCGCCGCCGGCGCCGACCGGCTCGAGCGGTCCATGATGCCGCGCTGGTGGTGCACCGGCGCGTCCTTCGCGGCGGACGGCCGGCATCGCTCGGCTTGGCTCAGCCGGCCGCCTTGCGGGCGCGCGGCGCGCGCGCTGACTTGGCAGCCCGCGCCCCTGACAGTTTTTGCACGCTAGCGGTCAGCTCCTCGACCCGCTTGGTCAGCGCATGGATCTCCTTCTTGGTCGGCACGCCCAGACGCGTCAGCGCGCGCTGCACGCGGTCCTCGAACACGCTCTCGAGTTTGTCCCATGAGGCATTCGCCTGCTTCTGAAAGCTGCCGGCCATCTTGGTGACCTTGCTGGTGACCTCGTTGACGCGGTCTTCGGTGAGTTTCATCGTGCGCTTCTGGATCGAGTTGCCTTCCTTGACGAGTGCTTCGAAGACCTTGGTGCCTTCCTCCTGCGCCTTGGAGAAAGCGCCGAGGCCGGCCAGCCAGATCTGCTGCGCCGATTCCTTGATCGCCGCTGCGAGCTGACTGTCCTTGCCGCTGTCTGCCATCGCCTTGAGTTTCCGGACCATGTTCGACTCCTTCCGTGGTTCGAGGTTATCGACACAACGCAGTCTATGGACGCACGCTAGAGGGCGCCAACTAAACCGCGCGCAACGCGTAGAGCGCGTTCTCTACCGCACGCGTGCGGCGGCGCAGGGCCGCCGTCAGGAAGGCGGTGGTTAGAATCGGTCGGCCATCATGAACAAGACCTCACGAGGAGACGCCACCATGCAGTACTTCGTCACCGGAGCCTCGGGCTTCATCGGCAAGCGGCTGGTCAAGAAACTGCTCGCGAGGCGCGGCGCGGTGGTCCGCTTTCTGATTCGCGAATCGAGCCGGGACAAAGTGCCGGAGCTGCTCGCCTACTGGGGCGTCGACGAAAAAAAGGCGATTCCGGTCTACGGCGACCTCGCTCAGCCCGGCTTGGGCCTGTCCAGGGCGGCGATCAAGGAACTGGTCGGCAGAATCGACCACTTCTTCCACTTGGCAGCGGTCTACGACCTGAAGGCCGACGCCGAAAGCCAGGTGATCGCCAACGTCGAAGGCACGCGCCACGCGGTGGCGCTCGCCAACGAGCTTAAGGCCGGCTGCTTTCAGCACGTCTCTTCGATCGCCGCGGCGGGGATGTACGAGGGTGTCTTCCGCGAGGACATGTTCGACGAAGCGGAAAACCTCGAACACCCGTACTTCAGCACCAAACACGAATCGGAGAAGATCGTCCGCAAGGAGTGCAAGGGCGCCTGGCGCGTTTACCGGCCGGGGCTCGTGGTCGGCGACTCCAAGACCGGCGAGATCGACAAGGTCGACGGTCCCTACTACTTCTTCAAGCTGATCCAGAAGATGCGGCGCATGTTGCCGCCGTGGATGCCGACGATCGGCATCGAAGGCGGCCGCATCAACATCGTTCCGGTCGATTTCGTCGTGGATGCGATGGACCACATCGCGCACGCCAAGGATCTCGACAACCGCGCGTTCCACCTGGTCGACCCGACGCCGTACCGCGTCGGCGACGTGCTCAACATCTTCGCCCGCGCGGCGCACGCGCCGGAGTTCGGGCTGCGGATCAACGCCGCGCTGTTCGGGTTCATCCCGCCGAGCGTGCGCAAAGGGCTGCTGGCGCTGACGCCGGTGCGCCGCATCCGCGACGCGGTGATGAAGGATCTCGGACTGCCGCCAGACATCCTGCAATTCGTCAACTACCCGACGCGCTTCGACTGCCGCGACGCCGCGGCGGCGCTGAAGGGTAGCGGCATCGAGTGCCCGCGGCTGGAAGACTACGCGTACCGGTTGTGGGACTACTGGGAGCGCAACCTCGACCCGGATCTGTTCGTCGATCGCACGCTCAAGGGCCAGGTGCAGGGACGCGTGGTGCTGGTCACCGGCGGCTCGTCGGGAATCGGGCTCGCGGCCGCGAAGAAGATCGCCGCCGCCGGTGCGGTCACCGTGATCGTCGGCCGCGAGCAGGACAAGCTCGACGCGGCGAAGAAGGAGATCGAGGACGGTCTCGGCGACAACGCCAACGGCGGCCAAGTGGTGACCTTCTCGGCGGATCTGGCGAATTACGAGGGCTGCGACAAGCTGGTCGGCTGGCTGGTCGAAAACTACGGCGGCGTCGACGTGCTGATCAACAACGCGGGCCGCTCGATCCGGCGCGGCATCGAGTCCAGTTACGACCGCTTTCACGACTACGAGCGCACGATGCAGCTCAATTACTTCGGCTGCCTGCGCACGACGATGGGGCTGCTGCCGCACATGGCCGCGCGGCGGCGCGGACACGTCGTGAACATCAGTTCGATCGGCGTTCTGACCAACGCGCCGCGGTTTTCCGCGTACGTCGCCAGCAAGGCAGCGCTCGATGCGTGGACGCGCTGCGCCGCGAGCGAGTTCATCGACGTCGGCGTCACCTTCACGACGATCAACATGCCGTTGGTGAAGACGCCGATGATCGCGCCGACCAAGATCTACGAGAACGTGCCGACGTTGACGCCCGACGAAGCCGCCGATCTGATCGTCGAGGCGATCGTCTACAAGCCGGTGCGCATCGCCACGAGGCTCGGCATCTTCGGCCAGGTGCTGCACGCGCTGGCACCGCGTATCGCGCAGATCATCATGAACACGACGTTCCGGATGTTCCCCGATTCGCCCGCGGCCAAGGGCGCGAAGGAAGGCGAGAAGCCGAAGGCCACGCCGGATCAGATCGCGTTCGCGACCCTGATGCGGGGGATTCATTTCTGACCGTCCCGACCCGGCTCGAACGGGTTGTCCGCCAGCGCTCGGAGCCACGTCCGTTTTGAAGGAGGAGGCTGAGCCGGGGACGGGAGGACGCGCGCGGTCCCGGCAGTCTTCGCTGCGGGTGTCGCGTGCAAGGGCAGGGCGCAGTCGCGTCGCCGTCAGCGCCGGTCGCGGTCAGGTCCGGCGCGCGCGCAACTCGCGCTCGACGATGTCCCACACGCGCCGATCCTCGATCGTCGCCAGGTGCCCGACGCTGGCGAGCACGTGATGGCGCGCGCCCGCGAGCAGCGGGCTCGTGCGCGGAACGATCAGGTTGTCGTCGACCGTGGCGATGCAGATGAACTTCGCTCGGCGTGCTGCGTCCTCGCACGCGGCCAGTTCGCGCAGGAAGTCCGAATCCGGCCGCATCTGCGCGGCATTGCGCCCATGGCCGAAGCGCGCGAGCAGCGTGCCCTGATGCGGCGAAGCGATCGTGATCGCGCCGGCCACGGCCGAGTCGCCGTAGCGGCGCAGGTAGCAGCGCACCGCCAGTCCGCCCATGCTGTGGGCGACGAGCCAGACGCGATCGGCGCCGCTCGCTGCGCGCAGCCGCGCGATGGCCGCGTGGACCAGGTCGGCGTAACCGTCCAGATCGCCGAAGGGCGGCGCCAGATCGACGGTCGCGACGTTGCAGCCGGCGCAGCCGCCGGCGTCGAGCCACGGTTTCCAGACCGCGCGATTGCACAGGTAGCCGTGCACGAGCAGCACGGCCGGCCGTTGGCCATCGCGCACGATCGGCGGTTCGGGAAATCCGGCGAAAAACGGCATGCGCCACGCGAAGGCGCGCAGCGACGCCGACGTCTCGCGCAACCACACCGCGAGCACGTGCAGGATGGGCGCGCGCGGGCGGCGCGAGTCGACCGCGGCGGCGATCACGAACTCGATGCCGAGCACCAGCGCATGGCCCGCCGGCGGCACCGCGAGCCCGAGCCCGAGCGCGAGCGCGACCCACGGGTTCGTACCGTCGGGCAGCCACCATGCCGCGAGCAACGCGCCGCCGCCGATCTGCGCTGCGAGCGAGAACCGCAGCAGCGTCGAGAGCTTCACCGCGCCGCCTCGCGGCCTGCGGGATCGACGTCGATCCAGTTCCACTGCCGCGCCGTGAACGGGTGGCGCCGGTAACCGTCGACCCACGGCTGCGCGAGATCGAGGATCAGTCGGTGCAGGTGGAACTTGTACGGCATGTAGGCGGTCAGCAGACGCGCCGCGCGGTGCAGCAGTTGCAGGCGCTCGGGTCCGTCGGGCAGCACGCGCTGGCGTTCGTACAGCGCGTTGTATTCGGGCAGGTCGAAGCGCGCGTCGTTCAACTGTTCCTTGTTCGGGCCGTAGCCCATGCCGAACAGGTTGTCGCTGTCGGGGCCGCCGACCTGCCAACTGTAGCCCCACATCATCAGCTTGCCGGCGAGCGACATGCGCAGCAGCTCGGGCCACTGCGCGATGCGGAAGCCGATGCGCAGGCCGACCGCGTTCATGTAGCGCTTCCACAGCTCGTTTTGTTTGCGGTCGAGCGAGGTCGCCGACGAGGCCAGCTCGAGCACGAGCGGTGAGCCGTCCGGCATTTCGCGCCAGCCGTCGCCGTCGCGATCGACGTAGCCGAACATGTCGAGCAGCGCGGCCGCGCGCGCTCGGCTGAACTCGCCCATCTCGCTGCGATAGCCCGGGTCGTAGCCGAACGTGCCGGGCACGATCGGCGACTGCGCGCGCACGCCCTGGCCGGAAAAGATCAGCCGGATGTATTCGTCGCCGTCGATCGCGAGCGCGATCGCGCGGCGCAGCGCGATCTTCTCCGGCGTGTAGCCGCCGACGACCGGATGCTCGATGTTGAAGTACGTCAGCGCGACGTCGGCGGCCGCCGTGCGGCGCATGCGCACGCCGCGCCGCTGCAGAAAAGGCGCGAGCCGGCCGTCCGGCGCCGCCAGCGCAACGAACTCCAGCGGCACCGCCAGCACGTCGAGTTCGCCCTGCTGGAAGGCGAGCCAGCGCGGCTGCGATTCCTCGATGATCGAGACTTCGACGCGCTCGACCAGCGGCAGGCGCCGTCCGCGCAGCCGCGCGACTTCGTCGCGCATATCGGCCGCATCGGCGGCCGGCTCGAAGTCGTAGCGCTCTTCGCGATAGTCCGGATTGCGTTCGAGCACGATGCGCGACGAGCGCGTCCAGTGCGCGAGCCGGAAGGGTCCCGTGCCGACCGGATGCGCCATGATCGCGTCGCCGTAGGTTTCGACCACTTCGCGCGCGACCGCGCCGAGCAGCGACGCGTCGGCGAGGTTGTACACGAAGCGCGGATTGGGCTCGGCCAGCCGGATCTGGAACGTGTAGCGGTCGAGCGCGCGCAGGCCCCCGACCTCGCGGTCGTAATCGAACGGCTTCTTGCTGCGGAGCGCCTGCTGGCGCAGCTCGGTGAGGCCCAGCAGCCTGCTGTTTTCGAGCGTAAACAGCATCGGACTCTTCCAGCGCGGGTCGTACAGGCGCTTGAACGAGTAGACGTAGTCGTGCGCGGTCAGCTCGCGGCGCGCACCCCTGAAGGCGGGATCGTCGGCAAAAAAAATGCCCGGTCGCAGCCGGATCGTGAACGTGCGGTAGTCGGACGAGACCTCCGGCAGCGCGACCGCGGTGTTCGGCCGCAGCTTCGCCGGCCGCGCGAGGTAGTCGTATTCGAGCGGCGCGTCGAGGATGTGCGACAGCACGGTGCGCGAGTACAGGTCCTGCACCTGCGCCGGATCGAAGCCGGTTTCGGCGGTCGGGAAGGCCACGCGCAGTGTCTTCGGGCCGGCAGCGCGCGGCTGTGTGGCCGCGGTGCGCGCGCCGGCCAGCGGAGCGAGCGGCGCCGTCGTCAGGAACTGCCGCCGCGAAGGGCTCATCGATTCGCGATTCACGCGAGCGTCGCGCAGCGACTCTCGAATCCCCCCTGTCCCGCCGGCAGGAGGGCGCGGACGAGGCAGACGGACATCAGCATCATGCTCCGGCGCGTCATCACCGCAAACTCATGCTCGTCAGAACGTCACTTTGCGGCGCGCGCCTGCGCGCCCGGATCGATGTCGACGTACTGCCACCACTCCAGCCAGAACGGAGGCCGCCGATAGCCGATGACCCAGGGTTGGGCGAGGTCGTTGATGATCCGGTGAACGTGGAACTTGTACGGCGCATACGCGATCAGGATCTTGTTTGCGCGCCGGAACAGTTCCAGCCGTTCTGGGCCGTCAGGCAGTACCTTCAGTCGCTCGTAGATGCGGTCGAATTCCGGCAGCTTGAAGCGCGACAGGTTCTGTCCGCCCATCTCCGGGCTGTAGCCGCGCGCGAACACGCCCTGCCCGTCCGGGGACGCGGCGCTCAGGCCGACGCCCCACATCATGAACTTGCCCGCGCGCGCCTGTCTGAGCTGTTCGGGCCACTTGGCGATGCTGAAGTCGAGCCGCAGTCCGAGCGCCTCCAGGTTCTTCTTGAACAGCTCGTCGAACTGGCGCGAAATCTGGTCGGGCTGCGTGGAGAGCACCAGCCGCAGCGGCGAGCCGTCCGGCTGCTCGCGAAAGCCGTCGCCGTCGCGATCGACGTAACCGTACAGGTCGAGCAGCGCACGCGCGCGCGCCAGGTCGTACGTGCCCATCTCGCTGCGGTAATCCGGGTCGTAGCCGTAGGTCTGCGGCATCAGCGGCGATTGCGCCGGGATCGCCTGTGCGCGGCGTACGAGCCGGATCTCGCGGTCGATGTCGATGCCCAGATTGATCGCGCGGCGCAGCGCGATGCGTTCCGGCGTGTAGCCCCCGATGACCGGGTCGTCCATGTTGTAGACAGTCATCGTCACGTCGGCGGCGAGCGTGCGGTACAGCTTGATGCCGCGCCTGGCCAGATGCGGCGCGAGCTTGCCGCCGGGAACGACCAGATTCGCGAAGTCCAGCGGCGTGCCGTACAGCACGTCATGCTCCTCGCCGACGAACGCGAGATAGCGCGGCTGATTCTCCTCGATGATCGAAATCTCGACGCGATCGACCAGAGGCAGCCGGCGGCCGCGATAGCGCTGCGCCAGTGCCTGGCCATCGGCATCGTCGTCGTTGGGCGTTTCGTCGTAGCGCACGTCGCGAAAACCCGGGTTCGGCTCGAGCACGATGCGCGACGAGCGCCGCCACTCGGCGAGACGGAACGGCCCTGTGCCGACCGGGTGCTCCATGATCGTGTCGCCATAGAACTCGACGACCTCGCGTGCGACCGCGCCGTTGACGTCGGGTGTGGCAAGGCTGTAGAGGAAGCGCGGGTTGGGCTCGGCCAGCCGGATCTGCAGCGTGTAGCGATCGAGCGCGCGCAGTCCCTCGAGCGGCCGGTCGTAGTCGAACGGCTGCTTGGTCTTGAGTACCTCGTCGCGGTACTCGTTCAAACCCACCACCCGGTCGAGCAGCCAGACCGCGACGTACGGCGCCTTCCAGCGCGGATCGTAGAAGCGCTTCCACGAGTACACGTAGTCGTGCGCGGTCAGTTCGCGGCGCTGGCCCTTGAAGGCGGGATCGTCGGCGAAGTAGATGCCGGGGCGAAGGCGCACGGTGAAAGTCCGGTAGTCGGACGAGACTTCGGGCATCGCTGCCGCCGTGTTCGGCTTCAGCCGGTAGGGCCGCGCGAGATGGTCGTACTTCAGCGGCGACTCGAAGATGTGCGCGGTGACGATGCGGGAGTAGATGTCGCTGATCTGGACCGGGTCGAAACCCGTCTCGGCGACCGGAAAGGCGTAACGCAGCACCTTGGCTTGCGCCGCGCCTGCTTTCGCCTGGGCGAGCACGGGCAGCGGCGCGGCGAGCGCGCCGCCGGCGATCAGGAGCGCGCGGCGGTCGGGTGAGCGGGGAGGGTGGGTCATCGTTGAAATGGCCGTTTGGTGCTTGTCCGCCTTGCTATCGGCGGGACTGCGGCGGATACGAGGCGGCGGCCGCCTTGGCACCGCAGCGGCAGACTCCCGCTGCGTCCCTCTCCCGACGGGGGACCGGATGCGGCTCCGCTTTGTGCGTCATCGCTCGCCCCGCGGTTTTAGTTCCTGGGGGTCGATGTCGACGAGCTTCCAGAAGTCGCGCTTGAACACGTTACGGTGATAGCCGACCACCCACGGGTGCGCCAGATCGGTCCAGATCCGGTGCACGTGGATCTTGTACGGCATGTACGCGATCATCAGCTTCTTCGCTTCGGTCATCAGCGCCATGCGCTCGGGGCCGTCGGGCAGCACGCGCTGCGCTTCGTAGATCCTGTTGAAGGCGGGCAGGTCGAAGCGCGCGTGGTTGGCCTGGCCCTTGTTGCCGCCGTAGCCGAGCGCGAGGAAGGTGTCGCCGTCGGGTGCGGCGGCACTCCAGCCGACCCCCCACATCATCAGCTTGCCGGCGCGCGAGGCCTTGAGCTGCTCGGGCCACTTCGCGGTCTTGAACTCGATGCGAACGCCGATCGCGTCCATGTTCTTCTTCCACAGCTCGTTCAACTGGCGCGACTGCTGATCGGGTTGGGTCGCGTACTCGAGCACGAGCGGCGCGCCGTCGGGCTGCTCGCGCCAGCCGTCGCCGTCGCGGTCGACGTAGCCGTACATGTCCAGCAGCGCCTTGGCCTTCGCTCGGTTGAACTCGCTCATCTCGGAGCGGAACTCAGGGTCGTAGCCCCATACGCCCGGCGCGATCGGCGATTGCGCGGGGACGGCCTGGTTCTTGCGTACCAGCCGGATCTCCTGATCGAGGTCGACCGCCAGCCCGATCGCCCGGCGCAGTGCGACCTTCTCCGGCGTGTAACCGCCGACGACGGGGTGCTCCATCGCGAAGTAGGACACGGCGACGTCGGCGCGCGCGTAGCGCACTATGCGGATGCCGCGCTTGCGCAGATTCGGCGCCAGCTCGTTGTTCGGCAGCGCCAGGTTGGCGAAGTCGGTCGGCACCTCCTCGATGATGTCGTGTTCGCCGTTGAGGAACGCGAGCCAGCGCGGCTGGTTCTCCTCGACGATGGCGATCTCGACGCGGTCGACCATCGGCAGCTTGCGGCCCCTGAGCTGCGCGGCGATCGCGCGCGCGTAAGCGTCGTTCGCCGGCGGCGATTCGTCGTAGAACTCGTCACGGTAGTTCGGGTTTTTTTCGAGCACCATGCGCGAGCTGCGCTTCCACTGCGCGAGCCGGAACGGCCCGGTGCCGACCGGGTGCTCCATGATCTTGTCGCCATAGAACTCGACGACTTCGCGCGCGACCGCGCCGAGGAAGGACGGGTCGGCGAGGTTGTAGACGAAGCGAGGATTGGGCTCGGCGAGTTTGATCTGGAAGGTGTAGCGGTCGAGCGCGCGCAGGCCTTCGACTTCGCGGTCGTAATCGAACGGTTTCTTGTTCCGGAGCGCTTCCTGCCGCAGCTCCGACAGCCCGAGGATCCTGCTGTTCTCGAGCACGTACAGGTTGGGGCTCTTCCAGCGCGGGTCGTAGTGGCGCTTGAACGAGTAAACGTAGTCGTGCGCGGTCAGCTCGCGCTTGCGGCCATTGAACGCCGGATCGTCGTCGAAGTAGATGCCCGGCCGCAGGCGGATCGTGAACGTGCGAAAGTCGGGCGAGATCTCGGGCAGTGCGGCTGCGGTGTTCGGCCGCATGCGTACCGGTCGTGCGAGGAACTCGAACTCCAGTGGCGCGTCGAAGATGTTCGACGCGATGATGCGCGAATACAGGTCGGAGATCTGCGCCGGGTCGAAGCCGGTCTCGGCGATGCGGAACGAGTAGCGCAGCACCTTGTCCTGCGCCTGCACGACCGGCGCGGCGGCGAGCACCGCGGCGAGCGCGATCGCGGCGCGTGCGAGGCGGCGGGCTGCGTTCGAGAGCATCCGGTCCTTCGGTATCCAAAGCGGGCGCAAGGGTAGCGCAAGCTGCGCGTGTTGCGGATCGGACACCGCGCGCCGAGCGCGCTTCGCCGCAGCGACAAAGCCCTTCACCGCCGGAGCGATTTGAGGATAATGCGCGCTTTCGCGCGCGGGCCGGACGGGCCCGCACTGCCGGGCCACGAGCTTGTGCAGTGCGACGCGTCGATCGAACGCACGGGTCAATACAAGGCTGACGTGGCTGCCTATATCGTCCGACGAGTCTGGCAGATGGTCCCGACGCTGGCAGGCGTGATCCTGCTGGTGTTCTTCCTTTTCAAGTATTTCGGCGGCGACCCGGCCGAGATCCTGGGCGGGCTGCTGGCCACGCCCGAGCAGATCGAGTCGATCCGCGAACAGTTGGGTCTGAACCGGCCCGTCTGGCAGCAGCTCGCGATCTTCGTCAAGCAGATCGTCACGTTCGACTGGGGGCGCA
Organism: Burkholderiales bacterium; assembly: GCA_037442465.1. Classification (GTDB taxonomy): domain Bacteria; phylum Pseudomonadota; class Gammaproteobacteria; order Burkholderiales; family Burkholderiaceae_F; genus DSNY01. The sequence goes on from JBBIQI010000001.1 coordinate 17,372, forward strand.
GCTGGGCGACCAGCGAGGCGGTCTCGAACATCTTCGTCACGCGGCTGCCGGCCACGCTGACGGTGATGGTGCCGATCCTGATCCTCGAAGTCGTGCTGGCGATTCCGCTCGCGCTCGGCGTCGCCTACGTGCGCGGCACGCTCACCGACCGCGCGATCATGATCCTGACCACGGTCGCGCTGTCGATCTCGTTTCTCGTCTACATCATCGTCGGCCAGTGGCTGTTCGGTTTCTACCTCGGGTGGTTTCCGGTGCAGGGCTGGACCGACAGCTTCTGGAAGAACCTGACGACCTACGCGCCGCTGCCGATCATCCTGGCGGTGCTCGTGAGCCTCGCGCCGCAGACGCGGCTTTATCGCAGCTTCTTCCTCGACGAGATCGGGCAGGACTACGTGCGCACCGCGCGCGCCAAGGGGCTCAGCGAGAACGCGATCATGCTCAAACACGTGCTGCGCAACGCGATGATCCCAATCTTGACCAACGTCGCGGTGCAGCTTCCCGGCGTGTTCATCGGCTCGTTCCTGATCGAGATCTTCTTCTCGATTCCCGGGCTGGGGCGCGAGGTGTATCTGGCGGTCAACCGCAGCGACTACCCGGTGATCCAGGCCGTCACCGTGTACCTGGCGTTCCTGACGATGGTGATCAATCTGCTCGCCGACCTGCTGTACAAGGTCGTCGATCCGCGCGTGGTGCTGAAATGAGCGCGGCTGCCGCACCGTACGTCGAGACCACACCGAGCCGTTCGGCGGGCGTCTGGCTCGCCGCCTGGAAGCGGCTGGCGCGCGACCGCGTCGGCATGGCTTCGCTGGCGATCGTCGCCGCCTTCATCGTGCTGATCCTGTTTGCCGCGGCAGGTCTGGTGGCGCGCGACTGGCAGCGCGAGGTCGGCGTGCCGTACGCGCCGCCGACTGTCATGGGGCCGGCCCCGGCCGAGGTGGCGCCGATCATCGAGGCGCCGAAAGGGCCGCCGGTGGATCTGTCCGACGTCGATCCGCTCGCACCCCGCTACAAGGAATGGGCAGAACGCGCGGCGAAGTTCCAGTCGGTCGAAGTCGTCAAGGCCGATACGCTGCCTTTCGGCGGCGACCGGCTCGGCCGCGACGTGCTCGCCAAGGCGGTCAAGGGCGCGGAGATCTCGATCTTCGTCGGGCTGGCGGCCGCGCTGCTCGCGACCTTCATCGGCACGCTGCTCGGCGCGCTCGGCGGCTATTTCGGCGGCCGCATCGGCGACTTCCTCGAATGGGTCTACAACGTCTTCACGTCGATCCCGTCGATCCTGCTGATCTTCGCGTTCGCGGCGGTGTTCGGCCGCGGCATCGACACGGTGATCCTGATCCTGGGGCTGGCGGGCTGGACCGGCATCTACCGGCTGGTGCGCGCCGAGTACATCAAGCACCGCAACCGCGAGTACGTGCGCGCGGCCGAGGCGATCGGCGCGAGCCATCTGTCGCGGATGTTCGTTCATATCCTGCCGAACGTCAGCCACGTGATCCTCGTGCAACTGTCGCTGCACGTGGTCTACTTCATCAAGGCCGAGGTGATCCTGTCCTTCCTCGGGCTCGGCGTGCCGGTCGATCAGGTGTCGTGGGGCACGATGCTCGCCGAGGCCAACGTCGAGCTGGTGCTCGGCAAGTGGTGGCAGCTCGCGGCCGCCACCGCGTTCATGGCGACCTTCGTCACCGCGTTCTCGCTGCTGACCGACGCGCTGCGCGATGCGCTTGATCCGAAGCTGAGGTAAGGCATGACGAACCTCGTTTCGGTGCGCGACCTCACGGTGTCGTTCCGGCTGGGCAAATCCCACGTCGTCGAGGCAGTGCGCGCAGTGAGCTTCGACGTGCCGGAAAACGGCACCGTCGCGCTGGTCGGCGAGTCGGGCAGCGGCAAGAGCGTGTCGGCGATGTCGATCATGCGGCTGCTGCCTGACAACGCGATCGTGGGCGGCGCGAGTCGCGTCGAGTTCGGCGGGCGCAACCTGCTGGCCGAACCGATCGAGACGTTGCGCGCGATCCGCGGCAAGGACATCGGCGTCGTCTTCCAGGAGCCGATGACCTCGCTGAATCCCGTCTTCACGGTCGGCGACCAGATCGCCGAAGTGCTGCGGCTGCATCTGGGCCTCACGCCAAGGCAGGCGGCCGACCGCGTCGTCGAGCTGCTGACCGAGGTGGGCATCCCCGAGCCCAGGGCGCGCGTCGACAGCTACCCGCACGAGCTGTCGGGCGGCCAGCAGCAGCGCGTGATGATCGCGATGGCGATCGCCTGCCAGCCGAAGCTGCTGATCGCCGACGAGCCGACCACCGCGCTCGATGTGACCGTGCAGCGGCAGATCCTCGAGCTGATCGCCAGGTTGCAGAGCGTGCACCGGATGAGCGTGCTGTTCATCAGCCACGATCTGGGGTTGGTCGGCGAAATAGCCGACGAGGTGGTGGTGATGCGCGAAGGCGTCGTACGCGAGCGCGGGCCGGTCGCGCAGATCTTCACCGCACCACAGGACGCCTACACCAAGGCGCTGCTGGCGTGCCGGCCGCGGCTCGACGCTCGCCCGAGGCGGCTGCCGGTGATCGACGACTTCATGCAGTCGGCCGACAGCGCGTCGATCGTGCTCGGTCGCGCCGATGCGCAGCAGCGCGTCGCGCGCGCCGTGCAGGACAGGCCGCTGATCGAAGCGCGCGGGCTGCGCAAGGAGTACCGGCTGAAGACGGGGTTGTTCGCGCGCAAGACGATCGAGGCGGTGAAGGACGCGTCGTTTTCGGTGGCGCGCGGGCGCACGCTGGGCGTGGTCGGCGAGTCGGGCTCGGGCAAGACCACGGTCGGCATGCTGCTGATGCGGCTCGTCGACGCCACCGCCGGCGAAGTGCTGTGGGAAGGCAAGGATCTGCTGAAGCTGTCGGAGCGCGAGATGATGGCCTACCGGCGGCGCATCCAGATCATCTTCCAGAATCCCTACGCAAGCCTGAATCCGCGCTTCACGATCGGGCAGATTCTGACCGAGCCGATGAAAATCCACCGCATCGGCAGCGGCGACGACGAGCGCTTCGAGCGCGCGCTGCGACTGATCAAGCGCGTGGGGCTGCCGGCCGACAGCGTCCATAAGTACCCGCACGAATTCTCCGGCGGGCAGCGCCAGCGCATCGCCATCGCGCGCGTGCTGACGATGCAGCCCGAGGTCATCATCTGCGACGAGTCGGTTTCTGCGCTGGACGTCTCGGTGCAGGCCACCGTGCTGAACCTGCTGGTCGATCTGCAGGAGGAATTCGGCATTTCGTATGTGTTCATCAGCCACGATCTGGCCGTCGTCAAGTACATGGCCGACGACATCATCGTGATGAACCAGGGCGCGATCGTCGAGCGCGGTTCGAGCGAGGCGATCTACGAGAATCCGCAGCACGAGTACACGAAGCGGCTGCTGGCCGCGATCCCGCGCGGCTATACGCCGCAGCGGGCCGCACGCGCGGCCTGACGGCGGCCTGATCGCGGCTCAAGCGAGCGCAGGCGCCGAGCTGCCGGTAAGTTCCGCGGCCAGCGCACTGGCCATGCGGGCGACGATACCGTAAATGGACAGCTGCGGATTGGCGCCGAGCGAGGTCGGGAAGATCGAGCCGTCGTGCACCGACAGGTTCTCGATCTGGAAGTGACGGCCGAACCCGTCGACCACGCCCGCGCGTTCGCTCGCGGCCATGCCGCAGCCCCCCATCACGTGCGCGCTGACCACGCGCGTGGCGAGCGGCTTCAGCGGCAGTCGTTCGATCGCTTCCTTGGCTTCGGCGAAGCGCGTGTAGCCGCCGGCCAGCTCGTGTACGGGGTGGACACTCCTTGCGCCGGCCGCGAACTGGATTTCGGCCATCGCGACGAAGGCGCGGCGCACGCCGTCCCAGACCGGCTCGTTCAGCGGGTAGTCGAGGAGCGCGCGGCCGTCGGCTGCGAGCACCACTTCGCCGCCGCGGCTGTCCGGGTGGAAGCCGTCGCGCAGCAGCGCGATCAGCGCATGGGCGTGGGCGAACCGGTGCATCAACGCGGCGTGCGGCGGTCCGAAGCCGTGCAGCGTCGTGGCGAACAGCACGGGGTGCAGCGGCGGTGCCTCGAGCTTGAAACCGAGCGGGCCGTCGATCGGGTCGACTTCGAGGAAGCGATCCGAATACACGGTCTGCGGCGCACCGGCGAAACCGTCGACGCGCTGCTCGAACAGCGCCGACGAGATCACCGTCGGGTGCAGGAAGGTGCGACGCCCGAGCAGCCGGTACGGATCCGGCGCAGCCGACCGCAGCAGCAGGCCCGGTGTGTTGATCGCGCCGCCGGCGGCGACGAAATGGCGCGCGCGCACTTCCACCGTGACACCGCTTGCGGTCAATCCATCGGGGCGCAGCGCCGCGCAGACGAGCCGCTCGATCCGGGCGCCGTCGAATTCGAACCGCAGCGCGCGCAGCCGCGTATACAACCGTGCGCCGCGGTCGAGCGCGGCGGGAATCGTCGTCACCAGCATCGACTGCTTGGCGTCGAGCGGGCAGCCTACGCCGCAGTAGCCCAGGTTCGCGCAGCCGGCGACGTTGCGGCGGATCACGGCCGTCGGTATGCCGAGGGCGGCCGCGCCGCGCGCCAGCAGGCTGTTGTTTTCGTTCGGCGCAACCGTCCACGGGCGGATGGCCAAGCGCGTCTCGGCCTGCGCGAACCAGGGTGCGAGTGCCTCTTCGGTGAAGTCGGCGAGCCCGTAGCGGCTGCGCCAGAACGCCAGCGTCGCCGGCGGCGTGCGAAAGCTCGAGGTCCAGTTGACCGTGGTCGAGCCGCCCACAGCGCGCCCTTGCAGGATGGTGATCGCCTTGTCCTTGGTCTTGCGCGCGGCCGAATCCCAGTACAGGTGCGGATAGGCGTCGGCCTCGCGCATGCGAAAGTCGCGCGAGCTGGCGAGCGGCCCTTCCTCGATCAGCACGACCGCAAGTCCCGCCTTGGCGAGCAGTTCGGCACTGATGCCGCCGCCCGCGCCGGTGCCGACGATGGCCACGTCGCAGTCGATGCGCTGCGGCTCGCGCAGCGAGGACGCGTCGACGACCTTCCAGCCGCGAGCCAGCCCCGCGGCGACCGGATCGGCGCGCGTGACGGACGGCGCAGTCATAGCTTTGGCGGCCCGGGATAGCCGATCGCGGGCCATGTCGACTCGTCGGCGTACCACGGTCCGAGCACGACGTCGTGCAGCGCTTGGTAGCCGGCCTGCAACAGGTCGAACGGATGCGTGCGCCAGCGCTGCAGGAAGCGCGTCGCCTGTTCGACGCCGGCGGTTTCCCAGTCGTCGACGCCGGCCAGCCAGCGGCCGGGGGTCGATGCGAGCAGTGCGAACAGTTCGCCCAGTTCGAGCCGCGTCGGCGGCGGCAGGCGCGCGATCGCGGCGAGCGTTCGCTCGAGCGTGGCTTCGCGCGCCTGTGCGGTGCGGTCGACCGGCAGCGCGCCGGCGAGCAGCGCCGGGATCACCGCGCGCAGCACCAGACGCGCTTCTTCGCTGGTCGATGCGTCGCGCGCTGCGGGCTTGAGCCACAGCGCCGCGCCGCCTGCGGCGGCCAGTACGGCGCCGCCGATCAGACCCGCCTTCAAAAACGTCCGTCGACGCATTGCGGCCTTCACGTATCCTTCGCCCGCATTCTAGGGATCGCCGATAGAACACCGCTTCTAAACGGGCTGATGGCGCGCGAATTAGAGGGCTCCGCCAAGCAGCGGTTGAGCGACGCCTTGCAGCGGGTCATCGCGCTGCGCAGGCGACTCGAAGGCGATCCCGTGCTCGCGCAACGCTGGCGTGCGGTCAAGTCATGGCAGTCGCAGCGGCTGCAGCACACGTATCCGGACCTGCTTGCATCGCCGCGCTACGGGCCTGCCTGCCGCTTTTTCCTCGACGAGCTGTACGCGGCGAAGGACTTCAGCCAGCGCGACAACGAGGCGCTGCGCGTCGTCCCGAAGCTGGCGCGCATGCTGCCCGACCGCGCCATCGAGACGATGGCGCTCGCCGTCGAGCTCGATGAGCTGTCGGAAACGCTCGACGCGCGCGTGGCGAGGCTGATCAACCTGCCGATCGACGAAGCCGGCTACGTCCGGGCCTATCGCGCCGCCGGCACTTACGAAGAGCGGGCGCGCCAGATCGAGATGATCGACCGCATCGGCCGCTCGCTCGAGCGGCTGGCGCGCATACCTTTCCTGTCCGGCATGCTGCATATGATGCGGGCGCCGGCAGAAGCGGCCGGGCTCGGGCACCTGCACCACTTTCTCGCCTCGGGTTTCGACAGCTTCAAGGCGATGGGCGAGGCCGGCGAATTCCTGGCGACGATCCGCGCACGCGAAACCGCGTTGATGCGCAAGTGGTTCGGCGACTGACCGCCGCCTACTCGCGCAGCACGCGCGTGCCGAGCCAGCGATCGTGCAGCAGTTGTCCGTCGCGGCCGACCGCTCCGACCGCGAGCATCGCGAGGAAGCCGAGCGCGAAGGCGACGACGTCCCAGAGCGCATGCGTCTGGAACAGGGCCACGTAGGCGATGCCGGGCGCGAAAAGATGCCAGGCGAGCAGGTAGCGCAGCACGGCCACGCGCCAGCCGATCGGTGCGCCGCCCGGTCCGACCACGCGCAGCCGCCACGTTTTCATCGCGAGCGTCTGTCCGCTGCGGCTCCAGCACCAGACGAAATAGGCGCCGACCGCCACGAACAAGATCGCCTGCAGCGTCCAGCGCTGGTGGTCCGCCAGTGGGTAGGTCCACCGCGCCAGCGCCAGCACGAAGTAGCCGACGATGAACACCACGCCGAACAGCAGCACCGCCTCGTAGGTCATCGCGGCCAGTCGCAACAGCGGTCCGGGCGAGCGCGGCGGGGTCGGGTCAGTGGACATCGGGTGGCGGGCCAGGATGCGGGGTCGACCGCGGCAGGCTTCGCGCTCGGGTGGCGACTCGATACGGCAACGGCGGTCGCGCCGGCGTCCCCGCCGCCGGCGTCGCGGGGGCCGGGCGCGGGTAGCTACCTGTTCTGCGAGGCCTTCGGCTGCCGGTCGGGCGCGGGTTTCTTCTGTGCCTGTTCGTTTAACGCCTTTTTCTTGTCGGGGGGAAGGGCCTTGTACTGCTCGACCAGCGCTTCGCGCCGTTCGGCGGGCAGTTCGTACGCGCGCTGGAAGTTCTCGCGCGTCGTCCGGCGCTGCTCCGGCGTGAGCTTGATGAACTCGGCCATGCGCGCGTGCATCCGTTGCTTGCCTTCAGGGGAGAGCTGGTGGTACTTCGGCGCGACTTCGAGCCACTTGCGCTTGCGGTCACGCTCGAGCTTGTTCCACTCGGGTGCGAGCGGGGCGAGCGCCTCGCGCTGAGCGGGCGTCAGTTCGTTCCAGGTCGGGCCTGACGCGGCCGCCGCCGGTGGCTTGCGCGCCGCGGACGGCTGCTGGGCGACCGTCGGCGCCGCGACAACCGCCGCGGCCAACATGGCGAGAACAACGAGCGCGCGCATCATCGGACCGCGCGCTTACAGCTGTTGCCGCTCGTTTCTCAGCAGGACGGTGAAGCCCTGGTCCGCATACGCCTCCAGCGGCGTCTCGTCCAGCAGCACCGCGAAGTCGAGGTCGGCCAGCTCCGCGATCACCAGCCCCCGCTGCCACTGATAGATACCGACGAACCCGATCACGAGCGCCAGCAGCGGAGCCACCAGGCCCATCCGGTACAGCCAGACCCGGAAGCCGCCGGACCGCTCGCCGTCGGCGGGAGCGGCGCCGGCGACGGCCACCTGCAGCGCTGGTACCCAAACGGCGGCTTCCTGCGCTCGCTTCTGATGCTGGAGTGCAGTTTTGCGCGCCTGTTCGAGGCGATAGAGGGTCTTGTAGTCGAGCCGCTCGGTCCCTTCGTTCAGGGCCTGGCGGACGCGATATCCGAATTCGACTTCATTCATAGCGTGATTCCCCGTGCCCGCAATGCGCGCGCCAGGGCGTGCGTGGCGCGCGAACAATGGGTCTTGACACTGCCTTCCGAGCATCCCATCGCCGCCGCCGTTTCGGCAACGTCAAGTTCTTCCCAGTAACGTAACAGGAAAGCCTCGCGTTGACGCGCCGGAAGGCGGGCGATCTCTTCCTCAATTGCAGCGATGACCTGGGCTCTCTCGACCTTATCGGCAGCGTTTTCGGCTTGTTCAGTGCCCTCCAGCGCCTCCAGGGTATCCAGCGGATCCGAATCCTCGTCGTCCCCGGAGCCGAGAGCGGAAAACAGGGTCACCCAGGTAGAGCGGACCTTCTGGCGGCGAAAGAAGTCGTGGATCGCGTTCTGCAGGATGCGGGTAAACAGCAACGGCAGTTCAGCCGCCGGGCGGTCGCCATAGTGCTCCGCCAGCTTGATCATCGCGTCCTGCACGATGTCGAGAGCGTTTTCCTCGTTGCGCACGGCAAACTGCGCCTGCTTGAAGGCACGCCGCTCGACGCCTGCCAGGAAATCCGAGAGTTCTTCGCGAGTCGCCATCAAAATGGGCCCGCGTCGACGCGAAGAAGACGCTCGGCATGCGGCCCGAAACCGGCGCGAATCCTAACAGAGCACCTGCGTGCGGCGGCGGGGCGCAACGCGACCGTCGTCGCCGTGCGCCGCAGGCAACTGCGCCCGGCCTGCCGCCCGTCAGCGCGGGGATGACGCGGCAATTCCCGTCCGCTGCGCCGGCGGGCCCTGCAGCCCGATGGCCGCGTCATTTGCGCTCGCTGATGCGCTGCAGTATCGTGCCGGCTTCTTGCAAAACAAGAGACACTTAGCTCGGAGCAGCCGACCCAGTTGCATTCCTCACAGCTAAACGCGCTCGCCGCACCGCCCGCCACGAGCGGGTATGGAACGGCATCCGATCAATCTCCAGAAGGACCTTGAGAGGACCCGCAATCATGCAGACCCTCAGCGCGGAAACGACACGAGCGGGTACCGCACCCGCACAAATGAAACGGGCGGAAGCGAAGTCCGCCGAACTCACAGGCGCCGAGATCGTCGTTCGGTGCTTGCAGGAAGAAGGCGTCGAACACGTCTTCGGCTACCCCGGCGGGGCCGTCCTGTACATCTACGACGAAATCTTCAAGCAGGACAGCTTCCAGCACATCCTCGTGCGGCACGAGCAGGCGGCCGTGCACGCCGCCGACGCGTATTCGCGCTCCAGCCGCAAGGTCGGCGTGGCGCTGGTGACCAGCGGTCCGGGTGTGACCAATGCTGTCACCGGCATCGCGACCGCTTACATGGACTCGATTCCGCTGGTGATCCTCACCGGCCAGGTGCCGACGCACGCGATCGGGCAGGACGCGTTCCAGGAGTGCGACACGGTCGGCATCACGCGGCCCTGCGTCAAGCACAACATCCTGGTCAAGGACGTGCGCGACCTGGCGCCGGCGATCCGCAAGGCCTTCTACATTGCACAGACGGGCCGGCCCGGCCCGGTGCTGGTCGACATTCCGAAGGACGTGACGATCGCGCGCTGCGAGTTCAGTTATCCGAAGAACCTGTCGATGCGCTCGTACAACCCGGTGGTCAAGGGCCACCAGGGGCAGATCAAGAAGGCCGTGCAGCTTCTGCTTGCGGCCGAGCGGCCGATGATCTACACGGGCGGCGGCGTGATCCTGTCGGACTCGTCCGAACTGCTGAACAAACTGGTCAACCTGCTCGGCTTTCCGTGCACCAACACGCTGATGGGTCTGGGCGGATTCCGTGCGAGCGATCCGAAGTTCGTCGGCATGCCGGGCATGCACGGGACCTACGAGGCCAACATGGCGATGCAGCACTGCGACGTGCTGCTCGCCGTCGGCGCGCGCTTCGACGATCGCGTGATCGGCAACCCGAAGCACTTCGCGCAGAACCCGCGCAAGATCATCCACGTCGATGTCGATCCGTCGTCGATCTCCAAGCGCGTCAAGGTCGACGTGCCGATCGTCGGCGACGTGCGCGAGGTACTGACCGACCTGCTCGCGCTGATCGAAGCCGCGGGCGGCAAGCCCAACGCACCGGCGCTGCAGAGCTGGTGGGCGCAGATCGAGCAGTGGCGCAAGCGCGACTGTCTGAAGTACGAGAACACCGACAGGGTGATCAAGCCGCAGTATGTCGTCGAGACGCTGTGGAAGGTGACCAAGGGCGATGCGTTCGTCACGTCCGACGTCGGCCAGCATCAGATGTGGGCCGCGCAGTACTACAAGTTCGACAAGCCGCGCCGCTGGATCAACTCCGGCGGGCTGGGCACGATGGGTGTCGGGCTGCCGTACGCGATGGGCGTGCAGATGGCCAATCCCGGCGCCCAGGTCGCGGTGATCACCGGCGAAGCGTCGATCCAGATGTGCATCCAGGAGCTGTCGACCTGCAAGCAGTACGACCTGACGCCGAAGATCGTAAATCTGAACAACCGGTATCTGGGTATGGTGCGGCAATGGCAGCAGATCGACTACGGCAGCCGTTATTCGCACTCGTACATGGACGCGCTGCCGGACTTCGTCAAGCTGGCCGAGGCGTATGGCCACATCGGTATGCGCATCGACAAGCCGGCCGACGTCGAACCCGCACTGCGCGAGGCTTTCGGCAAGTACAAGGATCGGCTCGTGTTCCTCGACTTCGTCACCGACCAGACCGAAAACGTCTGGCCGATGGTCAAGGCCGGCAAGGGTCTGACCGAGATGCTGCTGGGGAGTGAAGATCTATGAGGCACATCATCTCGGTGCTGCTGGAAAATGAGCCCGGCGCGCTGTCGCGCGTGGTCGGCTTGTTCTCCGCGCGCGGCTACAACATCGAGACGCTGACGGTGGCGCCGACCGAGGATCCGTCGCTGTCGCGGATGACGATCGTTTCAGTGGGCTCGGACGACGTGATCGAGCAGATCACCAAGCACCTGAACCGGCTGATCGAGGTCGTCAAGGTGGTCGATCTGACCGAGGCCGATTACACCGAGCGCGAGCTGATGCTGATCAAGGTGCGCGCGGTCGGCAAGGAACGCGAGGAGATGAAGCGGATGGCGGACATCTTCCGCGGCCGCATCATCGACGTCACGGACCGAACGTACACGATCGAGCTGACCGGCAACACCGGAAAGCTCGACGCATTCATCCGCGCGGTCGACCGCGCCGCGATCCTGGAGACGGTGCGCACTGGCAGCTCGGGCATCGGTCGCGGGGAGCGCATCCTGCGCGTCTGACGGCGCGCAGGATGCGCTTCGCACCGATCAGAAACGAGGTGATCGGCTGGCCGTCTCGTGCCCCCTAGCCAGGTCTAGAGGACGAAGCTGAATCACATGGAGGAACAATGAAGGTCTATTACGACAAGGATGCCGATCTTTCGCTGGTCAAGGGCAAGAAGGTCGCGATCGTCGGTTACGGTTCGCAGGGTCATGCGCACGCGCTGAACCTCAAGGATTCGGGCGTCAACGTCACCGTCGCGCTGCGCAAGGGCGGCGCGTCTTGGAACAAGGCGGTCAATGCCGGGTTGGCCGTGAAAGAGGTCGCCGAGGCGGTCAAGGACGCCGACATCGTGATGATCCTGCTGCCCGACGAAAGCCATCCGCAGGTCTACAGCGAGTCGATCGCGCCGAACATGAAGCAGGGGGCGGCGCTCGCCTTCGCGCACGGCTTCAACATTCATTACGGGCAGATCCAGCCGCGCGCGGATCTCGACGTGATCATGGTCGCGCCGAAAGCGCCGGGTCACACGGTGCGCTCGACCTACAAGCAGGGCGGCGGGGTGCCGATGCTGATCGCCGTGCACAAGGACGTCTCCGGCGTGGCGCGCGAGCTGGCGCTGTCGTACGCCTGCGCGATCGGCGGCGGCAAGGCCGGCGTGATCGAGACGAACTTCCGCGAGGAAACCGAAACCGATCTGTTCGGCGAGCAGACCGTTCTGTGCGGCGGGTGCGTGGAACTGGTCAAGGCCGGTTTCGAGACGCTGGTCGAGGCGGGCTACGCGCCCGAAATGGCCTACTTCGAGTGCCTGCACGAGCTGAAGCTGATCGTCGACCTGATGTACGAGGGCGGCATCGCCAACATGAACTACTCGATCTCGAACAACGCCGAGTACGGCGAGTACACGACCGGTCCCGAGATCATCACCGCGCAGACAAAGGAGGCGATGCGCAACGCGCTCAAGCGCATCCAGACGGGCGAATACGCGAAGAGCTTCATCCTCGAGAACCGCGCCGGTGCGCCGACGCTGCTCGCGCGCCGCCGGCTCACCGCGGAGCACGAGATCGAGAAAGTCGGCGAAAAGCTGCGCGCCATGATGCCGTGGATCAAGGCGAATCGGCTGGTCGACCAGAGCAAGAACTGAGGCGGGGCAACCCCGCAGGCGCGCGCGCTGCGTTTCAGTCGACTGCACGCACCACGGAGGGCACGATGCCGACCCGATTCCTTCGCGCCGCCGCGCTCTGCGGCGCGCTGATCGTCGCCGCGCCGGTGCCGGCGCAGACGTCGGCCGCGCCGGCACGCTTCGAGGGCACGCTCGTCACGATCTCGGCCGCGGCCGAGGTCGAGGCGACCAACGACGAGGCGCTCGCATCCTTCTACCTCGAGGTGCAGGACGCCGATCTCGCGCGCGCGCAATCGCAGCTCAACCAGCGCGTCGCCGAAGGCGTGGCGGCGCTGAAGCGCGCCGATCCGAAGGCGCAAGTCGAAACGGCCGGTTACGGCAGCTACCCGATCTACGCCGCGGGCGGCGGCCGCAAGATCGTCGGCTGGCGCGTGCGGCAAGGTGTGAACCTGCGCACGACCGAGCTGGCCGCGCTGCCGAAGACGGTGGCCGCGGGGCAACAGCAACTCGCGCTCGGCGCAATCGGCTTTCGCCTGTCGCGTGCCGCGCGCGATTGGCTCGATGCCGAACTGATCCAGCGCGCGTACGCGAACCTGAGCGTGCGCATCGCCGCGGCCGCGCAGGCGATGGGCGTGCCGCCGGCGCGCGTGCGCATCGAGGAGGTCAACTTCGGCGCGCGCGGCGACGGGCCGCCGATCGCACCGATGGCGCGCGCGCTGGCGATGAACGCCGAGTCGGTGACCGAGCCGAGTCTCGACGTCGGCCAGTCGACGCAGCGGCTCGACGTCACCGCGAAGGTGCGTTTCATGCAACCCTGAGCGGCACCATCCGATACCATACGGCCTTCGATTCTTCGAGGGCCGTACGGTGGCCGAGTATCCGCATCCGCTGATCGCGCGCGAAGGCTGGCCCTTCGTCGCGGGCTCGCTCGCCGCTGCGCTGCTCGTCTGGTGGGGGGGCGGGCTCGCGTGGTCGGCGCCGCTGTGGCTGGTCGCGATCTTCGTCGTCCAGTTCTTTCGCGATCCGCCGCGCGCGGTGCCGGCGCAAGCCAACGCCGTGCTTGCACCGGCCGACGGCCGCATCGTCAAGGTCGAGAACGCGCGCGATCCGTATACCGCGCGTGACGCGTTGCTGATCAGCGTATTCATGAACGTGTTCAACGTGCACAGCAACCGCTCGCCCGTCGATGCCACCGCCGAGCGCGTCGAGTACTCTGCCGGCAGGTTCATCAACGCAGATCTGGACAAGGCCTCGACCGAAAACGAGCGCAACGCGATGGTGCTGCAGCTCGACTCGGGCGAGCGCATCACGGTCGTTCAAGTGGCGGGGCTGATCGCGCGGCGCATCCTGTGTTACGTGAAGGCGGGTGACCGGCTCGCGCGCGGCCAGCGCTACGGCTTCATCCGCTTCGGCTCGCGCGTCGACGTCTACCTGCCGCGCAGCGCGCGGCCGCGCGTGGCCGTCGGCGACAAGGTGTACGCGACGACGACGATCCTCGCGGAGCTGTGACCCGCATGCGCTTCCGCCGCCGCAAACCGCGTCCGTTCGGAGTGCCGTCGGCGGCGCCGCTGAGCGAGGCGCCGCCACCGCTGAAGTTTCGCCGGCGCGGCATCTACCTGCTGCCCAACCTGTTCACGACGGCCGCGCTGTTCGCCGGCTTCTTCGCGATCGTCCAGGCGATGAACCAGCGGTTCGAGCTGGCGGCGATCGCAATCTTCGCGGCGATGGTGCTCGACGGCATGGACGGCCGGGTGGCGCGTCTGACCAACACGCAGAGCGCGTTCGGCGAGCAGTACGACTCGCTGTCCGACATGACTTCATTCGGCGTCGCTCCCGCGCTGGTGATGTACGAGTGGATCCTGCACGAGCTGGGACGCTGGGGCTGGATCGCGGCCTTCGTCTATTGTGCGGGCGCCGCGCTGCGGCTGGCGCGCTTCAACGCCAATCTCGGCGTCGTCGACAAGCGTTACTTCCAGGGCCTGCCGAGCCCGGCGTCAGCGGCGTTGATCGCCGGCTTCGTGTGGCTCGCGATCGACAACAAGCTGCACATCAAAGACGTGTGGATGCCGTGGGTCGCGTTCGGGCTGACGGTGTACGCCGGCGTCACGATGGTGTCGAGCGCACCGTTCTACAGCGGCAAGAGCTTCCAGCTTGGACGCAGCGTCCCCTTCTGGGGCATGTTGCTCGTCGTGCTGGCCTTCGTGTTCGTCTCGACCGATCCGCCGATCGTGCTGTTCTCGCTGTTCTGCGTGTACGCGCTGTCCGGCTACGTCTACTGGGCGTGGCAGTGGTGGCACGGCCGGCCCAACCCGGCCAAGCCGGTGCCGCGCGCGCCGCTGGAGCCTCCCGCGGGCAGCGAGTGAACCGAACCCGCGGTTGTTCCGACGCCGGTTTGCGCCTATAGTCGCGCCCATGCATCGCGCAAGCCTCACGATGTCCCGCCTGTCGGCAGCCGCTCGCGGCCTGCTGCTTCGACTGCTGCGCCCCGCGCGCAGCTAATCCCTTACCCACAACTCGGCCCTTCAATCCGCCCGCCTGCAAGGCCGGCGGCAAGAAGCACGTATCGGAGATCCCCATGGCAGACCGCCTGATCATTTTCGACACCACGCTGCGCGACGGCGAGCAGAGCCCCGGCGCGTCGATGACGAAGGAAGAGAAGCTGCGCATCGCCAAGCAGCTCGAGCGGCTGCGCGTCGATGTGATCGAGGCCGGTTTCGCGGCGAGCTCCAACGGCGATTTCGACGCCGTGCGCGCGATCGCCAACACCGTGAAGGACTCGACCGTCTGCTCGCTGGCGCGCGCCAATGACCGCGACATCGCGCGCGCGGCCGAAGCGCTCGCCGGCAGCGACAACAAGCGCATCCACACCTTCATCGCGACCTCGCCGCTGCACATGGAGAAGAAGCTGCGGATGACGCCCGACCAGGTGTACGAGCAAGCGAAGCTGGCGGTGCGCTTCGCGCGCAATTTCACCGACAACGTCGAGTTCTCGCCCGAGGACGGCTACCGCTCCGAGCCCGACTTCCTCTGCCGCGTGCTGGAGGCGGTCATCGCCGAGGGTGCGACGACGATCAACATTCCCGACACCGTGGGCTACGCGGTGCCCGAACTGTACGGCGAGTTCATCGCCGACCTGCGCCGGCGCATTCCGAACTCCGACAAGGCGGTCTGGTCGGTCCATTGTCACAACGATCTGGGCATGGCGGTGGCCAACTCGCTGGCGGGCGTCAAACTCGGCGGCGCCCGTCAGGTCGAATGCACGATCAACGGGCTCGGCGAGCGCGCCGGCAACTGCTCGCTCGAGGAGGTCGTGATGGCGGTGAAGACGCGGCGCGATTTCTTCGGGCTGGAGGTCGGCATCGACACGACGCAGATCGTCCCGGCTTCGAAGCTCGTGTCGGCGATCACCGGTTTCCCGGTGCAGCCGAACAAGGCGGTGGTCGGCGCCAACGCGTTCGCGCACGCTTCGGGCATCCATCAGGACGGCGTGCTCAAGGCGCGCGACACCTACGAGATCATGCGCGCCGAGGACGTCGGCTGGTCGGCGAACAAGATCGTGCTGGGTAAGCTGTCGGGACGCAACGCGTTCAAGCAGCGCGTGCAGGAGCTGGGCATCCCGGTCGAAAGCGAAGCGGAGCTGAACGCCGCCTTCGCGAAGTTCAAGGAGTTGGCCGACCGCAAGGCCGAGATCTTCGACGAGGACATCCAGGCGCTGTTCTCCGACGAATCGGTCACTCCGCACGACGAGCACTTCAAGCTGATTTCGCTCGCGCAGCGGTCCGAGACCGGCGAGCGCCCGCATGCGCGCGTCGTGCTCGCGATCGGCGGCGACGAAGTCGTCGCCGAGTCCGACGGCAACGGCCCGGTCGACGCTTCGCTCAAGGCGATCGAAAGCCGGGTCGGCAGCGGCTCCGAGCTGCTGCTGTATTCGGTCAACGCGATCACGACCGGTACCGAATCGCAGGGCGAGGTGACCGTGCGGCTGGCGCGCGCCGGACGCATCGTCAACGGCGTGGGCGCCGACCCGGACATCATCGCCGCGTCGGTCAAGGCGTATCTGAACGCGTTGAACAAGCTCTACACGACGACCGAGAGGCTCAATCCGCAGACTTCGCTGGCGCCCTGACGCGTTCAGCGCAGGGCGGCGCGGCCGAGCACATCGTCGAGCGCGTACAGCCCCCACGCACCGCCTGCCGCGCGGCACATGCCGTAGCGGAACGGCGCCGCGTCGCGCCCCGGAAAGACGAAGCGCAGGTCGCGCCACCATACGCAGATCTCGCGGGGACCGTTGTCGATGCGCTCGACCACCGGAAACATCGCGAACCAGCGGAAAAATGCGAAGTCGGGATGCGCCCAGACGTCGCGCGCGAGCGTTTCATCGGCCGCGTCGCCGAACATCGGCAGGCGCTCCCAGCGCGCTTGCGCAAGCGGCTGGTAGGGTGCGGAAAAGCGGCGGATGAAATGGTCGTCCGCCGTCGCGACCAGCGGCTCGGTGCGGCGCGTGTTGACGTGCGCGACGTGATAGCGCGCGCCGTCGAAGACGAACACCGTCCAGTTAAACGGCGAGGCAGGACGCGGCGCCGCGTCGACAAAATCGACGCGCAGCCCTGCGCGGGCGGCGTAGTCGCGGGCGAACGCGAGGGCGTCCTGCTTGGCCGAATAGCTCAGCCAGACCCACGCCGGCAGCAGCGCGAGCGCGACGAACGCCGGCGCGCGCGAGCGGCGCAGAAGAGCCGACGCGGCCAGCCCGGCGAGCAGGATGCCGCTGACCACGAGGTCGATGATGAAGGTCGCGCCGAGCCCGAAGCGCGCGTCGGACAGCGGCGCGAGCAGCATCGTGCCGAACTGCGTGATCCAGTCGCCGGCAATGTGGATGCCGACCGCGGCCGCGCACAGCCACGCGTAGCGCTTCCATGCCGCGCGCCGGCGCACGGCGAGGGCGAACAGTCCGCCCAGGATCAGCGCCCACAGCGGCAACATCACGATCGAATGCGTGACGCCGCGATGCCCGCGCAGATACGCGAGATCCGAGACGAAGCGCAGGGCGAAGTCAACATCGGGGAAAGCCGCCGCGAAGAAACCGACCGCGACGGCGTGTCCGACCGGCACCGGCGGACCGAACCAGCGCTCGTTCGCGCGGTCGCGCGGCGCAGAGGCCGAAGGCGTCAGCGCGCGTGCCAGCAACGCGCCGGACAGGGCGTGGGTGAGGGTATCCATCGACTCGATTCTCGCCGGGGGGCCTCACTACAATGCGCGCCCTCGTGGCAGTCAATCGGGTCTTAAGGGCAGATGCGTAGGCTCTGTTTCGTCGCCGCGCTGCTCGCCGCAGGCGCGGCGCAGGCGGCCGAGCCGATCCGGCTCGGCATGATCGAGGCGATGTCTGGACCGTTCGCCAACGCCGGCGAAGCGGTCGCGCGCAACCTGCGGTTTGCCATCGCGCGGGTCAATGCGCGCGGCGGCGTCAGATTGCCCGGCGGCGCGCGCCCATTGCGGCTCGAGGTGTACGACTCGAAAGGGCAGGCCGAAGAGGCCCTCGTGATGCTGCGGCGGGCGGCGGACGAACGCGTCACCGTCGTGATTCAGGGCAACAGCTCTGCGGTCGCGGGCGCGTTGATCGAGGCGATCAACCGGCACAACGAACGCGTCGGCGAACGTGACCCGGCCGCGCGGCTGCTGTTCCTGAACTACTCGGCGGTCGACCCGGCCCTGACCAACGAACGCTGCAGCTTCTGGCATTTCCGCTTCGACGCGCACGCCGGCATGCGCATGGCTGCGCTCGTGGACGTGCTTGCCGCCGACCGCGGCGTGCGCCGCGTCTACCTGCTGAACCAGGACTACAGCTTCGGCCGCGAGGTCGCGCGCAGCGCGCGCGAGCTGCTCGCGTTGCGCCGGCCGGACGTGCAGATCGTCGGTGACGAGCTGCATCCGATCGGGCGCGTACGAGACTTCGCGCCGTACGTCGCGAAAGTCAAGGCGAGCGGCGCGGACACGGTGATCACCGGCAACTGGGGCAACGATCTGACGCTGCTGGTGCGCGCCGCGCGCGAAGCGGGCCTCGACGCCGGCTTCTACACGTTCTACGGCAACGGGCTCGGCGCGCCGGCCGCGATCGGCGAAGCGGCGGTCGGGCGCGTGCGCGCGGTCGCCGAGTGGCACTACAACGCCGGCATCGACGCGATGGACGCGCTGTATGCCGAGTTTCGCCGGATGTACCCGGATCCGCGCGACGACTATTTCCAGGCGCGTATGGTGGTGATGATCGAGATGCTGACGCGCGCGATCGAGCGCGCCGGCCGCGTCGACGCGCTGGCGATCGCCCGCGCGCTTGCGGGAATGCGCTTTGGTCCGCCCGAAGGCAATCCGCTCGGCGAGGTCCGGATGCGCGCCGACGACCATCAGTTGCTCGGACCGCTGTACGTCAGCGTGATGGAGCGTGCGGGCGCGCCGGGCGTGGCCCGCGACGTCGAAGGCAGCGGCTTCGGCTTCCGCACCGAGCGCTTCGTCGACGCCGGGCGCATGGCGGTGCCGCACCGCTGCGCGATGGTCCGCCCCGAGCGCTGAAGGCCGCCTAGGGGCCGCGCTCCGGTATACTGCGCGGCTTCACGGCACGGCCTTCCTTCCGTGTCCGCGTGTCCACCGAAACACCGAAAGGGAAACCATGGCAGTCGCAGACATCAAGAAGGGCGACATCGTCGCCAAATTCCAGCGCAGCAAGTCGGATACGGGTTCGCCGGAAGTGCAGGTCGCGCTTCTGACGGCCCGCATCAACGAGTTGACCGAGCACTTCAAGACCCACGTCAAGGATCACCATTCCCGACGCGGGTTGCTCAAGATGGTCAGCCGGCGCCGCAAGCTGCTCGACTATCTGAAGGGCAAGAACCCCGAGGCGTACAAGGGGCTGATCGACAGCCTCGGCCTACGCAAGTAGTCGTGCCGATCGATCACGCAAGAAAGCCTGCGAGACACGACGCTCCGCGGGCTTTTTTGCTTGGCGGCTGCACTGCGCGCCGCGCTATGGACGTAAGGCCGGGCCGATGCCCGGCCCAGTCGTCGATACCGCGGCGTGCCCGAAGGTCCGGCCGCTTGGCCGGACGCTGATGTCCCAGCGGCTGCGTTTTCAACGCGAAAGGAAACGCAAGTGTTCGAGAAAGTAACGAAGAGCTTCCAGTACGGGGCGCACACCGTCACGCTTGAAACGGGGGAGATCGCGCGGCAGGCCACCGGCGCGGTGCTCGTGTCGATGGACGATACGGTGGTGCTGGCGACGGTGGTCGCACGCACCGAAGCCAAGGCAGGCCAGGACTTCTTTCCGCTGACCGTCGATTACGTGGAGAAGACCTACGCCGCCGGCCGCATTCCCGGCGGCTTCTTCAAGCGCGAGGGTCGCCCGTCGGAGAAGGAAACGCTGACCAGCCGCCTGATCGACCGGCCGATCCGGCCCCTGTTTCCGGACGGCTTTTTCAACGAAGTGCAGGTCGTGGTCCACGTGCTATCGGTGGATCCGGAGATCGATCCGGACATCCCGGCGATGATCGGCGCGTCGGCGGCGCTGTCGGTGTCGGGCATCCCGTTCAAGGGCCCGATCGGCGCGGCGCGCGTCGGCTACGTCGACGGCCAGTACGTGCTGAACCCGACGGCGACCCAGCTCAAGAGCTCGAGGCTCGATCTCGTCGTCGCTGGCACCGAGCGCGCGGTGCTGATGGTCGAGTCCGAAGCCGACCAGCTTCCGGAGGACGTGATGCTCGGCGCGGTGGTATTCGGCCATGAGCAGATGCAGGCGGCGATCAACGCCATCCACGATCTGGTGCGCGATGCCGGCAAGCCGGCGTGGGACTGGAAGGCGCCGGAGAAGAACGAAGCGCTGATCGCCAAGGTGATTCAGATCGCCGGCGCCGAACTGCGCGCGGCCTATCAGATCCGCAGCAAGCAGGCGCGTACCCAGAAATTGCGCGAGATCTACGCGCTCGTCGACCGCAAGCTCGCCGAGGAGGCCGCCGCCGCCGGGCAGCCGGTCCCGGATGCCAACGCCGTCGGCGGCATCCTGTTCGACCTCGAAGCCAAGATCGTCCGCAGCCAGATCCTCGAAGGCGAGCCGCGCATCGACGGCCGCGACACGCGCACCGTGCGCCCGATCGAGATCCGGCTCGGTGTGCTGCCGCGCACGCACGGCTCGGCGCTGTTCACGCGCGGCGAGACCCAGGCGCTGGTGACTGCCACGCTCGGTACCAAGCAGGACGAGCAGATCATCGACGCGCTGATGGGCGAATACCGCGAGCGCTTCATGCTCCATTACAACATGCCGCCGTTCGCCACCGGCGAAACCGGCCGCGTCGGCGCGCCGAAGCGCCGCGAGATCGGGCACGGGCGGCTCGCCAAACGCGCGCTGGTCCGCTGCCTGCCGACGGCCGACGAGTTCCAGTATTCGATCCGGGTCGTGTCCGAGATCACCGAGAGCAACGGTTCGTCGTCGATGGCGTCGGTTTGCGGCGGCTGTCTGGCGCTGATGGATGCCGGCGTACCGATGAAGGCGCACGTGGCCGGCGTGGCGATGGGCCTGATCAAGGAAGGCAACAAGTTCGCGGTGCTGACCGACATCCTCGGCGACGAGGACCACCTCGGCGACATGGACTTCAAGGTCGCAGGAACCGCCGCCGGGATCACGGCGCTGCAGATGGACATCAAGATCGAGGGCATCACCCGCGAGATCATGCAGGTCGCGCTCGCGCAGGCCAAGGAGGGCCGTATGCACATCCTGCAGAAAATGCAGGACGCGATGGGCACGCCGCGGTCCGAGCTGTCGGCTTTCGCGCCCAGGCTGATCAAGATGAAGATCAATCCCGAAAAGATCCGCGACGTCATCGGCAAGGGCGGCGCGGTCATTCGCGCGCTGACCGAGGAGACCGGCACGCAGATCGACATCGAGGACGACGGTACCGTGATCATCGCCAGCGTCGATCTGGAAAAGGGCCGCGAGGCCGAACGGCGCATTCGCGAGCTCACCGCGGAAGTCGAAGTCGGCAAGATCTACGACGGCACCGTGCTGAGGCTGCTGGACTTCGGCGCGATCGTGCAGATCCTTCCGGGGCGCGACGGTCTGCTGCACATCTCGCAGATCGCCAACGAGCGCGTGAACCAGGTCAGCGACTACCTGAAGGAAGGTCAGGCGATCAAGGTCAAGGTGCTCGAGGCCGACGAAAAGGGCCGGCTGCGGCTGTCGATGAAGGCGGCCGCTGCCGAGCTCGAAGGGCAGCAGACCCAGCAGGCGCAGTAAGCCGCCGGCCCCGCCCAGTGCGGGCGGGGCGTCTCGCACCATGCGCGCCGTTGAAATCAGTCGTCCCGGCGGACCCGAGGTCCTGCAGCTCGTCGAGCGGCCGCGGCCGCAGCCGCGCGCGGGAGAAGCGCTCGTGCGCGTGCACGCCGCCGGCATCAACCGGCCCGACGTGCTCCAGCGCAAGGGCGGCTACCCGCCGCCGCCGGGCGCCTCCGATCTGCCGGGGCTGGAGATCGCCGGCGTGATCGAAGAGGGTGACCTGCCCGGCAGCGGCTTCGAGATCGGCGACGCCGTGTGCGGACTGGTCACCGGCGGCGGCTACGCGGAGTACTGCGTGGTTCCGGTCGGACAATTGCTGCCGGTGCCGCGCGGGCTTGCCTTCGCGGAAGCGGCGGGGCTGCCCGAGACGTTCTTCACGGTCTGGAGCAACGTCTTCGATCGCGCACAGCTCGCCCCGGGCGAGACGTTGCTCGTGCAGGGCGGCACCAGCGGCATCGGCGTGGCGGCGATCCAGCTTGCGGTCGCGCTCGGACACTCGGTCTATGCGACCGCGGGCACCGAAGAGAAGTGCCGTGCGATCACCGCGCTCGGTGCGGCGCGCGCGATCAACTATCGCCACGAGGACTTCGGCGCGATCGTCAAGGACGTCACCGGCGGCCGCGGCGTCGACGTGATCCTCGACATGGTCGGGGGCGATTACGTCGCGCGCGAGATCGCATGTCTTGCCGAGGACGGTCGGCTCGTCCTGATCGCGCTGCTCGGCGGCGCGCGCGCCGGTGTGGACTTGTCCGTCGTGCTGCGGCGGCGGCTGACGATCACCGCGTCGACCTTGCGGCCGCGGCCGGTCGAGTTCAAGGCCGCGATCGCGCGCCGGCTGCGTGGAATCGTCTGGCCATTGATCGAGGCGGGCCGGGTCAAGCCGATGCTGTTCAAGACGTTCGAGCTGCATGAGGCCGCCGCCGCGCACGCACTGATGGAGTCGAGCCAGCACATCGGCAAGATCGTGCTGGCCGTGACCGACCAAGCCTCGGTCCGGCCACGCGGCTGAGCACACGAGCGATCCGTAGAATTCGACGCTTTTTCCCGCATCGAAACCCATGTCCACCCGCCGCCCACTGGTTGCCGCCAACTGGAAGATGAACGGCTCGATCGCCGCCAACGAGCGCTGGCTCGCCGATTTCCGAGCCGGCGCGGCGCGGCTGGGTTGCGACGTCGTCGTCTGCGCGCCGTATCCGTACCTGGCGCAACTTTGGGTCGGATTGAAGGACACGCCGGCCGAAGCCGGCGCACAGGATCTGAGCGAACATCGTGCCGGCGCCTATACGGGCGACGTGGCGGGCGAAATGCTGGTGGACGTGGGCTGCCGCTGGGTGATCGTCGGCCACTCGGAGCGGCGCGCGCTGCACGGCGAGTCGAACGAACGCGTGGCGGCCAAGGTCCGGCGTGCGCTCGACGCGGGCTTGCGGCCGATCGTATGCATCGGCGAGACGCTCGCGGAACGCGAGGCGGGTCGCACTCACGATGTCGTGCGGGCGCAGCTCGATGCCGTGCTGGCCGCCGTCGGTGCGGCCGCGCTCACGCGCGGCGCGATCGCGTACGAACCGGTGTGGGCGATCGGCACCGGGCGGACGGCCACGCCCGCGCAGGCGCAGGAGGTCCAGCGCTCGATCCGTGCGCAGCTCGCAGCGGCCGATCCGGACGCGGCCGGCACGGTGCGCGTGCTGTACGGCGGCAGCGTCAAGCCGGCCAACGCCGCGGAACTGTTTGCGCAGCCCGACATCGACGGCGGACTGATCGGCGGTGCGTCGCTCGTCGCGCAGGATTTCCTGAACATCTGCGCGGCTGCGCGCAGCGGATGACATTCAAGAGGGTATCGATATGGCCTGGTTGACCACGTTGCTGATCGTGATACAGGTGCTGTGCGCGATCGCGATCATCATCCTCGTGCTTCTGCAGCACGGCAAAGGCGCCGACATGGGCGCGGCTTTCGGCAGCGGCGCCTCGGGCAGCCTGTTCGGTGCGACCGGCTCGGCGAACTTCCTGTCGCGCAGTACGGGCATTCTGGCGGCGGTGTTTTTCGTCGCCACGCTCGGCCTCGCGTATTCAGCGACCGCCGTGCGCGCGCCGCAGGCCGAAGGCGGCGTGATGGGCACGATGCCGAAGTCGGACGCGGGCAAGGACACGGGCAAGGACGTCCCCGCACCGGCGTCCAAGGCCGACAGCGGCAAGGCCGGCGACATTCCCAAGTGAGCTCCTGGCGCGCGAGCGCGGCGCGTGCCTCGTCGTATCCAGTAGAATCCGCGCGATTTGCCGACGTGGTGGAATTGGTAGACACACCATCTTGAGGGGGTGGCGGCGCAAGCCGTGTGAGTTCGAGTCTCACCGTCGGCACCATCCGCGCGATCCTGCGGCCTCGCGGAGCGCGCTTCGGGGCGAGTGACGGCGTACGCGTTCAGCGCGGCGCAGCCGCAGCCGCGAACCAGCCAGCGAGCCACTGAACCAGGAAGCGGAACGGCCAGCATGGATCTCGAGTCTTACGTACCGGTTCTGCTGTTCATCCTGGTCGGCATCGCTGTGGGGGCGGGGCCGCTCGTGATCGGCGCGTTGCTCGGGCCGCGCCGGCCCGATCCGGAAAAGCTCTCACCCTACGAATGCGGCTTCGAAGCGTTCGAGGACGCGCGCATGAAGTTCGACGTGCGCTATTACCTGGTCGCGATCCTGTTCATCCTTTTCGATCTCGAGATCGCCTTCCTGTTTCCGTGGGCGGCCGTGCTCGGCGATCTGCCGGCGTGGGGCCCGGCCTTCTGGTCGATGATGGTGTTCCTCGCGATCCTGACGGTCGGCTTCGTCTACGAGTGGAAAAAGGGCGCGCTGGACTGGGAGTAGTCGGGCAGGGAGGCACCATGGGCATCGAAGGCGTGCTGAACGAAGGCTTCGTCACCACCAGCGTCGACAAGCTGATCAACTGGAGCAAGACCGGGTCGATGTGGCCGATGACCTTCGGGCTCGCCTGCTGCGCGGTCGAAATGATGCATGCCGGCGCGTCGCGCTACGACCTGGATCGCTTTGGCGTGATGTTCCGGCCGAGCCCGCGCCAGTCCGACGTGATGATCGTCGCCGGAACCCTGTGCAACAAGATGGCGCCGGCGCTGCGCAAGGTCTACGACCAGATGGCCGAGCCGCGCTGGGTCATCAGCATGGGCTCGTGTGCCAACGGCGGCGGCTACTACCACTACTCCTACTCGGTCGTGCGCGGCTGCGACCGCATCGTGCCGGTCGACGTCTACGTGCCGGGCTGCCCGCCGACGGCCGAGGCGCTGATCTACGGGATCATCCAGCTGCAGAACAAGATTCGCCGCACGAACACGATTGCCCGTTGACTTTCGCACGCGATGACACGACTCGAAACCCTGGCCGCGAATCTGAAGGCCGCGCTCGGCGAGCGCATCGCCGACATGACGATCGCGCTCGGCGAGATCACGATCGTCGTGCGCGCCGCCGATCACCTCGCGGTCGCGCGCACGCTGCGCGACGACGAGCGCCTGAGGTTCGAGCAGTGCATCGATCTGGCCGGCGTCGATTACCTGCACTACGGTGACGGCGCGTGGGACGGCCCGCGCTTCGCGGTCGTCATGCATCTGTTGTCGGTGTCGCACAACTGGCGCGTGCGCGTGCGCACGTTCTGCCCGGACGACGAACTGCCGCTGGTCGACTCGGTGACCGGCATCTGGCCTTCGGCCGGCTGGTTCGAGCGCGAGGCCTTCGACCTGTACGGCATCGTGTTCGAAGGCCACGCCGACCTGCGGCGCATCCTGACCGATTACGGCTTCGTCGGTCATCCGTTCCGCAAGGACTTTCCGATCTCGGGCTATGTCGAGATGCGCTACGACCCCGAGCAGCGGCGCGTGGTGTACCAGCCGGTGACGATCGAGCCGCGCGAAGTGACGCCACGAGTCATCCGCGAAGAGAACTACGGCCGTGGCTGAGATCAGAAACTACACGCTCAATTTTGGCCCGCAGCATCCGGCGGCGCATGGGGTGCTGCGGCTGGTGCTCGAACTCGACGGCGAAGTGATCCAGCGCGCCGACCCGCACATCGGGCTGCTGCATCGGGCGACCGAGAAGCTCGCCGAGACGCGCACGTACATCCAGTCGGTGCCTTACATGGACCGGCTCGATTACGTGTCGATGATGTGCAACGAGCACGCCTACGTGATGGCGATCGAGAAGCTCGCCGGCATCGAAGTGCCGCTGCGCGCGCAGTACATCCGCGTGATGTTCGACGAGATCACGCGACTGCTGAACCACCTGCTGTGGATCGGCGCGCACGGGCTGGATGTCGGCGCGATGGCGGTGTTCCTGTACGCCTTTCGCGAGCGCGAAGACCTGATGGACATGTACGAGGCGGTCTCCGGCGCCCGCATGCACGCGGCGTATTACCGCCCGGGCGGCGTGTATCGCGACCTGCCCGACCGCATGCCGCAGTACCAGCCGTCGAAGTATCGCAGCGCGAAGGAAACGGCGCGGCTGAACGAGAACCGCCAGGGTTCGCTGCTCGACTTCATCGAGGACTTCACCAACCGCTTCCCCAAGTACGTCGACGAATACGAGACGCTGCTGACCGACAACCGGATCTGGAAGCAGCGGCTCGTGGGCATCGGCGTCGTTTCTCCCGAGCGCGCGCTCGCGCTGGGTTTCACCGGGCCGATGCTGCGCGGCTCCGGCGTCGAGTGGGACCTGCGCAAGAAACAGCCGTACGAGGTCTACGACCTCGTGCAGTTCGACGTTCCGGTCGGCAAGAACGGCGACTCGTACGACCGCTATCTCGTGCGCATGGAGGAGATGCGGCAGAGCAACCGCATCATCAGGCAATGCGTCGAGTGGCTGCGCAACAACCCGGGTCCGGTCATGACCGACGACCACAAGATCGCGCCGCCGGCGCGCGTCGACATGAAATCGAACATGGAGGAGCTGATCCACCACTTCAAGCTCTTTACCGAGGGTATGCACGTGCCGGCCGGGGAGGCATACGCCGCGGTCGAGCACCCGAAAGGCGAGTTCGGCATCTACCTGATCTCGGACGGCGCCAACAAGCCGTACCGGATGAAGATCCGCGCCCCCGGCTTCGCGCATCTGCAGGCGCTCGACGAGATGGCGCGCGGGCATATGCTCGCCGACGCGGTCGCCATCATCGGCACGCAGGACATCGTGTTCGGGGAGATCGACCGATGAGCGCGGTGCCGCAGCAGCGGCGCCTGCTGTCGGCGCAGGCGCTGGCGAAGATCGACCGCGAGATCGCCAAGTACCCGGCCGAGCATCGGCAGTCGGCCGTGATGGCCGCGCTGGCGATCGCGCAGGACGAGCACGGCTGGCTGTCGAAGGAGCTGATGGAAGAGGTGGCCGACTACCTCGGCATGCCGGCGATCGCCGTCTACGAGGTCGCGACCTTCTATGCGATGTACAACCTCGAGCCGGTCGGCCGCTACAAGATCGCGGTCTGCACGAACCTGCCGTGCGCGCTGTCGGGCGGCACGCGCGCGGCCGAGCATCTGAAGAAGAGGCTCGGCATCGGCTTCAACGAGACGACACCCGACGGCTGCTTCACGCTGAAGGAGGGCGAGTGCATGGGCGCCTGCGGCGACGCGCCGGTGCTGCTCGTGAACAACAAACGGATGGAGAGCTTCATGACCGACGAGAAGCTCGACGCGTTGATCGACGCGCTGAAGGCGAGCAAATGATCGATCTGACGTCCGCCGGCGGCGACCGCTTGCGAGCGCGCTGCGCGTGCCATGCGTCGAAGGCCGGCAGCGCGGCGCTGCGGGCGTGGAGGGGCGAATGAGCGCGCAGACCTGTTTCCACGGCCGCCACATCGATCCGATCATCCTCGCCGGGCTCGACGGGACCAACTGGCACCGCGCCGACTACGAGCGGCGCGGCGGCTACGCCGCGTTGCGCAAGATCCTGGCCGAGAAGATCGCGCCCGACATCGTGATCGCCGAGGTCAAGAAGTCGGCATTGCGCGGCCGCGGCGGCGCGGGTTTCCCGACGGGACTGAAGTGGAGCTTCATGCCGCGGCAGTTCCCGGGGCAGAAGTACCTCGTGTGCAATTCGGATGAAGGCGAGCCCGGCACGTTCAAGGACCGCGACATCCTTCGCTACAACCCGCACATCGTGATCGAAGGCATGGCCATCGCCGCCTACGCGATGGGGATCTCGGTCGGCTACAACTACATCCACGGCGAGATCTGGGCCGAATACGAGCGTTTCCAGCAGGCGCTCGACGAGGCCTATGCGGCGGGCTATCTCGGCAAGAACATCCTTGGCTCCGATTTCTCGTTCGACTTGTATGCCGCGCACGGCTACGGTGCGTACATCTGCGGCGAAGAAACCGCGCTGCTCGAGTCGCTCGAGGGCAAGAAAGGGCAGCCGCGCTTCAAGCCGCCTTTTCCGGCGAGCTACGGTTTGTACGGCAAGCCGACGACGATCAACAACACGGAGACCTTCGCGGCGGTGCCGTGGATCCTTCGGCACGGCGGCGACGCCTTCCTCGCCATCGGCCGTCCGAACAATGGCGGCACGAAGATCTTTTCGGTCTCGGGCGACGTCACGCACCCCGGCAACTACGAGGTGCCGCTCGGCACGCCGTTCGCGAAGCTGCTGGAGCTGGCCGGCGGCATGCGGGCGGGGCGCAAGATCAAGGCGGTGATCCCGGGCGGCTCGTCGATGCCGGTGCTGCCGGGCGACGTGATGATGGCCACCGACATGGACTATGACTCGATCGCCAAGGCCGGTTCGATGCTCGGCTCCGGCGCGGTGATCGTGATGGACGAGACGCGCTGCATGGTCAAGTGCCTCGAGCGGCTGTCGTACTTCTATTTCGAGGAATCGTGCGGTCAGTGCACGCCGTGTCGCGAAGGCACCGGCTGGCTGTACCGCGTCGTACACCGGATCGAGCACGGGCAGGGCCGGCCGGACGATCTGGACCTGCTGAACTCGGTGGCCGACAACATCCAGGGCCGCACGATCTGCGCGCTCGGCGATGCCGCCGCGATGCCGGTGCGCGCCTTCGTGAAGCACTTCCGCAGCGAGTTCGAGCACCACATCGAGCACAAGCGGTGCGTCGTGCCGGCGTACGTCTGAAGAAAAATGGTTGAGATCGAAATCGACGGCCGCAAGGTGCAGGTGTCCGAAGGCAGCATGCTGATGGACGCCGCCAACAAGCTCGGCATCTACATTCCGCACTTCTGCTACCACAAGAAGCTGTCGATCGCGGCCAACTGCCGCATGTGTCTGGTCGACGTCGAAAAGGCGCCCAAACCGATGCCGGCGTGCGCCACCCCGGTCGTGCAGGGCATGGTCGTGCACACCGCGAACGCCAGGGCCAGGCAGGCGCAGAAGGGCGTGATGGAGTTCCTGCTGATCAACCATCCGCTCGACTGCCCGATCTGCGACCAGGGCGGCGAATGCCAGCTTCAGGACCTGGCGGTCGGCTACGGCGCGTCGTCGTCGCGCTACGCGGAGCCCAAGCGCGTGGTTTTCCGCAAGGACGTCGGACCGCTGATCGCGGCCGAGGAGATGAGCCGCTGCATCCACTGCACGCGCTGCGTGCGCTTCGGGCAGGAGATCGCCGGCATCATGGAACTGGGCATGGCCGGCCGCGGCGAGCACTCCGAGATCCTCGCGTTCGTCGACCGCACCGTGGATTCGGAGCTGTCGGGCAACATGATCGACCTGTGCCCGGTCGGTGCGCTGACCAGCAAGCCGTTCCGCTACGCGGCGCGCACCTGGGAGCTGGCGCGCCGCAAGAGCGTCAGCCCGCACGATTCGCTCGGCTCCAACCTGATCATGCAGGTCAAGAACCAGCGCGTGCTGCGCGTCGTTCCGTACGAGAACGAAGAGGTCAACGAGTGCTGGCTGTCCGACCGCGACCGCTTCTCCTACGAGGGTCTGTACGCGGCCGACCGGCTGACGCGCCCGCTGCTGAAGCAGGGCGGGCAGTGGCGCGAGGTCGACTGGCCGGATGCGCTCGCCTTCGTCGCCGGCGCGCTCAATCACGTCAAGGTCGAGCACGGCGCCGACGCGATCGGCGCGCTCGCCGCGCCCGGCAGCACGCTCGAGGAACTGTTCCTGCTCGGCAAGCTGATGCGTGCGCTGGGCAGCGACAACGTCGACTTCCGGCTGCGGCATAGCGACTTCTCGGCCGACGCGCAGCGCGCCGGCGCGCCGTGGCTCGGAATGAAGGTCGCCGAGATCGACGCGCTCGACCGCGTGCTGCTGGTCGGCTCGTTCCTGCGCAAGGACCATCCGCTGCTCGCCACGCGCGTGCGGCACGCGGTCAAGCGCGGCGCGCAGGCGAGCGTCGTGCACACGGTCGACGACGATCTGCTGATGCCGCTCGCCGGCAAGGCGATCGTGCCGCCCGATGCGTGGGTGCAGACGCTGGCGGAGGTCGCCGCGGCGCTGGCGCAGATCAAAGGCATCGCCGCGCCGGTCGCAGGCGTGGCGCCCGGCGCGGCGGCGAAGACGATCGCGGCGTCGCTCGCCTCTGGCAGCAACGCGGCGATCCTGCTCGGTAACGCCGCCGTGCAGCACCCGCACGCGGCGCAGCTGCATGCCTGGGCACAGTGGCTCGCGCAGGCGCTCGGCTGCAGGTTCGGCTTCCTTGGCGAGGCCGCCAACAGCGTCGGCGGCTATCTGGCCGGCGCGCTGCCGAGGCAGGGCGGACTGGATGCCGCGCGCATGATCGCCGCGCCGCGCCGCGCGTACCTGCTGTGGAACCTCGAGCCCGAGTTCGACACCGCCGATCCTGCGGCGACGATGCAGGCGCTGGCGGCGGCCGATGTCGTGATCGCGTTCTCGCCCTATCGCAACGGCGCGCTCGAGTACGCGCAGGCGATCCTGCCGATCGCGCCGTTTGCCGAGACGTCCGGCACCTTCGTCAACGCCGAAGGTCGCGTGCAGAGCTTCAACGGGACGGTCAGGCCGCTCGGCGAGGCGCGGCCCGGCTGGAAGGTGCTGCGCGTTCTCGGAAACGAACTGGGGCTGCCGGGATTCGATTACGAGACGCCCGAAGCGGTGCGCGCCGAGGCGATTCCGGCCGATGTGGCCGCGCGGCTGTCGAATGCGACCACGCTGGCGCCGGCGCTCGTGCGGCCGACGGGCGGCGTGCAGCGCATCGCCGACGTGCCGATCTATTTCGTCGACGCCATCGTGCGGCGAGCCGAGTCGCTGCAGAACACGCGCGACGCGAGGCCGCCCAAGGCGACCGCCAATGCCGCGACGCTGGCGCGTTTCGGACTGGCGCCGGGGCTCAAGGCGCGGGTCGTGCAGGCTGGCGCCCGGCGCGAGGCGGCCGCGTTGCTCGAGTGCGCACTTGACGAACGGCTGCCCGACGGCGTCGTGCGCGTGCCTGCCGCACACGCCGCGACCGCCACGCTGGGGGCGATGTTCGGGCCGATCGCGCTGGAGCGGGCGTGATGAACGGCGTGCTCGAGTTCGGCAACGAGGTGTTCGGCGGCGCGTGGCCGACGGTGTGGACGCTGGCGAAGATCGTCGCGATCGTGCTGCCGCTGCTGGTGCTGGTCGCGTATCTGACGCTGTGGGAGCGCAAGCTGATCGGCTGGATGCACGTGCGGCTCGGACCCAACCGGGTCGGTTACGGCGGCCTGCTGCAGCCGTGGGCCGACGCCGTCAAGCTGATCTTCAAGGAAGTCATCGCGCCGGCGCAGGCCGACAAGCCGCTGTTCTTCCTCGCGCCGGTGATGGTGATGATGCCGGCGCTCGCCGCGTGGGCGGTCGTGCCCTTCGGCCCCGGTCTGGTGCTTGCGGACATCAACGCCGGGCTGCTGTTCGTGATGGCGGTGACCTCGGTCGGCGTCTATGGCGTGATCATCGCCGGCTGGGCGTCGAACTCCAAGTACGCCTTCCTCGGCGCGATGCGCGCCGCCGCGCAAATGGTCAGCTACGAGCTGGCGATGGGCTTCGTGCTGGTGACCGTGCTGCTCGTGGCCGGCACGCTGAACATGACCGGCATCGTCAACGGCCAGAACACCGGCTACTTCGCCGAACGCGGCCTGAACTTCCTGTCGTGGAACTGGCTGCCGCTCGCGCCGCTGGCCGTGATCTACGTGGTCTCGAGCGTGGCCGAGACCAACCGCCATCCGTTCGACGTGGTCGAGGGCGAGAGCGAGATCGTCGCCGGCCACATGATCGAGTACTCCGGAATGAGCTTCGCGGTGTTCTTCCTCGGCGAATACGCGAACATGATCCTGCTGTCGACGCTGGCGACGATCATGTTTTTCGGCGGCTGGGCCGCGCCGGTCAATCTCGAGATCCTGCTGGGGGTGGACTTCCCCGCGTGGTTCGACGGGCTGTCGAACTGGTTCTGGCTGTTCGCGAAGGCGTTCGTCGTCGTGTCGCTGTTCATCTGGTTCCGCGCATCGTTCCCGCGCTACCGCTACGACCAGATCATGCGGCTCGGCTGGAAGGTCTTCATCCCGATCACGCTGGTCTGGCTCGTGGTGGTCGCGGTGTGGATGCAGACGCCGTTGAACATCTGGAAGGCCGGGTGATCATGGAAGCCGTGCGCGAGTTCTTCGGCAGTCTGCTCTTGCGCGAGCTGCTCAAGGGCATGGCGCTGACGGGGCGCTACCTGTTCGCGCGCAAGATCACGATCCAATACCCGGAAGAAAAGACGCCGATGTCGCCGCGCTTCCGCGGGCTGCATGCGCTGCGCCGCTATCCGAACGGCGAGGAGCGCTGCATCGCGTGCAAGCTGTGCGAGGCGGTCTGTCCGGCGTTGGCGATCACGATCGAGAGCGAACAGCGGGCCGACGGCACGCGCCGCACGACCCGTTACGACATCGACCTGACCAAGTGCATCTTCTGCGGATTCTGCGAAGAGAGCTGCCCGGTCGACTCGATCGTCGAGACGCACATCCACGAATACCACGGCGAGAAGCGCGGCGACCTGTACTACACGAAGGAAATGCTGCTCGCGGTCGGCGACCGCTACGAGAAGCAGATCGCCGCTGCGCGCGCCGAGGACGCGCGCTACCGGTAGGCGGCCGCCGCCCGAAGGCACCCGGATGGATACCAAGACCACCCTGTTCATCGTGTTCTCCGCGGTTCTGCTGGTCGCCGCGGTGCGCGTGATCACCGCGCGCAACCCCGTGCACGCGGTGCTTTTCCTGGTGCTGTCGTTCTTCTCGGCGGCTGCGCTGTGGATGCTCGCGCGCGCGGAATTCCTCGCGATCGCGCTGGTGCTGGTCTACGTCGGCGCGGTGATGGTGCTGTTCCTGTTCGTCGTGATGATGCTCGACATCAACGTCGACCGGCTGCGGCAGGGCTTCTGGCGCCATCTGCCGTTGGCCGGCGTCGTCGCCGCGCTGATCGTGCTGCAACTGTGGCTCGTGCTGTCGTACGGGCGCTGGCAGACGATGACCGAGCCCGGTCCGGGTGGGCGCGGGGCGAACAACATCGAGGTGCTCGGCCGGCTGACCTTCACCGAATACGTCTATCCGCTGCAGGTCGCCGGCGTCATCCTGCTGGTGGCGATCGTCGCGGCGATCGCGCTGACGCTGCGCCGTCGCAAGGACACCAAGTACCAGGATCCGTCGCGCCAAATCAAGGTCAGGCGCGAAGAGCGCGTACGGCTGGTGGCGATGCCGACCGACGCGGAGGGGCGCCAGACGGGCGCGGTCACCGGGGCGAAGAAGACCTGAGAAGCGCGCAAGGCAGAGGGGGGCAAGAACAAACATGGTTTCGCTGTCCTGGTACCTGGGCGTGGGCGCGCTGCTGTTCGCGATCAGCGTGATCGGCATCTTCCTGAACCGCAAGAACCTGATCGTGCTGCTGATGGCGATCGAGCTGATGCTGCTGGCGGTCAACACCAACTTCGTCGCGTTCTCGCACTACCTCGGCGACTTCCACGGGCAGGTGTTCGTGTTCTTCATCCTGACCGTCGCCGCGGCCGAATCGGCGATCGGGCTGGCGATTCTGGTCGTGCTGTTCCGCAACCTGTCGACGATCAACGTCGACGAGCTCGATGCATTGAAGGGCTGAAATGACCTCGATGCAGAAGCTCTACCTGCTCGTTGTGCTGGCGCCGCTGGCGGGCGCGATCCTGGCGGGCCTGGGCGGCCGCGTGCTCGGCCGCGCCGGCAGCCATACGGTGACGATCTTCGGTGTGCTGGTGGCGACGATCGCCTCGGCGCTCGTGTTCGTCGACGTCGTCTACCGCGGGCATACGTTCAACGGCAACGTCTACACGTGGTCGACCGTCGGCGACCTCACGCTGGCGATCGGCTTCCTGATCGATCCGCTCACCGCGCTGATGATGCTGGTGGTCAGCTTCGTGTCGCTGATGGTGCATGTGTACACGATCGGCTACATGGCCGACGATCCGGGCTACCAGCGCTTCTTCGCGTACATCTCGCTCTTCACCTTCTCGATGCTGATGCTGGTGATGAGCAACAACTTCCTGCAGCTGTTCTTCGGCTGGGAGGCGGTGGGTCTGGTCTCGTACCTGCTGATCGGCTTCTGGTACAAGCGGCCGACGGCGATCCACGCCAACCTGAAAGCCTTCCTGGTCAACCGCGTCGGCGACTTCGGCTTCATCCTCGGCATCGGGCTCGTATTCGCGTACTTCGGCACGCTCGACTACGCCGCGGTGTTCAAGGCCGCACCGCAGTTGGTCGCCAAGGGCCCGACGCTGCCCGGCACCGACTGGGCGCTGATCACGGTGATCTGCGTCTGCCTGTTCATCGGCGCGATGGGCAAGAGCGCGCAGTTTCCGCTGCACGTCTGGCTGCCCGACTCGATGGAGGGCCCGACACCGATTTCCGCGCTGATCCACGCGGCCACGATGGTGACCGCGGGCATCTTCATGGTCGCGCGCATGTCGCCGCTGTTCGAGCTGTCGGAGGCCGCACTTTCGTTCGTCATCGTGATCGGCGCGATCACGGCGCTGTTCATGGGCTTCCTCGGCATCGTGCAGAACGACATCAAGCGCGTGGTCGCCTATTCGACGCTGTCGCAGCTCGGCTACATGACCGTCGCGTTGGGGGCGTCGGCGTATTCGGTCGCGATCTTTCATCTGATGACGCATGCGTTCTTCAAGGCGCTGCTGTTCCTTGCCGCAGGCTCGGTGATCATCGGTCTGCACCACGACCAGGACCTGCGCAACATGGGCGGGCTGCGCAAGTACATGCCGGTCACCTGGATCACCGCGCTGATCGGCTCGCTTGCGCTGATCGGAACGCCGTTTTTCTCCGGCTTCTATTCGAAGGACAGCATCCTGATCGCCACCGGTGCCGCGACCGTGCCGGGCAGCGGCTTCGCGTACTTCGCGGTGACCGCCGGCGTGTTCGTCACCGCCTTTTACTCGTTCCGCATGTACTTCCTGGCGTTTCACGGCAAGGAGCGTTTCGGCCACGTGCACGACCAGGACCACGAGGACGAGGAGCCGACCGGCGATCACCATCACGGGCTGGCACCCGGCGAAAAACCGCACGAGTCGCCGGCGGTGGTGACGATCCCGCTGATCCTGCTCGCGATCCCATCGGTGGTGATCGGGTTCGTCGCGGTCGAAAAGCTGCTGTTCGGCGACTTCTTCCGCGACGCGATCTTCGTCGACGCCAAGGCGCACCCGGCGCTGGGCGTGCTGCACGAGCACTTTCACGGTGCCACCGCGATGGCGCTGCACGGCTTTGTCACGCTGCCGTTTTTCCTGGCGCTGGCCGGCGTGCTGCTGGCGTGGTTCTTCTACCTGAAACGGCCGGACATCCCGGAGATGCTCGCGCAGCGTTTTTCGGCGCTGTACGCGCTGCTCGTCAACAAGTACTACATGGACCGCTTCAACGAAATCGTCTTCGCCGGCGGCGCGCGCGCGATCGGGCTCGGGCTGTGGAAGGGCGGCGACGTCGCGCTGATCGACGGCGCCGCGGTCAACGGCTCGGCGCGGCTCGTCGGCTGGGCAGCCAGCGTGATCCGCTTCGTGCAGTCCGGCTACATCTACCACTACGCGTTCGCGATGTTGATCGGCATCGCGATCGTGCTGTTCTTCTTCCTGACGCTGCCGTACGTGTGGCCGGCGCTGACGGCGCGGTGAAGGACAGGCGCCGATGCAGACGATGACGCCCTGGCTGAGCCTCGCGATCTGGATCCCGATCGCCGCGGGCCTGTTCCTGCTCGCGGTCGGGCGCGACCGCAGCGCCGCGCTGGTCAAGACCGTCGCGCTGGCCGGCAGCCTGCTCGGACTGCTGGTGACGATCCCTCTTTACACGCAGTTCGATGCGGCGCAGGCCGGGCTGCAGTTCGTCGAAAAGGCCGTGTGGATCGAGCGGCTGAACGCGCACTACTACCTGGGCGTGGACGGCATCTCGGTGTGGTTCGTTCTGCTGACCGCGTTCATGACGGTGCTCGTCGTGATCGCCGGCTGGGACGTGATCGAACAGAAGGTTGCGCAGTACAACGCTGCCTTCCTGATCCTGTCCGGACTGATGATCGGCGTGTTCGCCGCCGCCGACGGGCTGCTGTTTTACGTGTTCTTCGAGGCCACGCTGATCCCGATGTACATCATCATCGGCATCTGGGGCGGACCGCGGCGCGTCTACGCGGCGTTCAAGTTCTTTCTTTACACGCTGGCCGGCTCGCTGCTGATGCTGGTCGCTTTCGTGTACCTGTACTACGCGGCGGGCGGCAGCTTCGACCTGGCCGCCTGGCGGGCGCTGAAGATCCCGCTGGCGGCGCAGGTCCTGCTGTTTTTCGCGTTCTTCGCGTCGTTCGCAGTCAAGGTGCCGATGTGGCCGGTACATACCTGGCTGCCCGACGCGCACGTCGAGGCGCCCACCGGCGGATCGGTGATCCTGGCGGCGATCATGCTGAAGCTCGGCGCGTACGGCTTCGTGCGCTTCTCGCTGCCGATCACGCCGGACGCGTCGCACGAACTGGCGTGGTTCATCGTCGCACTGTCGCTGATCGCGGTCGTCTACGTCGGCTTCGTCGCGCTGGTGCAGACCGACATGAAGAAGCTGGTGGCGTACAGCTCGATCGCGCACATGGGATTCGTGACGCTCGGCTTCTTCATCTTCAGCCAGATCGGCGTCGAAGGCGCGCTCGTGCAGATGATTTCGCACGGCTTCGTCTCGGGCGCGCTGTTCCTGTGCATCGGCGTGCTGTACGACCGCATGCACAGCCGCAACATCGCCGACTACGGCGGCGTGGTCAACACGATGCCCAAGTTCGCCGCGCTCATGATGCTGTTCGCGATGGCCAACTCGGGGCTGCCCGCCACCAGCGGGTTCGTCGGCGAGTTCATGGTCATCCTGGGCGCCGTCAAGCACAACTTCTGGATCGGCGCGGCCGCCGCGCTGACGCTGATCCTGGGTGCGGCTTACTCGCTGTGGATGTACAAGCGGGTGATCTTCGGCGAAATCGCCAACCCGCGCGTGGCCGCGCTGACCGATCTGAACGCACGCGAATTCATCGTGCTCGCGCTGCTTGCCGTCGCCGTGCTGGGCATGGGCGTCTATCCGAAACCGTTCACCGACCTGATGCACGCATCGGTCGCCGACCTGCTGCAACACGTGGCGCAGTCCAAGCTGCCCGCGTCGGCGGTGCTGAGCGGAAACTGAGGCGGGCGAAGACACCATGGACAAGCTGAACCTCATTGCCGCCGCGCCTGAGATCGCGCTCGCCGCCGCCGCCGGCGCCGTCATGGTTGCCGATCTGTTCGTCTCCGACGCCCGCCGCAACGCCACCTATGCGCTGACGCTCGCCGCGCTCGTGCTCGTCGCCGGCGTGTGCGCGTTCTTCCTCGCCAACGACATCGTGCAGTACGCGTTCCACGGCATGTACGTGACCGACCCGATGGCCAACGTTCTGAAGCTCTTTGCCGTGCTGTGCACGGCGCTGACGCTGGTGTACGCGCAGGGTTACGCACGCGATCGCGGCATCTGGAAGGGGGAGATCTTCTCGCTTGCGCTGTTCGTGCTGCTCGGCATCTTCGTGATGATCTCGGCGAACAACCTCCTGGTGATCTACCTCGGGCTGGAGCTGCAGGCGCTCGCGCTGTACGCGCTGGTCGCGCTGCGGCGCGACGACGCCCGCGCGACCGAGGCGGCGATGAAGTACTTCGTGCTGGGTGCGCTTGCTTCGGGTTTCCTGCTGTACGGGATGTCGATGCTGTACGGAGCGGCCGGCACGCTCGATCTGAACGATCTGGCGCGGCGCATCGCCGGCGGCCAGGTCGCGAGCCGCCCGGCGCTGGTGCTCGGCACCGTGTTCATCGTCGCCGGGCTGGGCTTCAAGTTCGGCGCGGTGCCTTTCCACATGTGGGTGCCCGACGTGTATCACGGCGCGCCCACCCCGGTGACGGTGCTGATCGGTTCGGCGCCGAAGATCGCCGCGTTCGCGATCTCCTTCCGTCTGCTGGTCGAAGGGCTGCTGCCGCTGGCGGTCGACTGGCAGAAGATGCTCGTCGTGCTCGCGGTCGGCTCGCTCGCGATCGGCAACGTTACCGCGATCGCGCAGAGCAACCTCAAGCGCATGCTCGCGTACTCGACGATCGGGCAGATGGGGTTCGTGCTGCTGGCGATGCTGTCGGGTGTCGTCGGCGGCGACACGATGGCGACCGCTAACGCGTACAGCGCCGCGATGTTCTACGTGATCACCTACGCGATCACCACGCTCGGCACCTTCGGCATCATCATGCTGCTGGCGCGGCAGGGCTTTGAGGCCGAGGAGATCGCGGACCTGCGCGGGCTGAACCGGCGCAGCCCGTGGTACGCGTTCGTGATGCTGCTGCTGATGTTCTCTCTCGCCGGCGTGCCGCCGACGGTCGGCTTCTACGCCAAGCTCGTCGTGCTGCAGGCGCTGCTCGGCAGCGGCATCACGACCGGCATGGTCTGGCTGGCGGTGATTGCGGTGCTGTTTTCGCTGGTCGGCGCGTTCTACTACCTGCGGGTCGTCAAGGTCATGTACTTCGACGAACCGGCCGACATGTCGCCGATCGTCGCCGCGCAGGACATGCGGGTGGCGCTGTCGGCCAACGGCGCGTTCGTGCTAGTGCTCGGCGCGATTCCGCAGTACCTGCTCGCGTTGTGCGCGAACGCGATGATCAGGACCCTCGGCGGATAGCGTCGTGAGCGACCTGCCCGCGTCCGTCGATCCGCTCGCTGAGGAAACGCTCGAGTCGGCGCTGGTGTTCGATGGCGTGCTGCTGAAGGTCTACTCGGACCAGGTGCGCTGCCCGGACGGGCACATCGCCACGCGCGAGTACCTGCGCCATCCGGGTGCGGTGATGGTGATCCCGCTGCTCGACGATGGCCACGTCGTGCTCGAGCGCCAGTACCGCTATCCGGCGCGCCGCAGCTTCACCGAGTTTCCCGCCGGCAAGATCGATCCGGGCGAAGGCCTGCTGGCGTGCGCGCAACGCGAGCTGATGGAGGAGACCGGCTACAGCGCGGCCGAGTGGGTCTACCTGGGCGGCTTCTACAACGCGATCGGCTACTGCGACGAGAAGATCGAGGTCTACCTCGCGCGCGGGCTCAAGCGCGAGCGCGAACCGAACAACGACGCCGGCGAGGTGCTCGAAGTCTTCACCGCGCCTTGGGAGGAACTGCTCGAATGGGTGCGCGAGGGCAGTGTCACCGACGTCAAGACGATCGTCGGCGTCTACTGGCTCGAGCGCTACCTGGCCGGCGAATGGGAAAAGCCTGCGGACTGAGCGCCCTCATAAGGCGCGCAGCGCATCGTCCGGGTCGGCGATCGGATCGTCCTCGTGTTCGAGGCCGATCGACATCCGGATCAAGCCTTCGCCGATGCCGACCTGTCCGCGCACGTCCTGCGGAACACCGGAGTGCGTCGTCGAGGCCGGATGGCAGATCGGCGACTCGGTGCCGAGCAGGCTGACAACCGGTTCGTGCGACGTCAGCGGGTCGATGGCGCGCGACGCGGTCGCGCGGCCGTCGCCGTCAACGAGCGGGAAGGTCGAGCCCGCACCGGCACACACGCACCGACACACGGCGCAACACGCCTGGTCGCGACGCGGCGGCGCGGCGTGCCAGCCTGCTCACATGTTCGTGTAGTTCGGCCCGCCGCCGCCCTCGGGCACGACCCAGACGATGTTCTGCGTCGGGTCCTTGATGTCGCAGGTCTTGCAGTGCACGCAGTTCTGGAAGTTGATCTGCAGCCGGTCCTGTCCGTCGGTCTTGACGAACTCGTAGACGCCTGCCGGGCAGTAGCGGCTCTCGGGGCCCGCGTACTTCGCCAGGTTGATTGCGACCGGCACCGTCGGATCTTTTAGCTTCAGGTGCGCGGGCTGGTTTTCCTCGTGATTGGTGTTCGACAGGAACACCGAGGACAGCTTGTCGAACGTGAGCGAGTTGTCGGGCTTCGGATACGCGATCGGCGTGC
This sequence comes from Burkholderiales bacterium, assembly GCA_037442465.1. GTDB lineage: Bacteria > Pseudomonadota > Gammaproteobacteria > Burkholderiales > Burkholderiaceae_F > DSNY01. The sequence goes on from JBBIQI010000001.1 coordinate 57,293, forward strand.
ACTCCGCAGCGGGCTTCAGCTTTTCGTGATCGGGCTTCTTCCGGTGCAGCGTCCAGGGCGCCTTGCCGCGGAACACCAACTGGTCGATGCCCCACATCACGGCGCCCAGGTACAGCCCCTTGTCGAGCCACGGCTTGAAGTTGCGCGCCCGATACAGCTCGTCGTACAGCCATGAGGACTCGAAGGCGGCCGGATACGCCGCGAGTTCGTCGCGCGCGCGTCCGCTTGCGAGCGCTTCGAACGCCGCCTCGGCGGCAAGCATGCCGCTCTTGATCGCCGCGTGCGAGCCTTTGATGCGCGGCGCGTTCAGGAAGCCCGCATCGCAGCCGATCAGCGCGCCGCCGGGAAAGACGAGCTTCGGCAGCGACTGGATCCCGCTGGCGTTGATCGCGCGCGCGCCGTAGCCGACGCGCTTGCCGCCCTCGAGGAACGTGCGGATCGCCGGATGCGTCTTGTATCGCTGGAACTCCTGGAACGGCTCCAGATAGGGGTTCTCGTAGCCGAGCCCGACCACGAGCCCGATCGAGACCTGGTGGTTCTCGAAGTGGTACACGAAGCCGCCGCCGTAGGTGTTCGCATCGAGCGGCCAGCCGGCGCTGTGCACGACCAGCCCCGGCACGTGTTTCGCCGGCTCAATCTCCCACACCTCCTTGATGCCGATGCCCCAGGTCTGGGGATCGCGACCCTCCATCAGCCGGTAGCGCTCGAGGATCTGTTTGCCCAGATGACCGCGCGCGCCTTCGGCGAACAGCGTGTACTTGCCGAGCAGCTCCACGCCGGGCTGGAAGTTGGCGGTCGGCTGCCCGTCGCGGCCGACGCCCATGTCGCCGGTGGCTACGCCGCGCACCGCACCGCGCTCGTCGTACAGCACCTCGGCCGCGGCGAAGCCCGGGAAGATCTCGACGCCGAGCGCTTCGGCCTGCTGACCCAGCCAGCGCACGACGTTGCCCAGGCTGACGATGTAGTAGCCGTCGTTGATGAAGCAGTCGGGCAGCAGCCAGTGCGGGTTGTAGTAGGCCCGGTTCTCGGTGAGGATGTAGAAACGGTCCTCCGTGACCTGGGTATTCAGCGGCGCGCCGCGCTCCTTCCAGTCGGGGAACAGCTCGTTGAGCGCAATTGGGTCCATCACCGCGCCGGACAGGATGTGCGCGCCGATCTCCGAGCCCTTTTCGAGCACGCAGACGCTGACCTCGCTGCCGCGGTCGGCGGCGAGCTGCTTGAGCCGGATCGCCGCGGCCAGTCCCGCCGGCCCGCCGCCGACGATGACGACGTCGTACTCCATGCTTTCGCGCTGAACGTCCCGCATGCCGGCTCCGGTCGGTCTTTCGGATGGCGGATTGTCGACAAGTTCGTTAGAGCCCGCAATCGAGTGTGCGATCATCCGCCGCGCACGCGAGGCGGACCGATATGCAGACCAATCTGAAGGAAAAGATCGCGCTGGTCACCGGCGCGAGCAGCGGGCTGGGAGCGCAGTTTGCGCGCACGCTGGCGGCCAACGGCGCGCTGGTCGTGCTGGCCGCGCGCCGCGTCGAGCGGCTGAAAGACCTGCGCGCCGAAATCGAGGCCGAAGGCGGTGCTGCCGATGTCGTCCCGATGGACGTGACCGACCTCGACTCGATCGGCGCGGCGGTCGCGAGGATCGAGTCCGCCAACGGACCGATCGACATTCTGGTCAACAACTCGGGCGTGTCGACCATGCAGCGGCTGGTCGACGTGAGCGCCGTGGACTTCGATCACGTGTTCGGCACGAACGTCAAGGGGGCGTTCTTCGTCGCGCAGGAAGTCGCCAAACGCATGATCGCGCGGTCGCGCCAGCAGCAGGACTTCCGCGGCCGCATCGTCAACATCGCGTCGGTCGCCGGGCTGAAAGTGGTACCGCAAATCGGCCTGTACTGCATGAGCAAGTCGGCCGTGATCCAGATGACGCGGGCGCAGGCACTCGAATGGGGGCGCTACGGCATCAACGTCAACGCGATCTGCCCAGGCTACATCCGCACCGAGATCAACGATACGCACTGGGGCACCGAGGCCGGGCAGAAACTGATCGCGATGCTGCCGCGCCGGCGCGTCGGCACGCCCGACGACCTGGACTCGGTGCTGCTGATGCTGGTGGCGGACGAGTCGCAGTTCATCAACGGCGCCGTGATCGCCGCCGATGACGGCCTGTCGGTGACGTGACGGTCCAGCAACCCGGTCTGCCGCGGCACACATGAACCCCGACGTTCGCGCGGGCGACGAGGCGCCCAAGACGATCAAAGTGTTCACCTTCGAGACCCGGCAGCGCCGGAGCGACATCGGCGCAACGCCGCAGGCGTTTCGCATGGGACGCGCGGCGCCATGGCAGCCGACGCGGTCATCCAGGCAATGAAAGAGTTCATCTGCGAGATTCCCCTGCGCTGGGGCGACATGGATGCCATGGCGCACCTGAACAACGTCCAGTACTTCCGTCTGATGGAAGAGGCGCGCATCCGCTGGTTTGCGCAGTTCGGTTTCCCGACGCTGCCCAGCGGCGAGGCCCCGATTCTTGCGCACGCCGCGTGCGACTTCGTCAAGGCGATGAGCTATCCGGGCACCGCGGTGGTCAAGCAGGTCGTCACGCGCCTTGGCCGCTCGAGCGTGGAGATGTCGATCGTGATCGAACGCAGCGACGAACCCGGGGTGGCCTATGCCACCGGCCGCACGGTCATCGTGTGGTACGACTACCGCGCCGGCCGCTCGGCACCCTGGCCGGAGCATGTGCGGGCGGCGCTGGGCTCGCCCGCTGCGCCGTAAAATCGCGCCGACGGCCCGCGATGGCGGCGCCGCGTCGTGTGCCGGACGCATCGAAAGTTCCGTTGGAGGTGTGAGTGAACAAGATCTTCCCTTCGGCTGCGGCCGCGCTGGCGGACGTGGTCAAGGACGGCCAGACCATCGCCGTGGGCGGCTTCGGCCTGTGCGGCATTCCGGAGGCGCTGATCGTCGCGCTGCGCGATTCGGGCGTGCGGAACCTGACCTGCGTCAGCAACAACGCCGGCGTCGACGGATTCGGCCTGGGGCTGCTGCTCGCCACGCGCCAGATCAGGAAGATGATTTCGTCGTACGTCGGCGAGAACAAGGAATTCGAGCGGCAGTATCTGGCCGGCGAGCTCGAGCTGGAGTTCACGCCGCAGGGCACGCTGGCCGAGCGGATGCGCGCCGGCGGTGCCGGCATCCCGGCGTTCTTCACCCGTACCGGTGTGGGCACGCTCGTGGCCGAGGGCAAGCCGACGATGGTGTTCGACGGCTTCTGGGGCAACAAGGAATACGTGATGGAGCGCTCGATCCGCGCCGACGTGTCGCTGGTCAAGGCGTGGAAGGCCGACAAGCAGGGCAACCTCGTTTATCGCAAGACCGCGCGCAATTTCAATCCGGTCGTCGCGATGTGCGGCAAGGTGACGATCGCCGAGGTCGAGCGCATCGTCGAGAACGGCGAGATCGATCCGGATCACGTGCACACGCCCGGCATCTTCGTGCAACGGCTCGTGCTCAACCCGAATCCGGAAAAGCGGATCGAGAACCGCACCGTGCGCTCGAAGTGAACTGGAGGCATCGACATGGCTTGGACCCGAGAACAGATGGCCGCGCGGGCGGCGCAGGAACTGAAGGACGGCTACTACGTCAACCTCGGCATCGGGCTGCCGACGCTGGTGTCCAACTACATCCCGCCGGGCATCGACGTGATGCTGCAGTCGGAAAACGGGCTGCTTGGCATCGGTCCGTTCCCGACCGAAGACGAGATCGACCCGGACCTGATCAACGCCGGCAAGCAGCTCGTCACCGCGCTGCCGGGATCGAGCTTTTTCTCGAGCGCGGACTCGTTCGCGATGATCCGCGGCGGCCACATCAACCTCGCGATCCTCGGCGCGATGCAGGTCAGCGAAAAGGGCGATCTGGCGAACTGGATGATCCCCGGCAAGCTCGTCAAGGGCATGGGCGGGGCGATGGATCTCGTGGCCGGCGTAGAGCGTGTGGTGGTGCTGATGGAGCACTGTGCCAAGAACGGCGAGCACAAGATCCTGCAGCGGTGCACGCTGCCGCTGACCGGCAAGGGCGTGGTCAATCGCATCATCACCGACCTCGGCGTATTCGATGTGACAGACGATGGCCTGAAGGCGGTCGAGCTCGCGCCGGGTGTGACCCCTGACGAAGTGCGGTTGAAGACCGGCTGTCACGTGCATCTGTCGCACTTGGCGGCGACCGCCTGAGCGTGTGTGCCGCGCGGCGCATCGCGCTGCGCGCGACCGCGATGTCGCCCTGCTTGGTGCGATGAACCCGGATCCCGCAGTCGCCCACGCGCGGTCGCTCCGATCCGACGTTCGGCATTGCTCCGAGCCGATCACCCGCGTCGTTGCGCGCGTCGGACTCGAGTCGGGGCGAGGCATCCTTGCCACTCGCGATGCCGAGATCCCTCGCGTTGCTCGGGATGACCCAGACGCGGCGCGGGATCGCGAATCCGCCATCCGGGAGGTCGAGGCTGCTGTGCCGGACGGCGAATGCACCGTCGGGGATAACCAAGCCGCCGCGCGACGTGACGAAGCCGTGTCCTGGAAAGGCCCTGAGCAGCACGGTTTTCTGCGTATTACGAGTCGGTGCCCGGCTCCCGAACGGGCCGATGATGTGCGCGGTGATCGTCGAGCGAACGGCGCCGCGGCGGCGACAGAGTGCCGCAAGCCCGCGCTCATGCCCGCGCTACGGTGTTCGCGGCGGCCTGGCACCGCGGTTTAGCGGATGAACGCGTCCGACCACTTCGGCGAACACGAGCACGGCGACGGCGCGTACACGCACCAGTCGCGCCCGCACGGTGCGCGGCCGCTGGCGATCGCGGTCGGGCTGACGCTCGGCTACGCGTTCATCGAAGTCCTGGGCGGGCTGTGGTCGGGCTCGCTCGCGCTGCTCGCCGATGCCGGTCACATGGCGACCGACTCGGCCGCGCTGCTGTTCGCGCTTGCGGCCAACATCATCGCGCGCCGGCCGGTGTCGGACAGGCACTCGTTCGGGCTGGCCCGCGTCGAGGTCATCGCCGCGTTTGTCAACGCGCTCGCGATGCTTGGCGTGGTGGCCTGGATTTTCTATGAAGCCGTCGAACGGTTGCGCAGCCCGGTGCCGGTCAAAGGGCTCGGCGTGTTCGCGATCGCCGGCGTCGGGCTGCTGATCAACGTCGCAGTCGCGTGGACGCTGTCGAAGGACCGCGACAACCTGAATACGCGCGCCGCGTTCATCCACGTGCTCGGCGATTTGCTCGGATCGGTCGCGGCGCTCGCGGCCGGCTTGATCATCCATTTCGGCGGTCCGCTGGTCGCGGATCCGCTGCTGTCGATGTTCGTCGCGGCGCTGATCCTGCGATCGACCTTTGGCGTGCTGCGCGAGACGACCTTCGTGTTGCTCGACAGCGTGCCGCGCGGGGTCGACTACCACAAGGTGGGGCGGTCGCTCGCGCAGATTCCGGGCGTGCTGTCGGTACACGATCTGCACGTCTGGTCGATGGTGCCGGGCCGCAGTGCGATGTCGGCGCACGTGCTGGTCGACGACATCGAGCGCTGGCCGGTCGTACTGCACCAAGCGCGCCACATTCTGCGGCGCGACTTCAACATCGACCACATCACGCTGCAGCCTGAGTGGCTGCGCAAAGATGCACCCGAAGTGGCGATCCCCCTCAGGCGATCGTCCTGACGAGCCACAGCGCCCCCATCAGCACCGGCTGGTGCACGAGGTAGACGGTCAGGCTCCAGATGCCGAGAAACGCGAGCCAGCGCGGCGGCGCTTCATTCAGCCCGCGCAGCGCGGGGGCGAGCGCGAGGCCGCGCCGCTGCCACAGCGCGCCGAGCGCGACGCCGATCAGTACGACGCCGATCCACGGCAACAGCGGCACGTAGTCCTCGGTGCGCGGCTTTATCGTGACCAGCCCGACGATGTTCAGCGGCGTCGGGTTGAATGCGGCGTCCCGCACCAGCAGCCCGACCGCGATCGCCGCCGCGCCGAGCGCGAAGTTCCACGCACCGAGCGCGACCAGCGGCCGCGCGAGTACGAGCGCCGCCGCGATGAAATGCAGGATGCCGAACCAGACGTAGCGCGGCCCGAACACGAGCCACGTGCCCGCCGACACCAGCACCGCGGCACCCGCGATCTGCGCCCAGCGCGTCCAGAAGTCGCGCCAGTCAGGCTTGTACGCCATGCGCAGCACGAGGCTGACGCCGACCAGCAGCAGGAACTGCGTGACGATCGCGGTGCGCCAGGCGACCCACGGCTGATCCCGCGTCATCGCGAGCTTCACCCAGCCAAAGTAGTTCAGGTCGTAGATGAAGTGGTAGACGATCATCTGCGCGACCGCGAAGCCGCGCAGCGCGTCGATCAGCGGGAGGCGGGGGGGCTTGAGTGCGGACATCGACTCGCCGTGCGGGAGGCTTCCGTCGGATGCTAACCGCTCGCACGGCCGCTGCGCGGCAGGCGTGGACGGCACCCGCCGTGTGGCCTATGCTGCCCGCGCGAGGCAGCCGCAGGCGGCGGCACCGACCGACGCCAGACGCCGACCGAACTGATTGCGGAGTGCGCCGACATGGAACCGAGCGATTGCGCAACGGGCCGCTGCCTGTGCGGCGCATTGACGTTCTCCGTCCGCTTCCCGACCAAGTGGATCGCGCACTGCCATTGCACGATGTGCCGGCGCGCGCATGGCGCGGCGTTCGTGACGTGGGTAGGGGTCGATGAGACGTCGTTCGAGTTGTCAGACCCGCAGCGGCTGCTGCGCTGGTACGCATCGTCGCCGGGTGCGGAACGCGGGTTCTGCGCGCAGTGTGGCAGCACGCTGTTGTTCCGCTCGCAGCGCTGGCCCGGCGAGATGCATGTCGTGCGAGCGAACTTCGACTCGCCGCTGGACCGCGCGCCGCAGGCGCACGTCTTCTACGACACCCGCGTGCCTTGGTTCGAGGTCGACGACGCGCTGCCGAAGCGGCCGCCGGCGTGAGGCCGCGGCGCGCCCGGCGGCGATCAGAACGCCGAGCGCAGCAGCGTGGCCAGCTCGTTGATGCGGACGAACCACCCACGGTGCGAGAGCAGCAACGACATCCCGGCCGCGGCCACCAGCACCACGAGCAGCGGGCGCCGCCAGCGCTGCCAGGCGCGGCGCGCCGGGCTCGGCAAGGCACGCGCGGCGGTCGCCTCCTGCTGCTGCAACTGCAGGCGCAATGCTTCGACCGGAACGCGCATCGTCAGATTCAGTGCCGACACGACCAGCTGCTGCGGCAGTTGGCCGCGCACTTCCTTGGCAAGCCCGAATGCGACCAGGCGCGCGGCGTTTCGCGGCACGCGGACTGCGTCGACCCCCGGGTCCACCGCGAGGATTTCGCGCAGCGTGCGCGCGCCGTTCAGCGCGGCCAGCAAGCGGCGTTGCGGCCCGCTCAGATTCAGTTGCGGCTTCTCCAGTTCGGCCTGGCCGCGCCGCGTGCGCTCGAGCGCGACGTCGAGCGCATCGGCGGACGCCGTGCGCTGGACGCCAAGCGCGTTGGGATCGATGGACATGGCCGGCATGCGGTGGGTCGAAGTACGCGTGGACGATGCGCGGATACTAGCCGCGCTACCGCCGGATTCCGAGAGGCCGAACGGATGAGGAGTTTCTGCCGGCCGGACGTCGGAACTTTTCCGACAAGGCGAGCGAGATCGCCCGGTCCGTTTGATGTCGATCAAGACAGCCAGGCAGCGACCCCTCAAGTCGGCGCGCTTTCCTTGCGGCTGCGCGGCGCGCTCGCCGCCTCGCTGCTGGTCGCACTGGCGATCGTTGCACCACCGGCGCTGCCATTCGATCTGCAGGGCCACCGCGGTGCGCGCGGACTGGCACCCGAAAACACGCTGGCGGGTTTTCGCACGGCGCTGGCGATCGGTGTTTCGACGATCGAGACCGATCTGGCGATGACCCGCGATGGCGTGCTCGTGCTCGCGCACGACCTGCGGCTGAGTCCGGCGGTCGTGCGTGACGCCGACGGCCGCTGGCTCGCGTCACCCGGGCCGGCCATCCGCGCGCTGACGTTCGACGAGCTGCTCCGCTACGACGTCGGCCGCATCGACCCCGCGCACCGTTACGCGCGCCAATGGCCGCACCAGCGACCCGCCGACGGCGAACGCGTCCCGTCGCTCGCGCAGCTGATCGAGCTGGTCAAGGCGAGCGGCGCGGCGGTGCGCCTGAACCTGGAAACGAAGCTCGCGCCCGACGAGGCCGATGCGCCCGCCCCAGCCGAGTTCGCGCGCGCGGTCGTCGACACGCTGCGCCGCGCCGGCATGGCCGACCGCGCGACGGTGCAGTCGTTCGACTGGCGAACGCTGGTCGAGGTCAAACGCATCGCGCCGGAGATCCCCACCTCGTGTCTGACGATCGAAGCCGAGGGTTTCGATACGGTGCGGCCGGACGGGAGTGGCGCCTCGCCATGGCACGCGGGGCTGAAGCGCGCCGACTACGGCGACTCGTTGCCGCGGCTGGTTCAGGCGGCGGGCTGCGGCACCTGGTCGATGTTCTGGCGCAATCTCACGCCGGCCGCGGCCGCCGAGGCGAAGGCGCTCGGACTGAAATTGCTGCCGTGGACCGTCAACGAGACGGACGCCATGGCGCGCCTGATCGATCTGGGGGTGGACGGTCTGATCACCGACTACCCGGACCGGCTGCGCGCCGTGCTGGCCGAACGAAGACTTCCGCTGCCCGTTCCCGCGACCGTCGGCGGCGGCCCGCAGCGGTGAGGCGTCGATCCGCAGTCCTCGGCCGATCGCGTTGCGTATACTGCCGCTTTACCGGTAACGCGCGCGCTGCGGCAACGCAGGCGGCACCCAACGAACATGACGAAATACGTCTTCGTTACCGGTGGCGTGGTGTCCTCCCTCGGCAAGGGCATCGCCGCCGCCTCGCTCGCCGCGATCCTCGAGTCGCGCGGCCTCAAAGTCACCCTGATCAAGCTCGACCCCTACATCAACGTCGATCCCGGCACGATGTCGCCGTTCCAGCACGGCGAAGTCTTCGTGACCGAGGACGGCGCCGAAACGGACCTGGACCTCGGCCACTACGAACGCTTCATCTCGGCGAAGATGAAGCGTGTGAACAACTTCACGACCGGCCAGATCTACGAGTCGGTCATCAAGAAGGAGCGCCGCGGCGAGTATCTCGGCAAGACGGTGCAGGTGATCCCGCACGTCACCAACGAAATCCAGGAGTTCATCGAGCGCGGCGCGAAGGCCGCGTGGGACGGCAAGACGGATGTCGCGATCGTCGAGATCGGCGGCACCGTTGGCGACATCGAGTCGCTGCCGTTCGTCGAAGCGGCGCGGCAGATGAGCCTGCGGTTGGGGCGCGGCTCGTGCTGCTTCGTGCACCTGACGCTGGTGCCGTTCGTCGCCTCGGCCGGCGAACTGAAGACCAAGCCGACGCAGCACAGCGTGCAGAAGCTGCGCGAGATCGGAATTTCACCCGACGTGCTGCTGTGCCGCGCCGATCGCCCGATCCCGGAGGAGGAGCGGGCCAAGATCTCGCTGTTTTCCAACGTGCCGCTGAACGCGGTGATCTCGGTGTGGGACGTGGACTCGATCTACAAGGTGCCGTCGATGCTGCACAGGCAGGGGCTGGACGAGATCGTCTGCTTCGCGCTCGGCATCGTGTCGCGGCCGGCCGACCTGTCCGTTTGGGACAGGCTCGTGTACGCGCTCGAGCATCCCGAGAACGAAGTGCGCATCGGCATGGTCGGCAAGTACGTCGACCTGTCGGACTCGTACAAGTCGCTGAACGAGGCGCTGACGCATGCGGGCATCCACACGCGCACGCGCGTGACGATCGAGTACGTCGATTCGGAACAACTCGAGCGCGATGGCCCCGGCGCGCTGAAGAACCTGGATGCGATCCTCGTGCCCGGCGGCTTTGGCAAGCGTGGCACCGAAGGCAAGATCAAGGCGATCCAGTTCGCGCGCGAGAACCGCGTGCCGTATCTGGGTATCTGCCTCGGCATGCAACTGGCGACCATCGAGTTCGCGCGCAACGTGTGCGGACTGGCGGGGGCCAACTCGACCGAATTCGATCCCGACACGCCGCATCCGGTGGTGGCGCTGATCACCGAGTGGACGGATCGCACCGGGCGCATCGAGCGGCGTAGCGACCAGTCCGATCTCGGCGGGACCATGCGGCTGGGCGCGCAGAGGTGCCCGGTCGAACCGGGCACGCTCGCTTGGCGGATCTACGGGCCCGAGGTCAACGAACGGCATCGCCATCGTTACGAAGTCAACAACGCCTACGTGCCGCAGCTTGAAGCGAAAGGCTACAAGGTGTCGGCGCGCACGCCGACCGAACAGTTGCCGGAGATCATGGAACTGCCCGCGCATCCGTTTTTCATCGGCGTGCAGTTCCACCCCGAGTTCACTTCGACGCCGCGCGCCGGACATCCGTTATTCAAGGCGTACATCGAAGCGGCCATCGCGTACGAACAGGCGCGGCGCAGCGCAGCGCTCCAGAAGGTCGCGTGATGAGGCCGCACCTGATTCCCTCACCCCCGAGGCCTGCCCCGCCGGGCGGGCGAGGGGAGGCATTCGTGCTTCGCAGGGGTGCGGAGTGAGGCTTTGCGGTTTCGAGGTCGGACTCGACCGTCCGCTGTTCCTGATCGCCGGTCCCTGCGTGGTCGAGACCGAGTCGCTGGCGCTGGAGACTGCCGGCAAGCTGAAGGAGATCGCTGCGTCCCTAGGCATCCCGTTCATCTACAAGTCGAGCTATGACAAGGCCAACCGCAGCTCGGGCAAAAGCTTTCGCGGGCTCGGCATCGACGAAGGCCTGCGCATCCTGGCGGAGGTCAAGCGAAAGATCGGCGTGCCGGTGCTGACCGACGTGCACGCCGAAGACGAAGTGCCGGTCGCGGCGCAGGTCGTCGACGTGCTGCAGACGCCGGCGTTCCTGTGCCGGCAGACCGACTTCATCCGCGCCTGCGCCGTCAGCGGCAAGCCGGTCAACATCAAGAAGGGCCAGTTCCTCGCGCCGCACGACATGAAGAACGTGATCGACAAGGCGCGCGAGGCGGCGCGCGAGGCGGGGCTGTCCGAGGATCGCTTCCTCGCCTGCGAGCGCGGCGCGAGCTTCGGCTACAACAACCTCGTGTCGGACATGCGGTCGCTCGCGATCATGCGCGAGACCGGCTGCCCGGTCGTCTTCGACGCCACGCATTCGGTGCAGTTGCCGGGCGGGCAGGGCACGTCAAGCGGCGGGCAGCGCGAGTTCGTTCCGGTGCTCGCGCGCGCGGCGGTCGCGGTCGGTATCGCCGGCATCTTCATGGAAACGCATCCCGACCCGAAGAACGCGAAATCCGACGGCCCCAACGCGGTGCCCCTCGACCGGATGCGCGAACTGCTCGAAACCTTGGTCGAATTAGACCGCGTCACGAAGAAAAACGGCTTCATCGAGACCCGCTTCCACTGACGAGCGGCCGACGGCCGACACCCGACCCGCATGCCTGCTTACATCATCGCCGACGTCGAGGTCACCGATCCGGCGCAATACGAGGAATACAAGAAGCTTTCGACCGCCGCGATGCAGGCGTACGGCGCCGAGGTTCTGGTGCGCGGCGGCCGCAGCGAGCGGCTCGAGGGCCGCGCGCCCGGGCGCGTCGTCGTGCTCCGCTTCCCGTCGCTGCAGGCCGCGCGTGCGTTCTACGACTCCGCCGAGTACGCACGCGCGCGCGCCGCCCGCGCGAATGCGGCGATCATGAACATGTTCATCGTCGAAGGGCTGGCTCAGCCAGAAAACAACAAGCCATGAGTGCCATCGTTGACATCATCGGCCGCGAGATCCTCGATTCGCGCGGCAATCCCACCGTCGAATGCGACGTCTTGCTCGAGTCCGGCGTGATGGGCCGCGCGGCCGTGCCTTCCGGGGCGTCGACCGGCTCGCGCGAGGCCATCGAGCTGCGCGACGGCGACAAGAGCCGCTACGGCGGCCGCGGCGTGCTCAAGGCGGTGGAGAACATCAACACCGAAATCTCCGAGGCGGTGATGGGCCTGGAGGCCAACGAGCAGGCGTTCCTAGACCGCACGCTGATCGACCTGGACGGCACCGAGAACAAGTCGCGGCTGGGCGCCAACGCGATGCTCGCGGTGTCGATGGCGGTGGCCAAGGCTGCCGCCGAGGAAGCGGGGCTGCCGCTGTACCGCTATTTCGGCGGCAGCGGGGCGATGCAGATGCCGGTGCCGATGATGAACGTGATTAACGGCGGTGCGCATGCGAACAACAACCTCGACCTGCAGGAGTTCATGATCGTGCCGGTCGGTGCGACGAGTTTCGCCGAGGCGGTCCGGTTCGGCGCGGAGGTCTTCCACGCCCTGAAGAAGCTGCTGCACGACCAGGGCATGAGCACCGCGGTCGGCGACGAAGGCGGCTTCGCGCCGAACGTGAAGAACCACGAGGCCGCGATCCGGTTGATCCTCGAGGCGATCGATCGCGCCGGCTACGAGGCGGGCAGTCAGATCGCGCTGGCGCTTGACTGCGCGGCAAGCGAATTCCACCGCGACGGCAAGTACCACCTCGACGGCGAGAAGCTCGCGCTCGACGCGAAGGGCTTCACCGACCTGCTCGCGACCTGGTGCGACAAGTATCCGATCCTGTCGGTCGAGGACGGCATGGCGGAGAACGACTGGGATGGCTGGGAGCATCTGACGAACACGCTCGGCGCGCGCGTGCAGCTCGTCGGCGACGATCTGTTCGTCACCAACACGCGCATCCTGCGCGAGGGGATCAAACGCGGCGTGGCCAACTCGATCCTGATCAAGATCAACCAGATCGGCACGTTGACCGAAACCTTCGCCGCGATCGAGATGGCCAAGCGCGCCGGCTACACCGCGGTCGTCAGCCACCGCTCGGGCGAAACCGAGGACGCGACGATCGCCGACATCGCGGTCGGCACCAACGCGCTGCAGATCAAGACCGGCTCGCTGTCCCGCTCGGACCGCATCGCCAAGTACAACCAGTTGCTGCGCATCGAGGAAGACCTCGGCGACGTCGCCAGCTACCCGGGGCGCGGCGCGTTCTACAACCTGAGGTAGCGGCCGCCTCGGCGATGCGCGCGCTCGCGATCGTCCTCGGCACGCTGCTGCTGGCGATCCAGTGGCCGCTGTGGTTCGGCAAGGGCGGGTGGTTGCGCGTCTGGGAACTGCAACGCAGTCTGCAGGCGCAGCAGCAGGCCAACAACGCGGCGGCCGCGCGCAACGCCGCGTTGGCCGCCGAAGTGCGCAGCCTGAAAGAAGGCCATGAGGCGATCGAGGAGCGCGCGCGGCAGCAACTGAACATGATTCGCGGCGACGAGCTGTTCTTCCAGTTCGTGACGCCACCGTCCACGGTCGCCGCCGAAAAGAAGCAGGCGCAATGAATCTGTACGCCAAACTCGTCGAGCGCGAACGCGCGGGTCGGCCGCTGCGCGTCGGACTCATCGGCGCCGGCAAGTTCGGCTCGATGTATCTGTCGCAAGCGCGGCGCACCCCCGGCATGCGCGTGACGACCGTCGCCGATCTCGATGTCGGTCGTGCCCGCGACGCACTGCGTCGGGTCGGCTGGAACGAGCAGGAGATCGCGGAGGTTTCGTTCACCGACGACAGCCGACGCCTGATCGCTTCGGACGACGTCGACATCGTGATCGACGCCACCGGCGCGCCGGCGGCCGGCATCGTGCACGTGCTGGCCTGCTGCGAGCACGGCAAGCACGTCGTGATGGTCAACGTCGAGGCCGACGCGTTGGCCGGGCCCCTGCTGGCGCAGCGGGCGCGGCAAGCCGGCATCGTCTATTCGCTCGCCTACGGCGATCAACCGGCCCTGATTTGCGAACTGGTCGACTGGGCACGCGCCGGCGGCTTCGAGGTCATCGCCGCCGGCAAGGGCACCAAGTACCTGCCCGCGTACCACGCCTCGACGCCCGAGACCGTCTGGCACCACTACGGCATCGCGCCCGAGGACGCCGCGCGCGGTGGCCTGAATGCGCAGATGTTCAACAGCTTCCTCGACGGCACCAAGAGCGCGATCGAGATGTGCGCGGTGGCCAACGCGACGGGACTGGCTGCGCCCGACGGCCTGGCTTTTCCGCCGTGCGGCGTGGACGATCTGCCGCGCGTGCTGCGGCCGCGGGAGGCGGGCGGATTACTCGAACGGCGCGGACAGGTCGAGGTGGTTTCCAGTCTCGAACGAGACGGCCGCCCGGTGGTTCGCGACCTGCGCTGGGGCGTGTACGTGACTTTCGATGCAGGTAGCGAGTACGTCGAACGCTGCTTCAAGGAGTACGGGCTCGTCACCGATCCGAGCGGCAGGTACGCGGCGATGTACAAGCCGTATCACCTGATCGGACTGGAGCTGGGAATCAGTGTCGCGAGTGTGGGCCTGCGCGGCGAGCCCACCGGCGCGCCGACGGCCTTCAGCGCCGACGTGGTCGCCACCGCCAAACGCGATCTGCGCGCAGGCGAGATGCTCGACGGCGAAGGCGGCTACACCGTCTACGGGCGGCTGATGCCGGCGGCGAAGTCGCTGCGCATCGGCGCGTTGCCGCTCGGGCTCGCACACGGGCGGCGCTTGAAGAATCCCGTCGCCCAGGGCGGTGCGGTGCGCTGGCAGGACGTCGAGATCGACGAGGACGATGCCGCCGTGCGCTTCCGGCGCGAGATGGAGCGGACGATGGCGCCCTGAATGGTGCCGGCCGGCGCGGCTTACGGCCACACGCCGTGGTAGCCGAAGCCGAGCGACCAGCGCGGGCGCCAACTCCAGTGCGGGCCGTACCAGTAGGGGCCATACGGCCACACGCGACCGTAGTGCAGGTCGAAGTAGTACTGCTGATTGGTGCGGCGCCACGCCTCGAGCTGCTCTTCGCGCGCGCGTGCGGCATTCTGCTCGGCGAGGATCTGCGCGTTCTGCTGCGCCATCTGCCGGGCCTGTTCCGGCGTCAGCGTCGGCGCGGCGGCGGTTTCGGACGCTGGCAGTCGCTCGATGCGGCTGCCATCGGGCAGCGGCGTTGTCGCACAGCCGGCGAGCAGACCGGCCGTGACGATGGCGATTGCGTTGCGAGGCATACATCCTCCTGCAAGGACGGGGCGCTCAATGCAGCGGCTCCTGCGAGCCCGGCGCGGTCGAGCCGGTCGAGAACAACTGTCCGACGTCGACCGCGTCGAACTCGTGGCGCGCATTGCAGAAGTCGCACGTGACGATCACCGAGCCGAGCTCGGCCACGATCGAGTCGACCTCCGCACGCCCCAACGACACCAGCATACGGCCGATGCGCGCGCGCGAGCACGTGCATTGGAAACGAGGTGTAAGCGCGGCGACGCGGTCGAGCTGCTCCTGCCAGTACAGCCGGCGCATCAGCGTGTCGGGCCCGGTGGCGAGCAGTTCGTGCGCCCCCAACGTGTTCGCGAGCGTGACGGCGCGCTGCCAGGTTTCACCGTCGTCGTCGTCGGCCGCGGCGCCGACGCGTGGCAGCCGCTGCAGCAGCAGCCCTGCCGCGCCGGCATCGTCGGCGGCGAGCCACAGCCGCGTGTCGAGCTGCTCGGAGCGGCGCATGTAGCCTTCGAGCGCGCGCGCGATCGACGCCCCCTCCAGCGCAACGATGCCCTGATACGCCTGCTGGCCGGGCTTGGGGTCCTTCGGGTCGAGTGTGATCGCACAGCGGCCCTGCCCGCCGGCGTTGACCAGTTCGCGCAGACCCGCGTCGTCGGGCACGCGGACGCCTGCGCGCAGCTTGGCGGTAGCGCGCAGCGCCAGGTCGGACTGGCACTCGACGACCAGCAGCTTGACCGGACCGTCGCCGTGAATCTGCAGGACCAGCGCGCCGTTGAACTTGATCGTCGTCGACAGCAACGCCGCCGCCGCGGTCATTTCTCCGAGCAGCCGCGCGACCGGTGGCGGATACTCGTGCAGCGCGGTCATCTGCTGCCACGCCGCGCGCAGTTGAACGACCTCGGCGCGCACCGGTGCGCCGTGGAACAAAAACTTCAGCAGCGTGTCGCTCACCTTGGGTCCGGGCGCGCAGGCAGGGCCTGAACGCGCTTCATTTCTTCGGCGTACTCGCAGTAGGTCGTGATCGTGACCGCGATCAGATCGCGCTTGCGCTCGTCCAGCGGCCCGATCACGCGCGCCGGCTGGCCGCCGTAAAAATAGCCGCTTTTCAGCACCTGGCCCGGCGTCGTGGTCGCGCCGGCGGCCACGAACACCTCGTCCTCGACGCGCGTACCGGGCGCCAGCACGCTGCCGATGCCGATCAGCGCGCGGTCGCCGATCACGCAATCGGTTGCGCGCACGTTGTGACCGATCGTCGTGCCGCGGCCGATTTCGAGCCGCCCGCCCGGGCTGCAGGCGAGCAACGAATTGTCCTGCACGTTGCTCGCCTCGCCGATCGCGATCTGCCCGCCGTCGGCGTCGAGCAACGCGCCGTACCAGAGGTTGACGCGAGCGGCGAGCGCGATGTCGCCGCGCAGCCGGGCGGTGTTGGCGACGAACGCCAAGCGCTCGAGCGGCTCGCGCAGATCCGACTGCGGGTACGGTGCCGCATGCGCGCGGATGCGCGAGCGCAGCCGCTCGCGCCACTGCGCCAGCTCGGCGGGGGAAAGCTTGCGCACTTCCTTCGCCGGGCGGCCGGCGTAGAGCGCGCCGCCCGCCAGTCGCGTGCGCGGAAACACGACGCTGTCGGCGGCGAGCACCGCGCCCGCTTCGAGCACCGAGCCGTCGAGCACGACCGCGCGTTCCTCGACCACGCAATCGTCGCCGACTTCGCACGCATGCAGCACCGCGTACTCGCCCACCGAGACGCGCGCCCCGATCACGGTCGGGTACAGATCGTGCGCGATGTGCACGGTGGCGCGCGGGCCCAGCCACAGATCGTCGCCGGCGCGCACGTCGTGGCCGTCGGCGCGGATCACCGCGCCGGCGCCGAACCAGCAAGCGGCGCCGAGCGTGACGCGGCCGATCAGCGCGGCGCCGTCGCCGAAGTGCCGTGGTTCGCCGGCCAGCTGCGGCTGCGCACCGCGATAGGCAAGCAGGTTGAGCTTCATGCGGCCAAGGTTAACGCATCCGCGCTTAGCGCCAGGTGCCGCTTCAACGAGACCGACCGGACGAGTGCGGTGCGGACCGCCGAGCCCCCGGGCTGTTGAACGATTTTCTTGTCGGCTCCGAACGCACCGGCTCCGTCATCCCGAGCGCACGCGAGGGATCTCGGGCTTTCGGGCGGCTCAGTTCCACACGGAGCACACGGAGCACACGGAGGGCAGGGCCTGCGGTTTCAAGTCTCTCTCGGTGCTCTCCGTGTTCTCCGTGTTTGAAAAGGGTCGCGGAAAGTCGGCGCTGGCGGATCAGGCAGGCTGCAAGCAAGAGAGCCCGTGTTTGCGGACGGCCGAGATCACGCGGAGCACACGGAGCACGCGGAGGAGAGTGCCTGCGGTTTCGAATCTCTGTCCGTGTTCTCCGTGTTTGACAAGGGTCGTGGAAAGTCGGCGCCGTCGGATCAGCCAGGTTGCAAGCAACAGAGCCCGTGCTTGCGGACGGCCGAGATTCCTCGCTCGCGCGGCTCGGAATGACGATGCAGGAAGCCGCTCAGTGTGACGAGCGCTGCGGGCGCTGGGCGGCTG
>JBBIQI010000002.1:0-44235 GCA_037442465.1 Burkholderiales bacterium
GGTGGTGCCGTTAGCCGGCGAAGGCGACGAGATCAACCCCGCGGCGATGCCGCCGATGCCTCTGCCGCGTGAGCTGCTCGAGCGCGGCCGCCGCGCCGCCAAGCAGGCGCTGGCCGCGCAGTCCGACAAGTTGCACAAGGTCCTGGCCGACGCGGGCATCGGTTCGCGGCGAGACATGGAGGAGCTGATCATCGCCGGTCGCGTGTCCGTCAACGGCCAGCCTGCGCACATCGGCCAACGCGTGTTGCCGACCGATCAGGTCCGCGTCAATGGCAAGCCGCTGGTGCGCAGGCAGCCTGGCAGGACGCCGCGCGTGCTGCTGTATCACAAGCCGGCCGGCGAAATCGTCTCGCAGGACGATCCCGAGCGCCGTCCCACCGTTTTCGACAAGCTGCCCAAGGTTTCGGGCGGCCGCTGGGTCGCGGTCGGGCGACTCGATTTCAACACCGAGGGCCTGCTGCTGTTCACCACGTCGGGCGAACTGGCCAACCGTCTGATGCATCCGCGCTACGAAGTCGAACGCGAATACGCGGTGCGCGTGCTCGGCGAGTTGACCGAAGAGCAGAAACAGCGGCTGCTGTCCGGCGTGCCGCTGGACGACGGCACCGCCGCGTTTTCGCGCATCGAGGACGCCGGCGGTCAAGGTGCGAACCACTGGTATCGCGTGGTCATCGCCGAAGGACGCAACCGCGAGGTGCGCCGCATGTTCGAGGCCGTGGGGCTGGAGGTCAGCCGCCTGATCCGCATCCGTTACGGCGCGATCCGCCTGCCGCGCTCGCTTGCGCGCGGTCGCTACCAGGAACTGTCACCCGAGTGGGTGCAGGCCTGGATGCACGATCTCGGCATCGCCGTCGACGAGGTGCGCGGCAAGTCCGGCGGCGGGCAGCGTCCGCAGGGTCAACGCAAGAACCGTGAGCGGTCGGGACCGCGCCAGCCGGATCCGTTGACGAGCACCGTGAGCTACATCGCGGCCGGTGGCCGCCCGGGCGGGCAGCGGCCCGGAATAGGCCAGCACCAGCGCTTCCGGCGCCCCAAGTCCTCGCGCGGTTTCTGACGCGGCGGCAGCCCAGCTAAGCCCTTGTTCCGACAAGGCTTGGCCCCTATAATGCGCGTCTACCGAAGGGCTCGCATCGGATTCTGATCGGGTGCCCGTCGGCTGCACGCGGCGCCGGTCATTGGCGTGCAGGCCTGTTGAATCGCGAAGATGGGCTTTCGGGCCCATTTTTTTTTGGCGCCGCAGTGGCGCAAGCGGCAGCGCGATCGGTCGCGACGATCGCCGGAGCAGTGTTTTGTGGCAAGGGTCGATAAAAACTTGTTCGCGTTGATCGAACGCACCGTCGCAGGGCTCGACTACGAGCTCGTTGATGTCGAGCGCGCCGGCGGCGGGCTGCTGCGCGTGACGGTGGACGCGCCGACGGCCGGCGGCGTGACCGTCGACGATTGCGAGCGCGTCAGCCACCAGCTCACACACCTGTTCGCGGTCGAGGGCGTCGACTACGACCGGCTCGAAGTGTCGTCGCCCGGTGTGGACCGGCGGCTCGCGAAACCGCGCGACTTCGAGCGCTTTGCCGGCGCGCAGGTTCAGGTGCAGTTGCTGGCGCCGCTGTCCGGCCGCCGCCGCTTTCGCGGGCGGTTGCTCGGCGTAGCGGGCGCGGCCGGCCAGGAGCGTATCCGGATGGAAGTCGCGCCCGACGACGCGAGCGCTCGGTCGACCGCTGCGGGGCGGATGAAAGGGCGTGCGCGCGTACAGGCGCGACGCACGGCGGACGAACTGGCGGCGCCGCCGCAGACGATCGAGTTCGCACTCGCGGATCTCGACCGTGCGCGGCTGGTACCGGTGCTGAACTTCAGGAGCGGGCAAAAATGAGCCGTGAAATTCTGCTTTTGGTCGACGCGCTCGCGCGCGAGAAGAACGTGCCGCGCGAGATCGTTTTCGGCGCGCTCGAATCGGCGCTCGCTGCCGCCACCAAGAAGCTGTTCCACGAGGACGACGTCGAGATCCGCGTTGCGGTCGACCGCGAGACGGGCGATTACGAGGCGTTCCGGCGCTGGATCGTCGTGCCCGACGAAGCGGGGCTGCAGGAGCCGGGGCATCAGATCCTGCTGTCGGAGGCGCGCGAACAGATTCCGGACATCGAGGTCGACGAGTACATCGAGGAGCCGCTGCCGAAGCAGGAGGTGACCACCGGCCGCCGCTTCGCGCAGGACACCAAGCAGGTGATTCTGCAGAAGATCCGCGACGCCGAACGCGAGCAGCTGCTGCAGGAGTTTCTGGCGCGCGGCGACCAGATCGTCAGCGGCACGATCAAGCGCATGGACAAGGGCGACGCGATCGTCGAGATCGGCAAGATCGAGGCGCGCTTGCCGCGGTCCGAGATGATTCCGAAGGAGAACCTGCGCATCGGCGACCGCGTCCGCGCGTACGTCGCGAAGATCGACCGGCAGGCGCGCGGCCCGCAGGTGATCCTGTCGCGCACCTCGCCCGAGTTCCTGAAGAAACTCTTCGAGTTCGAGGTGCCCGAAATCGAGCAGGGGCTGCTCGTGATCAAGTCGGCCGCGCGCGATCCCGGCGTGCGCGCCAAGATCGCCGTGTGGACTAACGACCGCCGCATCGATCCGATCGGCACCTGCGTGGGCATGCGCGGCTCGCGCGTGCAGGCGGTGACCAACGAGCTGGCCGGCGAACGCATCGACATCGTGCTGTGGTCCGACGATCCGGCGCAGTTCGTCATCGGCGCGCTCGCCCCGGCGAACGTCAGCTCGATCGTCGTGGACGAAGACAGGCACGCGATGGACGTGGTCGTCGACGAGGACAACCTGGCGATCGCGATCGGCCGCGGCGGCCAGAACGTGCGGCTCGCCTCCGAGCTGACCGGCTGGCAGATCAACATCATGACCGACGAGGAGTACCAGCAGAAGCGGCAGGGCGAGCACGAAGCGACCCGCGCGCTGTTCATGGAAAAGCTCGACGTCGACGAGGAGATCGCCAACATCCTGATCGCCGAGGGCTTCGCCACGCTCGACGAGATCGCCTACGTGCCGGTCAACGAGCTGCTCGAGATCGAAGCCTTCGACGCCGAGACGGTCGAGGAGCTGCGCACGCGCGCGCGCAACGCGCTGCTCACGGAGGCGATCGCGCGCGAGGAGAACCTCGAGAAGGTCGAGCCCGCGATGCTCGAGCTGGAGGGCATGGACAAGGAGCTGGCGGCCAAGCTCGCCGGCAACAACATCAAGACGCGCGACGACCTGGGCGAACTGGCCGTCGACGAGCTGGTCGAGATGACCGGAATCGACGAGGAGCGCGCCAAGACGCTGATCATGGCGGCACGCGCGCACTGGTTCGCCGAAGAGGCGGCCAGCAAGTGATGGACGGCCGCTGACGGGAAAACGCGCAGGGCCGAAGCAAACAAGCAGCGAGGGAAGATCATCTATGCCTAGCAACACCGTTTCCCAGTTCGCCGCGGAACTGAAGGTTCCGCCGCAACTGCTGCTCGAACAACTGCGCGCCGCCGGCGTCAACAAGAAGGCCGAGGGCGACACGCTGACCGAAGAGGACAAGGCGCGTCTGCTGGAGTCGCTGCGCAAGGCGCACGGCGCCGAGGCGCCGGAGAAGAAGAAGATCACGCTGACGCGCAAGCAGACCACCGAGATCAAGCAGGCCGACGGCAGCGGACGGGCACGCACGATCCAGGTCGAGGTGCGCAAGAAGCGCGTCTTCGTCAAGCGTGACGAAGCGGCCGTGGCCGAACCCGAGGCGGCGCCGACAGTCGCGCCGGCCGCGCCCGTGATCGATGCCGCCGAACTGGCCAAGCGCGAGGAGGAGGCGCGCCGTGCGGCCGAGCTGGTCGCGCGCCAGATGGCCGAGGCCAAGGAGCGCGCCGAACGCGCGCAGCGCGAGGTGCAGGAGGCGCAGCGGCAGGAGCAGGAAACGCTCGAAGCGGCCAAGCAGCGCGAGGCCGCGGCCAATGCCGAGGTCGAGCGCATCCGCGCCGAGCAGCGCGCCGCCGACGAAGCCGCGAAGCAGGCGCAGCTCGCGCAGGAGCGTGCGCGCCGCGCGGTGGAGGAAGAGGTCGCCGCGATCAAGAGCATGATGTCGGCGCCGAAAAAGGTGCTGAAGGCACCGACCACCGAAGGCACCCTGCACAAGCCGGCGGCCAAGGCGGAAGCGAAGCCGGCCGAAGCGAAGAAGGAGGAGAAAAAGCCCGGCGTCAAGGAAGTCAAGTCGGGCAAGCTCGCGTCGAGCTGGTCCGAGGATGCGGCCAAGAAGCGCGCGCTGAAAACGCGCGGCGACACCTCCGGCGGGGCGGCGGGCTGGCGCGGCCCGAAGGGCCGCAGCCGGCACGGCCGCGACGAGCGTGGAGAAGAGCGCGCGGCGGTCGCCGCACCTGCCGAGCCGATCGTGCGCGAAATCAGCGTGCCGGAAACCATTACGGTGGCCGATCTCGCCCACAAGATGGCGGTCAAGGCCTCCGAAGTCATCAAGGTGCTGATGAAACTTGGCCAGATGGTGACGATCAACCAGGTGCTCGACCAGGAAACCGCGATGATCGTCGTTACCGAGCTGGGGCATAACCCGGTCGCGGCCAAACTCGATTCGCCCGAAGCGCTGCTCGCCGAGACGGCAGCCGGTGCTGCGGCCGAAGCGGTGGCCGAACCGCGCCCGCCGGTGGTCACGATCATGGGCCACGTCGATCACGGCAAGACGTCGTTGCTCGACTACATCCGCCGCACCAAGGTCGCGGCCGGGGAAGCGGGCGGCATCACGCAGCACATCGGCGCGTACCACGTGCAGACGCCGCGCGGCATCGTCACCTTCCTCGACACCCCGGGTCACGAGGCATTCACCGCGATGCGCGCGCGGGGTGCGAAGGCCACCGACATCGTCGTGCTGGTGGTCGCCGCCGACGACGGCGTGATGCCGCAGACCAAGGAAGCCATCGCGCACGCCAAGGCCGCCGGTGTTCCGCTGGTCGTCGCATTGAACAAGATCGACAAGCCCGAGGCCAACCCCGAGCGCGTCAAGCAGGAGCTCGTCGCCGAAGGCGTGGTACCCGAGGAGTACGGCGGCGACTCGCCGTTCTGCCCGGTGTCGGCCAAGACCGGCAAGGGCATCGACGAGCTGCTCGAAAACGTGCTGTTGCAGGCCGAAGTGCTCGAGCTCAAGGCGGTCCGCAACGGACCCGCCAAAGGGCTGATCATCGAATCGCGGCTCGACAAGGGGCGCGGCCCGGTGGCCACCGTGCTGGTGCAAAGCGGCACGCTCAAGCGCGGCGATGTCGTGCTCGCCGGTGCGTGCTTCGGACGCGTGCGTGCGATGCTCGACGAGAACGGCAAGGCGATCCAGGAGGCCGGGCCTTCGATCCCGGTCGAGATCGTCGGCCTGTCGGACGTGCCTGCCGCGGGCGATGAGCTGATCGTGCTCGGCGACGAGCGCAAGGCGCGCGAGATCGCGCTGTATCGCCAGGGCAAGTTCCGCGACACCAAGCTGGCCAAACAGCAGGCCGCCAAGCTCGAGAACATGTTCGAGCAGATGGGCGAAGGCCAGGTGCGCACGCTGCCGCTGATCATCAAGGCCGACGTGCAGGGCTCGCAGGAGGCGCTAGTGCACGCGCTGACCAAGCTGTCGACCGACGAGGTCAAGGTGCAGGTCGTGCACGCGCAGGTCGGCGGGATCACCGAAAGCGACGTCAACCTCGCGCTCGCCAGCAAGGCCGTGATCATCGGCTTCAACGTGCGCGCCGATCAACAGGCGCGCAAGCTCGCCGAGAGCAACGGCATCCAGATCCGCTACTACAACATCATCTACGACGCGGTCGACGACGTGAAGGCTGCGCTGTCCGGCCTGCTGGCACCCGAGCAGCGCGAACAGGTGCTGGGGCTCGTGGAGATCCGGCAGATCTTCCGCGTGCCCAAGGTCGGCGTGGTGGCCGGATGCATGGTGCTCGACGGCGTGGTCAAGCGCACCGCGAATGCGCGCCTGCTGCGCGACAACGTGGTGATCTGGACCGGCGAGCTGTCGTCGCTGAAGCGCTTCAAGGACGACGTCAAGGAAGTCAAGGCCGGTTTCGAGTGCGGTCTGTCGCTGAAGGGCTACGACGACATCAAGGAAGGCGACCAGCTCGAGATCTTCGAGGTGCAGGTAGTCGCGCGCACGCTGTAGGAAGGATCGATCAAGCACGCCAGACAAGAGGAGCACGGGCAACCGCAGGGGCAGACCGGCTCGCTGCGGTTCGCTCTTCCTCCGAGAAGGCATGCGGAATGCGTCGCGGGCGGGTCGCTGGCCAAGCGGCGGCAGCCGCCGGGCCGAGACGTAACAGGTAGACAGGCGAGGCCCGAGCACCGCGCAGCGACGCCAGCGGGCCGCGCGGTAGAAAGATTCACGCCTTCCGAGTTCTGCGTTTTTCCGTGGTGAGTTCCAAGATGACCCGAAGCGGCAAGAAACCCCAGCGCGGCCAGCGCATCGCCGACCAGATCCAGCGCGATCTGGCGGAACTCATCCAGCGCGAGATTCCCGTGTCGCGCGCGGGACTGGTCACCGTCAGCGGCGTGGAGATCACGCCGGACTACGCGCACGCGAAGGTCTACTTCACCGTGCTCGGCGCGGAACCCGAAATCGCGGCGAAGCTGCTCAACGACAAGGCGGGCTACTTCCACTCCGTGTTGTTCAAGCGACTGCAGATCCATACGGTGCCGGCGCTGAAGTTCGTCCACGACGCTTCAGTCGAGAAGGGCTTCGAGATCGACAAGCTGATCGCCGACGCCGTCGCGCCCGATTCGCAGAAGCCGAAGGGATGAGGCCGCCGTGCCCGCACGACGCAAGGGCGACGCCGTCGACGGCGTCCTGCTGCTCGACAAACCGGGCGGCATCAGCAGCAACCTGGCGCTGCAGAAGGCGCGCCGGCTGCTGAACGCGGCCAAGGCCGGCCATACCGGCACGCTCGATCCGCTCGCCACCGGGCTGCTCGCGCTCGCGTTCGGCGAAGCGACCAAGTTCGCCGCCGATCTGCTCGAAGCCGACAAGGCGTACGAGGCCACACTCGCGCTCGGCGTGCGCACGAGCACCGCCGACGCCGAGGGCACGGTGATCGAAACGCGACCGGTCGCGGTCACCCGCGCGCAGCTTGCGGCGGTGCTGGCGCGCTTTGTCGGCACGATCCGGCAGACGCCGCCGATGCACTCGGCGCTCAAACGCGACGGCCGGCCGCTATACGACTACGCGCAGCGCGGCATCGAAGTCGAGCGCGCACCGCGCAGCGTGCGCATCGAGCGGCTCGAACTGCTCGACTTCGACGGCACCCGGGCGCGTGTTGCGGTCGCTTGCAGCAAGGGTACCTACGTGCGCACGCTCGCCGAGGACATCGGTGCGGCGCTCGGCTGCGGCGCGCATCTGGGCGCGCTGCGGCGCACGCGCGTGGGTGCGCTGACGGTCGAGCGCGCCGTCACGCTCGCCGCGCTCAAGGCGATGCCGGCCGCGGTGCGGCGCGAATGGTTGCTGCCGGTCGATACGCTGCTGGCGGGTGTGCCGCGCGTCGACCTCGGGCAGCGGCAGGCGGCGCTGTTCGTGCACGGCGGCCAGCTCGACCTCGGGGTGCCGCCGCAAGGCCCCGGGCGCCGGCGCGTCTACGGCCCGAACGAAAGACTGCTCGGCCTGGCCGAGCTGGACGAACGCGGCATGCTGAATCCGCGCCGATTGATTGCCATCGCCGACTGATCCGCTGGCCGACCTGGCCCGCCGCGGAAACGGCGGGGCGGGTCGAGGTAAGCGGCTCGGCACGACAGGAACTGCCTCCATGACCCGCGCACTGCGCAACATCGCCATCATTGCCCACGTCGACCACGGCAAGACCACGCTCGTGGACAAGCTGCTGCAACAGAGCGGCACCTTCCGCGACAACCAGCAGGTCGCCGAGCGGGTGATGGACTCCAACGAGCTCGAACGCGAGCGCGGCATCACGATCCTCGCCAAGAACTGCGCGGTCGAATACGCGGGCACGCACATCAACATCGTCGACACGCCGGGGCACGCCGACTTCGGCGGCGAAGTCGAGCGCGTTCTGTCGATGGTCGACGGTGTGCTGCTGCTGGTCGACGCGGTCGAAGGGCCGATGCCGCAGACGCGCTTTGTCACACGCAAGGCGCTGGCGCAGGGGCTGAAGCCGATCGTGGTCGTCAACAAGATCGACCGGCCGGGCGCGCGCCCCGATGACGTGGTCAACGCGACCTTCGAGCTGTTCGACAAACTCGGTGCCACCGAAGAGCAGCTCGACTTCCCGGTGATCTACGCGTCCGCGCTCGGCGGTTATGCCGGGACGACGCCGGATGTGCGCAGCGGCGACATGCGAGCGCTGTTCGAGGCGATCCTCGCCCACGTCCCCGTTCGCGACGACGATCCCGACGGGCCGTTGCAACTGCAGATCTGCTCGCTCGACTACTCGAGCTATGTCGGCAAGATCGGCATCGGGCGCATCTCGCGCGGGCGCATCCGCCCGGGCATGGAGGTGCTCGTGCTGCACGGTCCCGAGGGCGCACAGAACGCGCCGACCACGCGCGGCCGCATCAACCAGGTGCTGAAGTTCAAGGGGCTCGAACGCCGGCTGGTCGACGAGGCAAGCGCCGGCGACATCGTGCTGGTCAACGGCATCGACGACATCGGCATCGGCTGCACGCTGTGCCCGCCGGAGGCGCCGGACGCGTTGCCGCTGTTGCGCGTCGACGAGCCGACCTTGGTGATGAACTTCTGCGTGAACTCCAGTCCGCTCGCCGGCCGCGAAGGTAAGTTCGTCACCAGCCGCCAGATCCGCGAGCGACTCGAGCGCGAGCTCAAGTCCAACGTCGCGCTGCGCATGCGCGACACCGGCGACGAGACCGTCTTCGAAGTCGCCGGCCGCGGCGAACTGCATCTGACCATCCTGATCGAGAGCATGCGGCGCGAAGGCTACGAGCTGGCGGTGTCGCGCCCGCGCGTGCTGTTCAAGGACATCGACGGCGTTCGCCACGAGCCGTACGAGCTGCTCACGGTCGACATCGAGGAGCAGCATCAAGGCGCGGTGATGGAAGAACTGGGCCGGCGCAAGGGCGACCTGCAGGACATGCAGCCCGACGGCAAGGGGCGGGTGCGCCTGGAGTATCGGATCCCCGCGCGCGGTCTGATCGGATTCCAGGGCGAGTTCATGACGCTGACGCGCGGCACCGGCTTGATGAGTCATGTCTTCGACGAGTACGCGCCCGAGAAGGCCGGTTCGCTGGGCGAGCGCCGCAACGGCGTGCTGGTCAGCCAGGACGACGGCGAGGCGGTCGCCTATGCGCTGTGGAAGCTGCAGGAACGCGGCCGCATGTTCGTTTCCCCGGGCGACAAGGTCTACGAGGGCATGATCATCGGCATCCACTCGCGCGACAACGACCTGGTGGTCAACCCGATCCGCGAGAAAAAACTCACCAACGTGCGCGCCGCGGGCAAGGACGACGCGATCGACCTCGTGCCGCCGATCAGGCTGACGCTCGAGTACGCGGTGGAGTTCATCGCCGATGACGAGCTGGTCGAAGTCACGCCGCACAGCATCCGCCTGCGCAAGCGCTTCCTCAAGGAGCACGAGCGCAAGCGCGCCGAGCGCGCGGCGGCCTAGCAGGCGCCGAGGGCCGAGTCGACCACGCTGACCCGGGCAACGCGCAAGCCGGGGGTCGGACCGACGAAGGATCTGCGTGCGCTCGCCGTCTCCATGCTGAATGTCCCTGCCTCGCTGGACGTCGAATCCGAGCGACGCGCACATCGGCGCGCGCTGGCGCTGATGGTCGCCGCGCCGGTGCTGTGGAGCATCGCCGGCGTGGTCACGCGCCATCTGTCGGCCGAGCTGCAGCAGCACGGCCGGTTCGAAATCACGCTTTGGCGCAGCTTCTTCGCGGCGCTGTTCGTCGGCGGCTATCTTGCCTTGTTCAAGCGCGACCTGGCCGGCAGCCTCAAGCGCGCCGGCGGCGCCGGGCTGCTGTCGGGACTGATGTGGAGTGCGA
The DNA here is from genome assembly GCA_037442465.1 of Burkholderiales bacterium. GTDB lineage: Bacteria > Pseudomonadota > Gammaproteobacteria > Burkholderiales > Burkholderiaceae_F > DSNY01. The sequence continues at coordinate 10,006 of JBBIQI010000002.1, forward strand.
TGTTTTGCTGCTTCATGCTCGCGCTGACGTTGACCACGGTCGCCAACACGCTGATCGTGCTGGCGGTCGCTCCGCTGGCGACGACTTTGCTGGCGTGGGTGGTCCTGCGCACGCCCGTGCCGACGCGCACCTGGGTCGCCATCGGCGTTGCGATGCTCGGCATCGGCTGGATGTTCGCAGACGGGCTGAGGCTGGACGCAGGCGGACATCTGGCCGGCATGGCGGTCGCCTTCGGCGTTCCGCTGGCCTCGGCGATCAACGTGGTGACGCTGAAGAAGCGCGGCCAGTCGGTCGATCTGATTCCCGCCGTGTTCGTCGGTGCGGTGCTGTCGGTCGTGCTGATGCTTCCGTTGGCGCTGCCGATGCGCGCCGAGCCGCGCGACATGGTGCTGTTGGCGCTGCTCGGGTTCTTCCAGCTCGGGCTGCCCTGCATGCTGATGGTCGCCGCCGCCCGCCACCTGTCCGCCGCCGAGGTCGCGCTGTTGGCGCTGCTGGAGGTGCTGCTTGGCCCGCTGTGGGCCTGGATCGGCGCGGGCGAAGTGCCGGCGCGCTCGACGCTGGCCGGCGGCGCCGTCGTACTGGCTGCGCTCGCGTTCAACGAGCTTACCCGCCCGGGCGGGGCGACGCGTCTCAGGTCATGACAGGTGCGCGAGGTCCGGCGCGCCACGCATCGCCGGCTGCCCGAGCGATCGTCGGGCGGGCCGCGCGCCGGCGCGGGCCGGACGTGGGACGTCGATCGGCTAAGCTCGCGCCATGGCCGACACCGCAGCCATCCGCGTGCGCACGGTGCCGATCGGCGCGCCGTTTCGATGGCTCGCGCTCGGCTGGCGCGACTTCATGCGCTGCCCCGGCGCCGGGCTGGTCCATGGCGCTTTCGTCGCGGTTGGCGGCTGGGCCGTGCTTGCGCTGTCGTTCCGGTACTGGTGGCTGGCGCCGGGCGCGTTTTCCGGATTCGTGATCGTTGGTCCTATCCTCGCCACCGGGCTGTACGAGCTGAGTCGGTTGATCGAACGCGGCGAGTCGCCGGGTCTGGCGCAAGCAATCGCCGCCTGGCAACGCGGCACTTGGCAACTCGTCCAGCTCGGTCTGCTGCTGTCGGTGCTCGGCACGCTGTGGGTCGTCGGCTCGGCGATCCTGTTTGCGCTGTTCGTCAAGGTGCCGCTGCGCGGCCCCATCGAGTTTCTGCGTTACGTCGCGATCGAGCAGGGCAACGTGCTGTTTCTCGAGTGGGCGGTGCTCGGCGGGCTCGGGGTGTCGATCGTCTTCGCGATCTCCGTCGTTTCGCCGCCGCTGCTGCTGGGCCGCCGCATCGGACTTTCTGCGGCGCTGCTGGCGAGCGTGCGCGCGGTCGGCGACAACCCTGGCCCGATGCTGGTGTGGGCGCTCGTGATCCTGATCGCCACGTCGCTGTCGCTCGCCACCGCGATGCTCGGCTTCCTGATCAGCGTCCCGGTGATCGGGCATGCGACCTGGCACGCGTATCGCGCGCTGATCGACGCCTCGGACCTGCCGCTACGCAACGAGTGAGCGATGGCCGACGGCACGCTGTTCGCTCTGACCGAAAGCCAGATCACCGACTTCGGCATGACCTGGGGCGTGGGCGGCTTCATCGCTTTCATGCTGATGATCATCTGGAAGCTCGCGCGCGATTCGAAGGCCGGCCGCTTCGGCACCTTCGTGCTGTTCTTCGTGCTGGCTTTCGGCATCCTCGGCTTCATCGCCAAGAGCGTCATCCAGTGGCTGCTGCAGCGATGAACCCGTGGCGCTTGTGCGTGGCGCCGATGCTCGACTGGACGGACCGGCACTGCCGCTACTTTCATCGCGTGCTGTCCAGGCGCACGCGGCTGTACACCGAGATGATCACCACCGGCGCGCTGCTGCACGGCGACGTCGCGCGGCACCTGGACTTCGATCCGGCCGAGCATCCGGTGGCGCTGCAACTGGGCGGCAGCGAGCCCGCCGAGCTTGCCCACTGTGCCCGGCTCGGGCAACGGTGGGGCTACGACGAGATCAACCTGAATTGCGGCTGCCCGTCCGAGCGCGTGCAGCGCGGCGCGTTCGGCGCGTGCCTGATGGCCGAACCGCGGCTCGTGGCCGACTGCATCAAGGCCATGCAGGACGCGGTGTCGATCCCGGTGACGGTCAAGCAGCGCATCGGCATCGATCGCAACGAGGACTACGGCTTCGTGGCGGATTTCGTCGGTGCGCTCGCCGAGGCCGGCTGCCGCGTCTTCATCGTGCATGCGCGCAACGCCTGGCTGAAGGGGCTGAGCCCGAAGGAAAATCGCGAGGTGCCGCCGCTGCGCTACGCGGTCGTGCGCCGTCTCAAACGCGACTTTCCCGATGCGACGTTCGTGCTCAACGGCGGCATCGCGTCGCTCGCGCAGGCGCTGGACGAGTTGGCGCACGTCGACGGCGTGATGCTGGGCCGCGCCGCGTATCACGATCCCTTCCTGCTTGCCGACGTCGACCGCGCGCTGTTCGGCGAGGCCGGCCCGCCACCGACACGCGAGGCGGCCGTCGCCGCGATGACGTCGTATCTGGCGCGACGTGTGGCGGCCGGGGATGCGCCGCGCGCGATCGTCGGCCACATGCTCGGTCTGTATGCCGGGCAACCCGGCGCGCGCGCATGGCGGCGCATGCTGAGCGATCCGGCCTTTCTCGCGCGCGAAGGGGCCAATGCGCTCGCCGCCGCGGCGCGCGCCTTCGCCGCTCGCAAGCCCGAGCGCATCGCTGCCTGAGCGCGGATTGCGGCTGCACCGCAAACGGCGCGGGTATTCATCGTCGAGCGCAGGGAAAGCGCGGAACAGGCATCCGCCGGCTTGAGGCCCGCTACGATGCGCCGTCTCACGATGAAGAACGCACCGCCGGTGTTCCCGCGCGGGCTGGCCACAGTCGCTTCACCGAAAGCCGGCTGCCGCGCCGGGAGCGGGCGCCGACACGGCGCGCTCGGCGGCGCCCTTGGCGATCCTTCCGGCAGGCGGCTCGCCCGCAGCGGCTTGCCCACCGGCGTGCGGTTAACCGGAGAGCGCTCGCGACCGCGCCTTCAGGCGTTGCGCCGCGTGCCGCGGCCTGCAGGTCCGCGATCGGGCGATCGCCCGATCCGGTGCGGTCTGCGCACTCTGCGGCGGCTGGCCATGGTGCCGTTCACTCGGTCTTGCATTCCAGGTCGTAGTCTTCCTGGGCGCGGCGCATCGCCAGCTCGGCCGAGGCGCGCTGTTGCGGCGAGGCAACCTCGAGATCGCGCCGCGCATAGTTCACACGCGTGGCCAGTTCGCGGCACAGGGCGTCCTTGTTGACCGCCACGGCCTTCGCCGGGGTGGGCGTGCGTTCGACGCGTACCGTGCGGGGCAGGTCCTTCCGATCGGCCGGTGCGCTCTTCGCATCCGCCTCGACCGGCTGCGACGTATCCACCGCGCGGCTTTTCTTCGTACCGGGCGGGCAGGTCTCGTTCGAGTAGGTGACTCGGCCGGCCGCATCCTCGCAGCGCTGCACGTTGTTGGCGTCGCTTGACGGCGCGGCGAGCAGGCCGGCGACCGCCAGCAGTGCGCCTAGGAGCCCCGGGCGGATCGCGTCACGGAAAGGAACGGCGGCAGGCGGCATCTGGACCCCCTTCGTATCGACCTTGGCGTCGCGCGCCGAGTCTAGCCCGGAACCGGCCGGCCCCGATTTGCATGGGCGCGGAATCGACAGTCACCGCACTTCGGTGCCTGACCAAAGCGATGCCCGCGGCTGGAGACGTTCGGCCCGGCGTCGGGGAGCGGAAACGATTCACATTGTCGGTGCAGGACGCGGCGCGTGACGCTGACGGCAGCCTGGGAAGGGACCGGGCATCGTTCCCATCGACGATCGGGAAGCGCGACCGCAAGCTCCGGAAAATTCCCGATGAAGGGCGCTTGTACCAAGATGACGGGACGCCTATGATGAAACTGGAATTAGGGAAGTTTTGGCGCGGCCCTGCGTGACTCGCGTGGCGGACGCTTGGATGGGATGTCATGGATACCAGCTCGACTCGTCGCCGGCTCATCAAAGGCTCGCTCGCTGTGCCTGCCGTGCTCACGGTCTCATCGGCATCGGCGCAGGCATGGTCCAGCTTTGGCCGCTGCCTGCGGCGCTCGCATCTGGATCACAGCGAAGCATTTTTCTCCGTAGCGCGGGACAACATGTTCCGCAAGAAAGTCGAAGTGGTTCAGCTGGCTCATCGTGGCCACGTGAAGGGCTGGTACTTCCTGGATCAGAGCCGCAACGTGTACGTCAACGTCGAGCCGCCGCACAAAGCGCTGGACTTTGGCCGGGTCTTGCACCCGGACTGGGCGGTCACCGGGACCGGCTCCCGTTGGGCGCTGGTCTGGTTCGACAAGGGCAGCACGACCCAGTATTCGCGCATCTCGTTGCAGCGCCCCGCCGGCGCGGTGCCGGCGACGATGAGCTGCTACGGATCATTCGCAGGCGGACGCGCGTAGCCATCGCCCATGCAAGCCCGCTACCGAGCGGTCGCGGGAGTTCGATGTCTTGATTTCGGCGACGAGGCGGTCGTCTTCGATCCGCTGTCCTGGGACGCCCACGTTCTGAACGAGGCCGCAGTGGCCGTCCTCGAGTTGCTGCGGCAACCGTGCACGGTGGATCGGGTCGCCGCCTTCCTCGGCGAAGCGCTGGTCGAATCCGAACGCGATGCGGCGCCCGCGCATGCGCGGCGACTGCTCGACGAGCTGGTGGCGCTGCGGCTCGTGCACGAAGTCGACGAGACGCCGCTTGCGGATCGCTGACCTCGCACCCGGTGAGCTGCGGACATGGCTGCAGGGCCAGGGCCTCGCGCTCGATTTCGGCGCTGCGCGCGCCCGCGTGCGCAGCGATGCCCCCGAACTGGCGGAGCTGTTGCACACGGTGTACGGCGGCTATACGCCCGGCGAACCGGCTCGCGCATGCGACGTCGCGGTTCACCTGCGCCGCCCGCACGGACTCCGGCGCTGGGTGCGCCCGCAGGTCGAGCTGCTGATCGACGGCGTGCGCGAGCTGGACCCTTTTCCGCGCGACACTTCGCTGCCGCTGCTCGAGTGGGGGATGAACTATGCGCTGGCCACCCGTCTGACGTGCTACCTGCTGCTGCACGCCGGCGTCGTGGAACGTGATGGCCACGCAGTCCTGTTGCCGGCCTTGCCCGGCGCCGGCAAGAGCACGTTGACCGCGGCGCTTGCACTCGGTGGCTTCCGCCTGCTGTCCGACGAGTTCGGTGTCGTGCGCCTCGCCGATGCCCTCCTGCTGCCGCTGCTGCGACCGGTGGCGCTGAAGAACGAATCGATCGACGTCATCGCGGCGCTTGCGCCTCACGCCTCGATGGGCCCGCGCTTTCCCAAGACGCACAAGGGCACCGTCGCGCACCTGGCACCGTCCGCCGAGCACGTCGCCGCGCGTCATGCGCCGGCGGCGCCGAGGCTGGTCGTGTTTCCTCGCTTCGATCCCGGCGTCGGCGTCGAGATCGAGCCGGTGCCGCGTGCGCGGGCCTTTGCCCGACTGGCGGTCAACTCGTTCAACTACGAATTCCTTGGCCCCGACGCCTTCGACGCGCTGGGACGCGTCGTCGCGGCGAGCGCGTGCTACGAGATGCGCTACGGTGAGCTGAGACGTGCCGTCGCAGCCATCGCCGGGCTGCTAGACGACGATGCCATTTCGTGCCGCGCGTCCACAAACTCGGGACCGTGGGTGATCACCTAACCTCGGGACACCGCCGGCTTGCGAGTTTCTTCGGCTCCGAACGCACGGTTCCGTCGACCCGAGCGCACGCGACGGTATCGGGTTTTCGAACAGCTTGTCAGTCTTTCACACGGAGAACACGGAGGACATGGAGGACGGGGCTTGCGGTTTCGAGTCTCTCTCCGTGTTCTCCTTGTTTGACAAGGGTCGCGGAAAGTCGGCGCTGGCGGATCAGGCGGGCTGCAAGCAAGAGCGCCCGTGTTTGCGGGCGGCCGAGATTCCTCGCCGGTGGCTCGGAATGACGATGCAGGAGGCGGCTCGGTGTGACGACGGCTGCGGGCGCCGGGAGGTTGCCACTTGTCGCAAGGTTTTTTGCGGCTCAAGAGGTTCCGAGTTGAAGTGGCCGCAGCAGGTTCGCCGGGCGGGGCAGCGGGCCGGCGCGCGTTGAGTATGGTCCGCCCAATACTTCCAGTGACGTCAGCGACGCGCCGATCGGCGCTCTAGAATCCTGCGCCATGTTGCCCGCCCGTGCGGCGCTTCCCGCTCACGTCCGGTTGTTGCTTGAGTCGCTCGTCGATCCGCGCCGCTGCACCACGCTTGACGAGAGGCACTGGGAAGTGCTGTTGCGCACGGCGCGGCGCGCTCGACTGCTCGGCGTGCTTGCCGCGCGAGCCGAGGCGGCGCTGGCGGACACGCCGCTGCCCGACGTGGTGCAGCGGCAGCTGGCGGCCGGGCGTCTGCAGGCCCGGCATCGCCGCCAAAAGACGCTCTTTCTGCTGCAGACCATCGCGCCCGTCGTGCGGGCCTCTGCGGGTACGGCCGTGCTGCTCAAAGGCGCTGCCTACATCGCACAGGAACTGCCGCTCGCCGCCGGGCGCCTTCCGGCCGACGTCGATCTGATGGTGCCGCGCACTGCGCTCGACGGGCTGGAGCGCGCGCTGCTGGCGGCCGGCTGGCAGTTCGAGAAGTCGGACCCGTACGATCAGCACTACTACCGTGCCTGGTCGCACGAGTTGCCGCCGCTGCAATGCGCCGGACAGGCACTCGAGTTGGACTTGCACCATACGGTCCTGCCGCCGCTCGGGCGATTGAAGCCGGACACCGAGGCACTGTTCGCCGCAGCGGTGCCGATCGACGGAACGCCGTTTCTCGCGCTGGCGCCGGCCGATCAGTTGCTGCACGCGGCCGCGCACTTGTTTCACGACTCCGATTGCACGGACCGGCTGCGCGATCTGGTCGACTTCGATGCACTCGTTCGTCACCTCGGTACGACCGCAGCTTTCTGGACCGTACTGCTTGACCGCGCGCGGCTGCATCGGTTGACGCGTCCGCTCTGGTATGCGCTTGCGGCCGCGCGAGCCTGGCTGGACACGCCTATTCCGGACGGTGTCGAGCGCGAGCTTGAGGCCGTACGCCCGCCCTGGCTCGCTCGCACCGCGTTGGGTGCGCTGGCGGCACGGACGCTGCCGCCCGGTGACCCGGACGGCAGTCCACGCCTGCGCGATCTCGTCGCATCGGTGCTGCTGCAGGCGCGGGCCGCCTGGCTGCGCATGCCGCCATGGCTGGTGGCCTACCACGCGTTGAACAAGCTTTGGCGGGGCGTCAGCGCGCGCCGCGCGACTGCCGGCTGACCGGCGCCGCGGTTCCTGGCACAAGCCGCGCCGAAACGGCGGCGCACAGAATCGCCGTCCGGCGGCGGTCTTCGTACCGCAGCGACGGGACCGCCACGTGTCAGCGGCGAAAGCTCAGCCAAACGAGCCACCTCTCATTGACGGTGTTGGACGAAGCGCGCAGCCAATCGGAAGAACGCTGGTTCACGCTGGGCATGACCGCCGAAGGCAGGCTGCTCGCGGTATCGCATTCGTTCGAGCAGATCACGCCGACACAGGCGCCCATCCGCATCATCTCGGCGCGCGAAGCGACGCGACGCGAACGCAAGGACTATCACGAAACGCCGCGATAGCGGCGAGCAGGGAAGCAACGATGAACGCGAAACAAACGCATCAACCCGCTGACGACGAAATGCCGGCAGAGATCGATTTCTCGAAGGGCACGCGCGGCAAGTTCGACCGCGCTGGCGCGCGCGTCGTGCGGCCGGTGCATCTGGATGCCGATGTCGCCAATGCGCTTACGCACTTGGCCGAGGAAGAAGGCGTCGATGTCAACGCTCCCGTGGCCAAGCTCCTCGAGGAACATCGAGAGGCAGCGAAACAGCAAGCGACGCCAAGAGCGCGGCCTTGATGGCCCTCTCGCGGGCCGCCACCCCTCGAATTGCCGTTGGAGCTATTAATCATCAGAGGTCGCTGGCAGAGGTGGCACCGTTGTCACCGGGATCGTTGCGGTCGTGAGAACCCGGTCGGAACCGCCGCGCGGCGCGCTCAACCCTTGCGGCACTGCTGCTCGTACTGCTCCTCGGCGCGCCGCGCCTTGCGTTCGGCGTCGGCCCGCTTGGCCAGCGTGGCGCGCGCCAACGCGTCCTTGGCCTGGGTGAGCCGAAGCTCGAGCTTGCGGCACTCGCGGGCCTGCGCCTGCTCTTTCTTGGCAAGCGCCTGGCGCTGTTTTTCGGCGCGCGCTGCGTCCGCCTTGCGCTCGCGCTCGATGCGGGCGAGCTCGCTGGCGTCGCGTCGCGCGCGTTCGCGCGCGGCCTTTTCGTCAGCGGCGCTCGGCCCGGGACTCGGCGCGAGCGTGCGGGCCGGTTGCGTTCCTGGCGGGCAGGGGCCGTTCGAATACGTCACCTGTCCGCCACCTTCGCAGCGTTGAATTGCCTGTGGGTGCGCGGCGCCCGCCACCAGAATCAGGTAGCAGCAAGCGATCGCCGCACGGAGCAGGGTCTGCATGATCACGACAGTCTAGCCCGGATACTTCACGGGGGACGCGGGAGTTGCGCGAGCGGATGCGCGCGGCAGGTTGCGCGAGACGGCCGCAGCAAAGGCCCGGCGGCCTTTGCGAGGAGTTGAGCGCAAGATGACCGCGCAGCCGCCGCGCAAACCCGCGTAGCCCCGGCGGTACGGACTGGATCGGCAGCCCGAAGCGCGACAGGGGTGATTCACCGAGACGGAACTCACGCAAGCGGGGGCGACCTCGTGAAATATCCGGGCTAGCGAGGTTTCCCCGCAGATCCTCCCCCCTGCAAAGGCATGGAGGGTGCAGGCCTCAAACGTTTCTTCGGCGCACGCTGCGCCGCGGCCGTGCAAGGTCTCGAGACATCGACTGCCGGGTCGATCGCTCAGACGTCGCCTGCGCAATGCCGTTGGCCGGCTCGACGCTCGCTCACAGGACCTTGCCCGGATTCATCAGGCCCAGCGGATCGAGCGCCTGCTTGATCCGTCGCATCAACGCCAGCTCGACCGGCGACTTGTAGCGGACGATCTCCGCGCGCTTGAGCTGTCCCAGCCCGTGCTCGGCGCTGATCGATCCGCCGCAGGCGGCGACCGCATCGTGCACGATGCGATTGATCGCGGTCTCCTCGGCGAAGGCCTGTGCGATCGGCACACCGGGTTGCGTGCCGAAGTTGTAGTGCAGGTTGCCGTCGCCGAGATGGCCGAAGGTGTACGGGCGGATCCAGGGAAAACGCGCCGCCAGCGCGGCGTTGGTGCGCTCGACGAAGCCGGGGATGGCCGACACCGGCAGCGCGATGTCGTGCTTGACGTTGCCGCCGATGCGCGCGTGCGCTTCGGGAATTGCCTCGCGCAGCGCCCATAGCGCGCGCGCCTCCACCAGCGACTGCGCAACGACCGCGTCGCCGACGATGCCCGCTTCGATCGCGGCGCCGAGCAGCGACTCGAGCGTGGCGGCGGCGTGCGCCTCGCTTTCGTGGTCCGACAGCTCGATGAGCACGAACCAGGGTGCTGCGCCCCGCAGCGGCTGCGAAAGCTGCGGCAGCTCGGCGGCGACCGTTGCCAGGCACACGTCCGACATCAGCTCGAAGCCGGTCAGCGCGCTGCCGGCGGTTGCGCGCGCACGCTTGAGCAGCTCGACCGCTGCGGCGAGCGAAGGCACCGCCGCCAACGCGGTCGACAGCGCGCGCGGCCGCGGAAAGAGCTTGAGCACCGCCGCGGTGATGATGCCGAGCGTGCCCTCGGCGCCGACGAAAAGGTCCTTCAGGTCGTAGCCGGTGTTGTCCTTGCGCAGCGCGCGCAGTCCGTCCCAGATCTGGCCATCGGGCAACACGACCTCGAGTCCCAGCGTCAGTTCGCGCGCGTTGCCGTAGCGCAGCACCGCGGTGCCGCCTGCGTTGGTCGAAAGATTGCCGCCGATCGTTGCGCTGCCTTCAGCCGCCAGACTCAGCGGAAAAAGCCGGTCGTGCTCGGCTGCGGCCTGCTGCACCGCCTGCAGCACGCAGCCGGCTTCGACCGTGATCGTGTCGTTGTCGACATCGATCGCGCGCACGCGGTTCAGGCGCCGCACGCACACGACGACCGCGCCGCCGCTCGCATCCGGCGTGCCGCCGCCGACCAGTCCCGTGTTGCCGCCCTGCGGGACCATCGGCGCGCGCGCGGCGGCGCACAGGCGTACGACCCGCGCGACCTCTTCGGTCGTCGCCGGCCGCGCGACGGCGAGCGCCTTGCCGCGGTAGCGCTTGCGCCAATCCGTGAGATAGGGCGCGGTGTCCGCGTCTTCGGTCAACACGTGCGCGGCGCCGATCGCCGCGCGCAGCTCGTCGATCAGGCTCATCCGGGTCGTTGCGCCGCGCGGCGCCGCGCCGCCAGTTTGAACGGCCGCAAGTAAACGATCGCCGCGGCGAAAAACGCCGCCGCCAGCACCAGTTCGATCCACGCAAGCGTCGAATACGGCGTCGGCTCGAACGCGCGCGTCGCCGCTTCGGCCACGTACAGCAGGACGATCAACGTGGCCCACTGGAAGGCCGAGACGTCTCCCCGCGCCACCCCGCGCGCCGGCACGAGCAAAGGCACGACTTTCAGCACGAGCCAGGAGCCGCCCGGCCGCAGCGGCGCGAGCCACAGCTCCCACAGCACGCACAGAACCGCGAGCGCGAACCAGGCCGCGATCGCAAGGCCGCGCGCGCCGCGTTGGGCGGAGGTGATCGCGGGCGCGTTGCCGATCATCCGCGCAGCCTCAGGGCGGTGGTGGCGAGCCGGCGGCCGAGCGCGATCGCGAGTCGTTTCTCCTCGTCGGTCAGCGTCTGCGGCGGTCCGTCCTGGCGCGCGAGATGGCTCGCACCGTAAGGGCCGCCGCCGCTGGCGGTCGTGCCCACGTCGCGCTCGGTGTAGGGCAGGCCCAGCAGCAGCATGCCGTGATGCAGCAGCGGCAACATCATCGACAGCAGCGTCGACTCCTGCCCGCCGTGCAGGCTGCTGGTCGACGTGAACACGCATGCGGGCTTGCCGGCGAGCGCACCCGCCAGCCACAGCCCGCTGGTCGAATCGAGAAAGAACTTCAGCGGCGCGGCCATGTTGCCGAAGCGCGTGGGCGAGCCCAGCGCGAGCCCTTCGCATTCTTCGAGGTCGCGCAGCTCCGCATACGGCGCACCGTCGGGCGGAACGGGTGGCGCGCTGCGTTCGGTCACTGCCGCCACCGGCGGCACGGTGCGCAGCCGCGCGTGCGTGCCGTCGACCCCGTCGATGCCCTGCGCGATGCATTCGGCGAGCCGCCGCGTCGCGCCGTGGCGGCTGTAGTAGAGCACGAGGACGTCCAAGTCGATGCGCAGCCGATTAGTATCTGGCCGGATTATGCTGAAAACGCCCGCATAGAGCGCCGCCGGCCCGGATGAGTTCGAAGCCGCTGCCTCGCGCCAGGGACGGAGTCGCACACGCGCTGCGCGCGCTCGCACGCGTCGGCGAATGGCCGACGCGGCTGCGCCCGAAATTCGAGCAGGCGCGCGCTGTGCTCGAGTTTGCCGCACAACGCGCGCGCCAGATGCGGCTGCCGCAGGTCGCCGGCAGCCTGACCTTCACCACCGTGCTGGCGCTGGTGCCGCTGCTGGCGGTGGCCCTTTCGATTTTCGCGACGTTCCCGATGTTCGGCGAGTTCCGTGCGGCGCTGGAGAAGAACCTGCTGCGCGAGCTGCTGCCCGAGCAGTACGCGGCGCAATTGCTGCGCTACCTGAACAACTTCGTGGCAAAAGCGACGCAGTTGACCGCACTCGGTCTGACGTTCCTTGCGGCCACCGCGATGCTGATGATCCACACGGTCGAGCGCGCGCTGAACGAGCTGTGGCTCGTCCGACAGCAGCGTCCGTGGGTGCAGCGCGTCGTGATCTACTGGACGCTGATCACGCTCGGACCGATCCTGATCAGCGCGAGCCTGGCGGCCACGTCCTACCTGCTGTCGGCCTCCGCCGGCATCGTGCAGCAGCTTCCGGGGCTGCTGCGCGCAGCGCTCGACTTTCTGCCGCTGCTCGTCAGCGGTTTCGCGTACGCCTCGCTGTACGTGCTGGTGCCCAACCGCAAGGTGCAGTGGCGCGACGCGCTGATCGGCGGATTCTCCGCGGCGATCGTCGGCGAGCTGATCCGCGAGGGTTTCGCGGCCTACATCCGGACGGGCACGGTCGCGACGATCTACGGCGCATTCGCCGCGGTGCCCTTGTTCCTGCTGTGGGTGTACCTGGCGTGGTTCGTCGTGCTGTTCGGCGCGGCGATCGCCGCCACGCTGCCGATGCTGCGCAGCACGCGTTTCGCGGACGAGCGCCGCGCCGGCAATCGTTTTGTCACCGCGGTGGCGCTGCTGCGTGCGCTGTACGAGGGCCGGAGACGCGGCGGCGAGGCGGCGCGGATCGACACCGCAACGCTCGCGCGCGCGGTGCGGCTGTTTCCCGAGGAAGCGGAGCGATTGCTTGGCGAGCTGGAGCGCATGAACTACGTTGCCCGGCTCGAGGGGGTCAACGCTGGACGCTGGCTGCTCGTGTGCGACCCCGAACGCACCGACCTGGTGGAGGTCTTCAAGCGCTTTGCGGTCGACCCGGAGAACACGCTGCTGGCACGCGACGAGGCGCTCGCTGCTTGGGTGAAGCGCGCGCTCGAGGCTGACTGGCTGCGCGCCCCGCTGGCGCGCGTCCTTGCCGGCGCCACGCAAGAGGTCAGCGCCGACAGGGTGCGACCGTGACCGCGCCGGCAGGCGGGCCGATCAGCGCGGTGAGGCTGCGGCAACGGCCATCGATGCACAGCAGGTAGTCGGCGCCGAACTCGGAGCGCGCCAGCTCGATGGCGCGATGCCAGCGGTGCGGCGGCCGATAGTGCCAGGCCCCGTGCTGCAGGACGGCACCTGCCGGCGGTTCCATGCCCGCGCCGCTGCCGCGGATGCGCGCGCCGGACAGATAAAGCCACTCGCCGGCGACGACGTAGTCCTCCTCCCACAACACCTTTTCGACCGTGTGCCGCCAGGCGAGCGTGAACGATCGTGCCGGTACCGCGACGTTCAACGCGCCCGCGATCAGGCAGACGGCCAGCGCAGTCACCGCGCCGGCTGGCCGCGCGCCAGCCGCAGGCGTGCGCGCGAGCGGCCGACGTGCCAGATCACCAGCGTGGCGGCCATCGCCAACCCGATCTCGTCGGTCAGCGGCAGCGCGACGATCAGGAACGCGGCGGCGGCAAACGCGAACGCGCGCTCGAACCAGCGCAGTGGCGCGAGCCAGTAGCCGATCGCCGCACCGCCCCACAGGATGATCGCGACGACCGCCTTGAACACGACGTACAGGACATCCGTCCAGTCGCCGGTCTGCAGCATCAGCGCCGGCGCGTAAACGGCCATGTACGGGACGATGAAGCCGGCGATCGCCACGCGCATCGCCTGCAGCCCGATCTTCATGCCGGATTCCTTCGCGATCGGCGCGGCGGCGAACGCGGCGAGCGCCACCGGCGGCGTCAGGTCGGCCATGATGCCGAAGTAGAAGACGAACATGTGCGAGACGATCAGCGGCACGCCGAGTTCGAGCAGCGCCGGCGCGGCGAGCGAGCTGGTGATGATGTAGTTCGGGATCGTCGGGATGCCCATGCCGAGCACCAGGCACACCAGCATCGTCAGGAACAGGCTCAGGAACAGGCTCTTTTCGCCCATCTGGATGACGTAGCCGGCGAAGGTCGTCGCCGCACCGGTGAGCGTCAGCACGCCGATGATCACGCCCACCAGCGCGCAGGCCACGCCGACCGGCAGCGCATGACGCGCGCCGTCGGCCATCGCGTCGACCGCCAGCCGCAGCGTCTCGCGGCCGCCCTTGACGAAGGCGAGCAGCGCGGCCATCACGCCGGCCAGCGCGAGGATCGCGCCGATGCCGAACTTGAAGAAGGCCGAGCAGGCCAGCCCGATCAGGATCCAGAACATCACGCGCAGCGCGGTCTGGCCCATGCGGGCGGCAAGCGCGAAGCCGAAGATCAGCACGACCGTCAGCGCCAGCGACACCATGCCCGAAAACAGCGGCGTGTAGCCGGAGAACAGCAGGAACACCAGCATCAGCAGCGGCAGCACGAGATACCAGCGTTCGCGCACCGCACGCCACGGATCGGGGCATTCCTCTTTCGGCAGGCCGTGCAGCTTGGCGCGCCCGGCCTCCAGATGCACCATCACGAACGCGGTGAAGAAATACAGCAGCGCCGGGATCGCGGCCGCTTTGCAGATCTCCACGTACGGCACGTTGATCGTCTCGGACATGATGAAGGCGACCGCACCCATCACCGGCGGCATGATCTGACCGCCCATGCTCGAGGTGGCCTCCACACCGCCCGCGAACGCCGGCTTGTAGCCGAAGCGCTTCATCAGCGGAATCGTGAACTGACCGGTCGTCACGACATTGGCGACCCCGGAGCCGTTGATCGTGCCCATCAGCCCGGAAGAAACCACCGCGACCTTGGCGGGTCCGCCCTTGGCATGACCGAACAGTCCGAGCGCGAAGTCAGTGAACAGCTTGATCATGCCTGCCTGCTCGAGAAACGCGCCGAACAGGATGAACAGATAGATGTACGAGGACGACACGTAGGTCGGCGTGCCGTAGATGCCCTCGGTGCCGAAGCCGAGCTGGCCGACCACTTGATCGAAGCCGTAGCCGCGGTGCTGGAGCGCACCGGGCAGGTACTGGCCGAACAGCGCATAGGCGAGAAAGACCGCGCAGATGATCGGCAGCGCCACGCCCATCACACGGCGCGCCGCTTCGAAGACCAGCACGATCGTCAGGATGCCGACCACCATGTCGGCAGTCGTCAGGTCGCCGGCGCGCTGCACGAGGTCGGCCTCGTAGACCCAGTGGTACAGCCCGGCGACGAAGCTGGCGACACCCACGATCCAGCCGATCCAGCGCCGCTTCAGCGGCGGCATCAGCAGGAAGGTCATCAACAGCAGGAAGCCCACGTGGATCGCGCGCACCACGGGGCTGGACAACGGGCTGAACGCGGCGGTGACGACCTGGAACGTCGAGAACGCCACCGCGATGGCGAACACCGAGCGGGTGAACGACCGCGCGCCGTATCCAGAATGCGAAGCGGCAGGTTCGGTCATCGCGATGTTCCGTGCACCGGCCTGGTCGGCGCGCTCATGCCCGGAAAGAAGCGCTGGCACAGCCAGGCTGCGCCAGCGCGGCGCGGCGGTCGGGCACGGCCTACTTCAGCAGGCCCGCTTCGCGGTAATAGCGTTCCGCGCCGGGGTGCAGCGGCACCGGCAGGCCCTTCGCCGCATCGGCCTTGCTGATCCCCTTCGCGGCTGCGTGCGCGGCGACCAGTTGATCGAGGTTGTCAAACAGCGCCTTGGTCATCGTGTAGACCGTGTCGGCGGGCACACCCTCGTGCGTCACCAGGAAGTTCTTGATCGCCGCGGTCGGGACCGCTTCGGTCTGCCCGGTGTACGTGTTGGCCGGAATCGTGCCCGGTTGATACGCGGGGTCGCCGACTTTCGCAACGACATCGGCCGGAATCGGCACGACGACGACCTTGATCGACGTCGCCAAGTCGCGGATCGACGCCACGCCGAGTCCGGCCGACTGCAGCGTCACGTCGAGCTGCCGATTCTTCATCAGCTCGACCGATTCGCCGAACGGCAGGTACTCGACCTTCGCGAAGTCCTGGTAGGTCAGCCCGGCGGCCTTCAGGATCGCGCGCGCGTTCAGCTCGGTGCCCGATCGCGGCGCGCCGACCGAAATGCGCTTGCCCTTCAGATCGGCGAGCGACTTGATGCCGGAATCGGCGCTGGCGACGATCTGAATGTAGTTCGGATAGATGCCCGCGACCGCGCGCAGCTTTTTCAGCGGCGTCTTGAAGCCGGCGTCCTCAACGCCTTTCCACGCATCCGACAGCGAGTCGCCGAGCGTAAAAGCGAGCTCGCCGCGGCCGGCTTGCAGCAGGTTCAGGTTTTCCACGGACGCTTTGGTCGCCTGCACCTGCACCTTGGCGTCGGGCATCGCCTTGCTGTAGATCTGGCTGAGCGCCACACCGAGCGGGTAGTACACGCCGGCCTGGCCGCCGGTCAGGACGTTGACGAACTTCTGCTGGGCATTCGCCCCGACGCTGGCCGCGCAAAGCGCCGCGGCGGCAAGCAGGGCGCGGAACAGGGCCGGGCCGGTCTGTCGCATGGTGCTGTCTCCTCAGGTGTGGTTTGAGATGAACCGTCGAACGCGATTCGTTGGCGAAAGTATAGGGGTGGGTGCGGCCCGACGGTTACGTGATTTTCCTGGTGCCCGCGTTCCGCGTCGTCGACCTGAGCGGGCTCGACCGAAAGGACCAGCGCGGCGGCGGCGAGCACCAGCGCGCCGGCGCTGCGATCGGTCCAGCGCGCGTAGCGCGGATCGGTTGCGATGCGTGCCGCGCGCGAGGCGAG
Source organism: Burkholderiales bacterium (assembly GCA_037442465.1). Taxonomy (GTDB): domain Bacteria; phylum Pseudomonadota; class Gammaproteobacteria; order Burkholderiales; family Burkholderiaceae_F; genus DSNY01. The sequence goes on from JBBIQI010000002.1 coordinate 26,452, forward strand.
GAAACCGTAGCCGGCGAGGATGCAGAACTCGGGCACGACCGAACCTGCCGCGAGCCAGGCCATCTGCGCGCCGATTGGAAGGCGCAGATCGACGAATTGCGGCAGGATCGCGACGAAGAAGATCAGCGTCTTCGGGTTGGCGAGCTGCAGCGTCAACCCCGACGCATAAATCGACCGCCAGGTCGATCCGCGCGCGGCCGGGTTCGACGCCGTGATCGGCGAAGGCTGGCCGAACAGCGCGCGCAGCCCGAGATAGACGAGGTACGCCGCGCCGATCCACTTGACCGCGAAAAAGAACGCGCCCGAAGACACGAGCACCGCGCCCAGGCCGGTGGCGGAGATCGCGAAGTAGATCGCGTTGGCCGACAGGATGCCGAGCGTGGCGGGAAGCGAGCGGCGCGCGCCCTGCGTCAGCCCGTACGCGATCACCAGCATCACGGCCGGCCCCGGCGACAGGCTCAGCGCCGCCTCGGTCAGCACGTACAGCCAGTAGGTGTCCCAGTTGACTGCGTCCAATCGAGTCGAGCGGGGCGCTCAGGCCGCGGCGGTCGCGAAGACGCGCGCGGCGAACGATTCGAGCGCTCGCCGCACGCCGTCCGGATTCTCCGCCATCATCGAATGTCCGGTGGCGGGCAGTGTGACGATCGTTTTCTCGGCCATCGCTTCGATCAGCCCCTGCGCGGCACGCGGCGGTGTCATCTGGTCGGCCGCGCCGAGAACGAACAGCGCCGGGCAGCGCAGCGCGCGCGCCGCCGCCAGCCCGCCGGCGTACGCGTCGCATGCCGCGAAGTCGGTCGCCAGCACGTCGGCGCCGTTGACGCGCGCGATGTGCTGCATCAGCCGCAGGTTCTGCCAGACCACGTTGAAACCCGGCGCGGGGCACCCCGGCCGCGCGGCGAACGGCGCGATCGAAGCGCTGTGCGACCAGACGTTGATCATGTCCATCGCCGCCGGCGGATCCTCGCGCGTGGCCGTCAGCAGCGCATCGGACACGCGCATCGGCGCTGCGGTCGCGCACAACGCCACGCCGGCAACGCGACCGGCGAGCCGCTGCGCGAGTTCGAGCGCGACGAGCGATCCCATGCTATGGCCGGCGAGCAGGAAACGCTGATTCGCGAGCGGCGCGAGCACCTGCGCGACGCGATCGGCGATCGCCTCGACGCTCGTCGCGGCCGGCGCGCGGCTGCGGCCATGGCCGGGTAGGTCGAGCGCGAGCACCGCGTAGCCGTGGTGTGCGAGGTAACGGCTCTGCAGGATCCAGACGCTGTGATCGTGCTGCGCGCCGTGCAGGAAAACGACGCACGGACGCGCCTCGTCGAACGGCCGCGCTCCGGTGTAGGCGTAGAGTCCGTCGAGCTGCATCACGCCACCTTCGCCGCGGCCTTGAGCGCGCGCGCCAGATCGTCGATCAGATCGTCGGGGTCCTCGAGCCCGATCGACAGCCGGATCGTGCCCTGCGTGATGCCGGCGGCGGCGAGTTCCGCGTCGGGCACGCGGAAGTGCGTCGTCGTCGCCGGATGGATCACCAGTGACTTGGCGTCGCCGACGTTGGCCAGATGCGAAAACACTTTCAGCGACTCGACGAACCTGCGGCCGGCCGCGCGCGAGCCCTTCAGATCGAAGCTGAACACGGCGCCACAGCCGCGCGGCAGCAGGCGCTCGGCAAGGGCGCGGTCCGGATGCGTCGGCAGCTCCGGGTAGGCGACGCGCGCGACGCCCGGCTGCGCGGCGAGAAAGGCGACGACCTTGCGCGTGTTCTCGACGTGCCGCTGCATGCGCAGCGGCAGCGTCTCCAGCCCCTGCAGGATCAGGAAAGCGGTGTGCGGGCTCATGCACGCGCCGAAGTCGCGCAGCCCCTCGCGGCGCGCGCGCAGCAGGAAGGGTGCGACGGTGCTTTCCTCGGCGAAGTTCATGCCGTGGAAGCCCTCGTATGGCGCGGTGAGCGTCGGGTACTTGCCGCTGGCGGTCCAGTCGAAGGTGCCGCCGTCGACGAGCAGCCCGCCGATGGCCACGCCGTGGCCGCCGAGGAACTTGGTCGCCGAGTGATAGACCAGGTCGGCGCCCAGCTCGATGGGCTGCATCAGGTACGGCGTCGTGAACGTGCTGTCGACCAGCAGCGGCAGCCCGTGCGCATGCGCGAGCGCGGCGACGTTCGGCACGTCGAGCACGTCCAGCCCCGGATTGCCGAGCGTCTCGCCGAACAGCAGCCGCGTATCCGCCCGGATCGCGCCCCGCCACGCGTCCAGATCGCGCGGATCGACGAAGGTCGTCTCGATGCCGAAGCGCTTGAGCGTGTACGCGAGCAGGTTGTGCGAACCGCCGTACAGCGCGCGGCTGGCGACGATGTGCGAGCCCGCGCCCATCAGCGTGACGATCGCCAGGTGCAGCGCCGCCTGCCCGCTCGCGGTCGCGATCGCGCCCACACCCTTTTCGAGCGCGGCGATCCGCTCCTCGAGCACCGCGACCGTCGGGTTCGAGATGCGCGAGTACACGTGCCCGGCGCGCTCCATGTTGAACAACGCCGCGGCGTGCTCGGAGTCGTCGAAGCAGAACGAAGTCGATGCGTAGATGGGCACCGCGCGTGCGCCGGTGGCCGGATCGGGCCGCTGCCCCGCGTGCAGCGTCAGCGTGTCGAAACCGGGGTATTTGGGGCCGCTCATCGGGTCGTTGCTCGAGTTCGGAAGTCGAAGGCGTCGGCCCAGGTCGGCTATCGCACGATCGACGGCATGCCTACGGCAGCACGAAGGGGCGAACGCGCATCCCGACGAAGCGCCCTGCGGCGCATCGTCCCGTCCAGGCCCGCCGCGCCTGCCGGCGCGGCCGTGGATACACCCGAGTCCCCTCGTTCCCAACCTTGCGGCCATGCCGCCGGCGGCACGGCAAAGCCGCGGGGCCGGCGGCATAATGCCACGCATGGACGCACGCACCGACTTGCGCCCGGAACTGTACGCACCGGTCGAGCCGTACGACAGCGGCATGCTGCCGCTGGACGACGTGCATACGATGTACTGGGAAACGAGCGGCAACCCGCAGGGTGTGCCGGTGGTGTTCCTGCACGGCGGGCCGGGCGGCGGCAGCTCGCCCGAGCACCGGCGCTTCTTCGATCCGGACTTCTTCCGCATCGTGCTGTTCGACCAGCGCGGGGCCGGTGCATCGACGCCGGCGGGCGAGGTCACGAACAACACGACCGCGCATCTGGTGCGCGACATCGAAAAGCTGCGCAACTATCTGGGCGTGCAGCGCTGGCTCGTGTTCGGCGGCTCGTGGGGCAGCACGCTGGGGCTGGCCTACGGCGAAGCGATGCCCGAGCGCTGCCTCGGCTTCGTGCTGCGCGGCATCTTCCTCGGCCGCGCCTCCGAGATCGACTGGTTCCTGTACGGGCTGCGCAACGTCTTTCCCGAGGCGTGGCGCCGCTTCGCCGAGATGCTGCCCGCGGCCGAACGCGGCGACCTGCTGCGCGGCTATCTGAAACGGCTGTTCGACCCGGATCCGCGCGTGCACCTGCCGTTTGCGCGCGCGTGGAGCGAATACGAAGGAAGCTGCTCGACGCTGCTGCCCAATCCGGAGCTGGTACGGCACTTCGCCGACGAAGCGCTCGGACTGGCGCGGCTCGAGGCGCATTACTTCGCGCATCGCTGCTTCCTCGCGCCCGACCAGTTGATCAACAACCTGTATCGCGTGCGCCATCTGCCGGCGGCGATCGTGCAGGCGCGCTACGACATGGTCTGTCCGATCGTCAATGCCGACGAACTGGCGCGCGCGTGGCCGAGCGCGCGCTACGTCGTCGTCGCCGACGCGGGCCATTCGGTATGGGAGCCGCCCGTTCGGGCGGCGGTGCTGCGCGAAGTCGAGCGTTTCAAGCAGCTTCTGGCGTAGACACGATGCCGCGCTTTGCCGCGAACCTGAGCACGCTGTACCCGGAGCACGCGCTCGTGCAGCGTGCGGCCGCCGCGGCGCGCGACGGCTTTGCCGCGGTCGAGGTGCAGTCGCCGTACGCGGTCGAAGCGGCCGAGTTCAGGCGCGCGCTCGACGACGCGCGCGTACGGCTCGTGCTGATGAACGCCCCGCAGGGCGATCACGACGCGGGCGAACGCGGCCTGGCCGCGCTGCCCGGCCGCGAGAGGCAGTTCGAAGCGTCGATCGAGCAGGCGCTCGACTATGCGCGCACGGTCGGTGCGCCGCGCCTGCACGTGATGGCCGGCCGCCCGCCGGCCGAGTGCGACCCGGACGAATGCTTGCGCGCGTATCTGCGCAATCTCGCGTATGCCTGCGACACGCTGCGGCCGCACGGCATCACGGTGACGATCGAGCCGATCAACACGCGCGACATGCCGGGCTACTACCTGACCCGCCAGCAGCAGGGTGCCGACGTGATCGCGGCATTGCACAAGCCCAACCTCGGTCTGCAACTGGACTTCTACCATCTGCAGATCATGGAAGGCGACCTGGCGCGGCACATCGAGCGCTTTTTCCCGCTGGTGGCGCACGTTCAGATCGCCGGCGTACCCGACCGGCACGAACCCGACTCGGGCGAGATCAACTACCCGTTCCTGTTCGCGCTGCTCGACCGGCTGGGTTACGCCGGCTGGGTCGGCTGCGAGTACCGGCCCGCGCGCGGGACCGCACCGGGCGGGACCTCGGCCGGTCTGGGCTGGCTGCGACGCGTCTGATGGCGCTGCAGCCCGCTCTTGCGGGCGATTTCCGTCGCCGCGGCGGTGGGCTACGATGGCCTCGCGTCGATGACGACGGTGAGGGAGGCGGACGATGAAAGTCAGCGACATCCTGAAAGTCAAGGGCAAGGCCCTGTTCACCTGCAGGCCCGAGGAGACATTGCGCGGGGCGGTGCAGACGATGGCGGAAAACGACCTTGGCTCGGTGGTCGTGATGGACCGCGGCACCTTGGCGGGGATGTTGACGTTCCGCGAAGTGATCGATGCACTGCATCGCGGCGGTGGCTCGCTGGGCGAGCGGCGCGTCACCGAAGTCATGCGGCCGGTCGATCTGACGGTCTCGCCCGATACCGACGTGATGGAACTGCGGCGCCTGATGATCGACACGCACGTACGCTACGTGCCGGTCGTGCGCGACGGCGTGCTCGAAGGCGTGCTGTCGCTGTACGACGTCGCCAAGGCGGTGCTCGAAGAGCAGAGCTTCGAGAATCGCATGCTCAAGGCGTACATCCGCGACTGGCCCGAACAGGAGTCGGTCAGCGGGTGAGCCTGGCGACCTGCGGGACGCGCGTCTTGCCCGTCGGCGCGGCGGCGGGCTCGGGCGCAACGCGACCGTGAAGGGTCGCCCCCGGCGGCCCGCGACACGCGCGCGCCGCGGCACCGCCGGTATCGAATGATGCGACCGTCGCTGCGCGCGTTGGCGCGCACCGGCCGGCTTCCTAGCATGCGCGGCGTCATGCATCGCCGCCAATTCCTTCGCCTGACCGGCACCGTTTCCGCGGCTGCGCTGGGGCCTGCGTACACGCTCGCGGCCGCAGGCGCCTGCGCCGAGCCGTTGCCCGACGAGCTGGCGCGGCATGAACTCGTCGCCGCCGCCTGGAGCGGGGTCGATCCGCAGCGCTACTGGGACGCCCACGCGCATCTGGTCGGCACCGGCGACTCAGGCAGCGGCGCCTACGTTCACCCGGACACGCAAAGCTGGTTCAGTCCGATCGAGCGCATCCGCCGAAAGGTCATGATGGCCGCGGCCTGCGTCGACGATGCGCCCGACGGCGCCGTCGACGCCCGCTACGTCGAGCGGCTGGCGGCGCTGCTCGCCGCGTTCCCGGCCGGTTGCAAGATGCTGCTATTCGCGTTCGACCATGCGGTCGACGACGCCGGCGTCGAGCGGCCCGAGCGCTCGACCTTTTTTACCCCCGACGCGTACGCGGCCGCGGTGGCACGTGCCCGGCCGGACCGCTTCGAGTGGGTCGCGTCGATCCACCCGTACCGGACCGATGCGCTCGAGCGGCTTGCCGCTGCCGCGGCCGCTGGCGCGCGCGCGGTCAAGTGGCTGCCTTCGTCGATGAACATCGACCCGGCGTCGGCGCGTTGCGACGCGTTCTACGCGCGGCTCGTCGCGCACCGGTTGCCGCTGATCGTTCACTGCGGCGAGGAGGTCGCCGCGCCGGGCGCACGGCGGCATGCGTTCAACAACCCGCTGCGGCTGCGGCGCGCGCTCGATGCCGGCGTGCGCGTGGTCGTCGCCCACGCGGCCACGCTCGGCTACGCCGTCGACATCGACCGCGGCGAAAACGGTCCGCGCGTGCGGTCGTTCGATCTGTTCGCGCGGCTGATGGGCGAGCCGCGCTACGAAGGCAGGCTTTTCGGCGACCTGTCGGCGGTGTTCCAGCGCAATCGCGACCTGGACGTGATGCGCCGGCTGCTCGCGCGCGGCGACTGGCACCACCGACTGCTGCATGGTTCGGACTACCCGCTGCCCGGCATCGGTTTGCTGTATTCGCTGCCGACGTTGGTCACGGCCGGGCTGCTCGAGGCCGCGGCCGCCGAAGTGCTGCTGCGGATCCGAGCGTTCAATCCGCTGCTGTTCGAGTTCGTGCTCAAGCGCACGCTGGCGGACGGCTCCGCGCGGCTCGCACCGAGCGTGTTTCACACGCGCGAGTTCTTCGATCCCCGGACCGACAACGACTGAGGAATCCCCGACCGTGTCTTCGCCCGGACAGTTCGCGCTGCTCGCGCAGCGCCGTTTCGCGCCGTTTTTCTGGACGCAGTTTCTCGGCGCCGCCAACGACAACGTGTTCAAGTACGCGTTCACGCTGCTGGTCACGTACAAGGCGGCCGACTACACGACGCTCGCGCCGGCGCTGGCCGTGAACCTGATTGCGGCGCTGTTCGTGCTGCCGTTCCTGCTGTTTTCCGCGACCAGCGGGCAGCTCGCCGACAAGTACGACAAGGCGCGGCTGATGCGGCTGGTCAAGCTGCTCGAGGTCGCGATCATGCTGGCGGGTGCCTGGGGTTTCTGGGCGCAGAGTTTCGAAGTGCTGCTCGCCTGCACCTTCCTGATGGGGCTGCACTCGACGCTGTTCGGCCCGGTCAAGTACGCGTACCTGCCGCAAGTGCTGGCGCCGACCGAGATCGTCGGCGGCAACGGCCTGGTCGAGATGGGCACCTTCGTCGCGATCCTGCTCGGGACGATGACAGCCGGCGCGCTGATCGACGCCAGCCCGGCCGGCCATGTGTACGCGGCGACCGTCTGCGTCGCGCTGGCGCTGGCGGGACTGGCGGCGAGTCTTGCGATTCCTTCGGCCGCACCGGCGGACCCGAAGCTTGCGATCGACTGCAACCCCATTCGCGTCACCTGGCTCAATGTGCAGGTCGCACGGCGCGATCGCGCGGTGTTCTTGTCCGTGCTCGGCATCTCGTGGCTGTGGTTCTTCGGGGCGGTGTTCCTGACGCAGTTCCCGCAGTTCGCGCAGCAGACGCTGCGCGGCGATCCGTCCGTGGCGACGCTCTTGCTTGCGGTGTTTTCGATCGGCATCGGGATCGGGTCGCTGGCGTGCGAGCGGATGTCGCGCCATCAGGTCGAGATCGGGCTGGTGCCTTTCGGCTCGATCGGGATGTCGGCTTTTACGGTCGACCTGTACTTCGCGGTCCAGCATCTGCCGCCGAGCGCGCCGATGACGATCGCGCCATTCCTCGCGCTGCCTGCGCACTGGCGCGTGCTCGCGGACCTGTTTCTGCTCGCAATGTTCGCCGGCTTCTACAGCGTGCCGCTGTATGCGCTGATCCAGACGCGCAGCGAGGCGACACACAAGGCGCGCATCATCGCGTCGAACAACATCCTGAATGCCGTCTTCCTGATCCTCGCAGCGGGCTTCGCCGCGCTGGTGCTCGGGCCGCTCGGGATGTCGATCCCGCAGCTGTTTCTGCTGACGGCGCTGGCAAACGTGCTGGTCGCCGCGTACATCTACACGCTGGTGCCGGAGTTCCTGCTGCGCTTTCTGTCGTGGCTGCTGGTCAGCGCCGTGTACCGAATCCGGCGGCAGGGTGTCGAGCGGATTCCGGCCGAAGGGCCGGCGGTGATCGTCAGCAATCACGTGAGCTTCGTCGACGCGCTGGTGCTGATGGCGATCAGCCCGCGCCCGATCCGCTTCGTGATGGATCTGGGCATTTTCCGCATCCCGGTGCTGTCGTGGCTGTTTCGCCAGGTCAAGGCGATCCCGATCGCGCCGGCCAAGGTCGACGCGGCGATGATGGAACGCGCGTTCGAACGCGTGTCGGAAGCGCTGCGCGACGGTCAGCCCGTGTGCATCTTTCCGGAGGGGCGGATCACCGCCGACGGCGAGATCGCGCCGTTTCGGCCGGGCATCACGCGCATTCTCGAGCGCGATCCGGTGCCGGTGATTCCGGTGGCTTTGCAGGGGCTGTGGGGATCGTTTTTTTCGCGCAAGGGCGGCGCGGCGATGACCAGGCCTTTTCGCCGCGGCTTGTTCTCCAGGATCGGGGTGGCGGTCGGCGTGCCGGTCGCGCCGGCCGAAGCCACGCCCGAGCGGCTGCGCGAAATGGTGGCCACGCTGCGCGGCGACTGGAAGTGAGTCGCCCGTGGCGATGCGCGCAACGAAGACTCACTAGAATCGGGCCGTTCTCAAGAGACGTTTCATGTCGGGATCGACGTTCGGGCATCTGCTTCGGGTCACCAACTTCGGCGAATCGCACGGCCCGGCGATCGGCTGCGTGATCGACGGCTGTCCGCCGGGGCTTGCGCTTGCGGTCGAAGACCTGCAGCCGGATCTGGACCGGCGCAAGCCGGGCACGTCGCGCCACGTGACGCAGCGGCGCGAATCCGATCGGGTCGAGATCCTGTCGGGCGTGTTCGAGGGCCGTACGACCGGCACGCCGATCGCGCTGCTGATTCGCAACGAGGACGCGCGCAGCAGCGACTACGCCGATCTGCTCGATACCTTTCGCCCGGGCCACGCCGACTACACGTACTGGCGCAAGTACGGCGTGCGCGATCCGCGCGGTGGCGGGCGTTCGTCGGCGCGGCTGACCGCGCCGATGGTCGCCGCCGGCGCGGTCGCCAAGAAGTGGTTGCGCGAGCGCTACGGCACCCGAGTGCGCGGCTGTCTGCAGCAGCTCGGCGACGTCGAGATCCCGTTCGTCGCTTGGGAGCTGGCCGAGTCGAACCCGTTTTTCGCGCCCAACGAAGCGATCGTGCCTCGGCTCGAGGACTACATGGACGCGCTGCGCAAGCAGGGCGATTCGTGTGGGGCGCGGTTGCGCGTGGCCGCGACGAACGTGCCGGTCGGCCTCGGCGCGCCGCTGTTCGACAAGCTCGACGCCGACATCGCGTACGCGCTGATGGGCATCAACGCGGTCAAGGGTGTCGAGATCGGCAGCGGTTTCGGCGCGGTGCGCCAGCGCGGCAGTGAACACGGCGACGAGCTGACGCCACACGGGTTCCTGTCGAATCACGCTGGCGGCGTGCTCGGCGGAATCTCGACCGGGCAGGACATCGAGGTGTCGATCGCGATCAAGCCGACGTCGAGCATCCGGCTGCCGCGCCGCTCGATCGACCGCAACAACCGACCGGTGACGGTCGAAACGCACGGCCGCCACGATCCGTGCGTCGGCATCCGCGCCACGCCGATCGCCGAGGCGATGCTGGCGCTCGTGCTGATGGATCATGCGCTGCTGCAGCGCGCGCAGAACGCCGACGTCGCGCTGCCGGTGCCGCCGATCGCCGCGCGCGCACCCGACGGTGTATGACGGATCGACGGGGCGCGGCGCGCGCCGCCGACTGGCGGCTCGGCGCTTTCTTCGCCGCCTACTTCGCCACTGCCGGCATCTTTGCGCCGTACTTTCCGCTGTATCTCGAAAGCCGTGGTCTGACCGCCGCGCAGATCGGCATCGTGCTGGCGATGATGCAGGGCATGCGGGTGGTGGGCCCGAACCTGTGGGGCTATCTTGCCGACCGCACCGCGCAGCGGATCGCGATCCTGCGCTGGACCGCAGCTGCAGCTTTCGCGTGTTTCGTGCCGATCCTGCTGCCGGGCGGTTTCGCCTGGACCTTCGGCGTGATGTTCGCGGTCAACCTGTTCATCACCGCGCAGATCCCGGTCGGCGAGTCGATCACCGCCGCGCGCCTGCGGCAGGACGCCTCGGGGGCTGCGCGCTACGGCCGCCTGCGTGCGTGGGGATCGCTCGGCTTCATCGTGCTCGTGCTGGCCGCCGGCCTGCTGTTCGACCGAGTCGGCATCGGCTGGCAGCCGTACGTCGCGCTCGCGCTGCTTGCGCTGGCGGCGGCGACGACATGGCTGATCGACGCGCCGCACGACGAGTCGCAACAGCCCGGCGTGTCGGTTCGCCGACGGCTCGCCGAGCCGCGCGTGCGCTGGTTCTTCGCGTCGGCGGCGCTGATGGTGTTCGCGCACGGCGCGTACTACACGTACTTTTCGCTGCATCTGGCGCAGCTCGGCTACAGCAAGACCCAGATCGGGGTGTTCTGGGTCGTCGGCGTCGTCGTCGAAATCGCGTTCTTCTACACACAGGGCCGGTTCTTCGCGCGCTACGGCGCGTTCAAGCTGCTGGCCGTGAGTTTCCTGTTGGCGGCGCTGCGCTTTTTCCTGATCGCGGAGTTCGCGCATCTGTGGTTGCTGCTGCTCGCCGCGCAAGTCCTGCACGCGGTGACATTCGCGGTGCATCACAGCGCCTCGGTCCTGACGATCCAGCAGTGGTTTCCGGGTCACGCCAGCGCGCGCGGCCAGGCGCTGTACGTCAGCATCGGCTACGGCATCGGCGGCACGGCGGGCGGCCTCGTTGCCGCGTGGCTGTGGTCGGCGTTCGGGCCCGCGACGGCGTTTCTTTCGAGCAGCGCGGCAGCGCTCGCCGGCTGGTGGGCGGTACAGCGCACGCGCATCCTCGACCGCGCCGCGCACGGTCGCGCCGTGACATCGACGGGTTGAGCGGGAGGCAAATTCATGCTGAACAAGGTCATGCGCCGCCGCCTTGCGTGGGCGGCGTTCGGGCTCGCGCTGGCGATCACGGGCTGCCAGACCGTGCAGACGACGCGCGGCGGCGCGGTCGGGGTCGAGCGCACGCAGCGGATGGCGGTTTCGGCGCAACAGGTCGACAGCGCCGCACGCCAGCAGTACGCGCAGATCCTGGCCGAGGCCGACAAGAAAGGGCTGCTGAACCGCGACGTCAGACAGACCGAACGGGTGCGCGCGATCGCGCAGCGGCTGATCCCGCACACGGCGGTGTTCCGCGACGACGCCCCGCACTGGCAATGGGAGGTCAACGTGCTTGGGTCGGACCAGGTCAATGCCTGGTGCATGCCCGGCGGCAAGATCGCCGTGTACACCGGGCTGATCGAGAAGCTGAAGATCACCGACGACGAACTCGCCGCGGTCATCGGCCACGAGATCTCGCACGCTTTGCGCGAGCACGCGCGCGAGCGCATGTCGCGGCAGATGGCCGCCGGCGTCGGGCTCGCGGCGATCGAGATTCTGACCGGGGTGCGCCTCGGCGATTTCGGTCAGATGCTGGCGCAAAGCATGTTCGTGCTGCCGAACAGCCGCGAGAACGAACAGGAAGCGGACCGCATCGGCGTCGAACTCGCCGCGCGCGCGGGCTACGACCCGCGCGCCGCAGTCACGCTTTGGAACAAGATGGCCGGCCAGGGCGGCTCGCAGCCGCCGCAATGGCTGTCGACGCACCCGTCACACGAAACGCGCATTCGCGACCTGCAGGACTACGCCCGGCGCGTGCTGCCGCTGTACGAGCAGGCGAAGAAACGTTAACCGACGATCAGGTCGACTGCCGCGGTGAACTGCGTGGCCTGCGCCAGCGGGTGGGACGATCGCGTCGGCGCCAGTTTCACTGTTACCGCGGCACGCTCGGCGTCGTCGAGCTGCCGATACAGGAAATCCTGCGCGTTGCCGGGGTGCCCGTCGAGATACAGCTGCGTGGGCAGCGCCGGTCTTCCGCTCGCGGCGACGCGCACGTGGATATGTGGTGTCCGGCCGGGGTAGGGGACGGGCCGGATCGTGCGGAAGTGAAAGGCGCCGGCTGCGTCGGTCGTGGACGTGCCATAGCCCTGGAAGTGCGGATCGCGCTCCGCGACCGCGCCGCCGGCCGGGTGGTGATACACGGCATTGGCGTCGCACTGCCAGATTTCCACGGTCGCGCCTGCGATCGGTGTCCCGCTTGAGGTCAGTATCCGCCCGGTCAGATAAAGCGGCGTACCCTTGCTGAGCACGCGCCCGTTTTCGACGGTGAGCAGGTCGGCGTCGGTCGCGGGCGGACGTTCCGAGGCGTTACGTGGGTAAAACGGCCCGAGCGTCTGGCGCGGCGTCGAGCGCAGTGCGCTCGTGGTCTGCGCCTGTGCGGCGTGGAAACCGGCCGCCAAGGGCAGCCCGGCGAGGGCGGCGAGCGCATGACGCCGGCGCAGCGTCGAGGCGTTGTTGGGGCGATCGTTCATCGGCACTCCCGCACTTTGTGGATGTCCGTCTGACTCGCGTGCGTCGTACCGGTTCCGTCGCCTGCGCCGGCGTGCGCGAACCGCGCGCCAAAGAGCGAGCGCGCTGCCGGTTTGCGAGGGTGTGCATGGCATAATCGCCGCCTCTCGCGCTCGCCCGCGCGGCGCTCTCGGACATGCCCGCAGCACGCACGCTCTACGACAAGCTCTGGGATGAACACGTCGTCCACGCCGAACCCGACGGCACGACCATCCTGTACATCGACCGTCACCTCGTCCACGAGGTGACCAGCCCGCAGGCGTTCGAGGGCCTGCGTATCGCCGGGCGCAAGCCATGGCGCGCGTCGTCGATCGTCGCCACCGCCGATCACAACACCCCGACGACCCACTGGGAACGTGGGCTCGACGGCGTGACCGACCCGACTTCGCGCGAGCAGATCGTCACGCTCGACGCCAACATCCGCCAGCATGGTGCGGCCGCGTACTTCCCGTTCCTCGATCCGCGCCAGGGTATCGTGCATGTGATCGGTCCCGAGCAGGGCGCAACGCTTCCTGGCATGACCGTCGTGTGCGGCGACTCGCATACCAGTACGCACGGCGCCCTGGGCGCCCTGGCGTTCGGCATCGGCACGTCCGAAGTCGAGCACGTGCTCGCCACGCAGACGCTGCTGGCGAAGAAGTCGAATAACATGCTGGTGCGCGTCGAAGGGCAATTGCCGCGCGGCGTCAGCGCGAAGGATCTGATCCTCGCCGTGATCGGCCGCATCGGTACCGCCGGCGGCACTGGGCACGCGATCGAGTTCGGCGGCTCGACCGTGCGCGCGTTGTCGATCGAGGCGCGCATGACCCTGTGCAACATGGCGATCGAAGCCGGCGCGCGCGCTGGCATGGTCGCGGTCGATGACAGGACGATCGAGTACGTGCGCGGCCGGCCGTTCGCACCGACCGGCGCGGACTGGGATGCCGCGGTCGCGTACTGGAAGACGCTGCACTCGGATGCTGGCGCGCGCTTCGACAAGGTCGTCGAGATCGATGCGACGGCGCTGAAACCGCAGGTCAGCTGGGGCACGTCGCCGGAGATGGTGACGTCGATCGACGGCAGCGTGCCCGACCCCGCGCGGGAGAGCGACCCGGTTCGGCGCGAGGGTATCGAGCGGGCGCTGCAGTACATGGGCCTGACGCCGAACACGCCGATCACGCAGATCCGCGTCGACAAGGTCTTCATCGGCTCGTGCACGAATTCGCGCCTCGAGGACCTGCGTGCCGCTGCCGCCGTCGTGCGTGGCAAACGCATCGCCGACAACATCAGGCTGGCGCTGGTCGTTCCCGGCTCGGGGCTGGTGAAGCGGCAGGCCGAGGCAGAAGGGCTGGACCGCGTGTTCCGCGACGCCGGCTTCGAATGGCGCGAGCCGGGCTGCTCGATGTGCCTCGGCATGAACGCCGATCGGCTCGCCCCCGGCGAGCGCTGCGCGTCGACGTCGAATCGGAACTTCGAGGGGCGGCAGGGCGCGGGCGGGCGCACGCACCTGGTCAGCCCGGCGATGGCCGCCGCGGCCGCCATCGCCGGCCACTTCGTCGATATTCGCTCGTTGCACTGAAGAGGAAGACCGCTATGAAGACGACCGCGAAGATCGCAGCCCTGTTCGGCGCCGCCTCGCTGCTGGCCGCGTGCAACACCATGGAGGGTTTCGGCAAGGACTTGCAGGCGGCCGGCGAGAAAATTTCGGGCAGCGCCAGCAAGGACGAGAAGAAGTCGAGCACGCCCGCGCCCGCCCCGGCACCGGTCAAGCGCTAGATGACGCCGTTCACGCAACACACGGGACTTGTCGCGCCGCTGGATCGCGCCAACGTCGATACCGATCAGATCATCCCGAAGCAGTTCCTGAAGTCGATCCGACGAACCGGCTTCGGCGCCAACCTGTTCGACGAGTGGCGTTATCTCGACCGCGGCGAGCCCGGCATGGACAACAGCCGGCGCCCGCTGAATCCGGCGTTCGTACTGAACCAGCCGCGCTATCAGGGCGCATCGATCCTGCTCGCGCGCCGCAACTTCGGCTGCGGATCGAGCCGCGAGCACGCGCCCTGGGCGCTCGCCGAGTACGGCTTCCGCGCGCTGATCGCGCCGAGCTACGCCGACATCTTCTTCAACAACTGCTTCAAGAACGGCCTGCTGCCGATCGTGCTGGACGAGCAGCTCGTCGATGGGTTGTTCCGCGAAGTCGAAGCCACGCCCGGATATCGGCTGTCGATCGACTTGGCGGCGCAGACGGTGACGATGCCGGACGGCCGCACGCTGCGCTTCGACATCGATGCGTTCCGCAAGGAGTGCCTGCTCAACGGCTGGGACGACATCGGCCTGACGCTGCGTCACGCCGACAAGATCCGCGCGTTCGAGGCCGAGCGCCTCAAACGCTTTCCATGGCTGGTCAGAAAGCCCGCCGCCTGAGGTCCGGAATGAAAATCGCGGTGCTGGCCGGCGACGGCATCGGCCCGGAAATCGTTGCCGAGGCGGTCAAGGTGCTCGAGCGGCTCGCGCGCGACGGGCTGAAGTTCGAGTTCGAGAACGCGCTGGTCGGCGGCGCCGCGGTCGATGCGCACGGCGATCCGCTGCCGGCAACCACGCTCGAAGCGGCGCGCCGCGCCGACGCGGTACTGTTCGGCGCGGTCGGCGGACCGCAGTACGACGCGCTGCCGCGTCCGCAACGTCCCGAGCAGGGGCTGCTGCGGCTGCGCAAGGAACTCGGCCTGTTCGCCAACCTGCGGCCGGCGGTGATCTACCCGGAACTCGCGGCCGCCTCGACGCTGAAGCCCGATGTGGTCGCCGGCCTCGATCTGCTCATCGTGCGTGAGCTGACCGGCGACATCTATTTCGGCCAGCCGCGCGGCATCCGCCGGCTCGACAACGGCGAGCGCGAAGGCTTCGACACGATGCGCTACAGCGAAAGCGAGATCCGCCGCATCGCGCACGTGGCGTTCCGCGCGGCGCGCAAGCGGCAGCGGCGCGTCTGTTCCGTTGACAAGGCCAACGTACTGGAGACGACGCAGCTGTGGCGCGAGGTCGTGACCGAGGTCGGCCGCGAATACCCGGACGTGGAGCTGACGCACATGTACGTGGACAACGCGGCGATGCAGCTGCTGAAGAACCCCAAGCAGTTCGATGTCATCGTCACGGGCAACATGTTCGGCGATATCCTGTCCGATGAGGCGTCGATGTTGACGGGCTCGATCGGCATGCTGCCGTCGGCGTCGCTCGACGCGAACGGCAAGGGCCTGTACGAGCCGATCCACGGGTCGGCGCCGGACATCGCCGGCAAAGGCGTGGCCAATCCGCTGGCGACGATCCTGTCGGCGGCGCTGATGCTGCGCTATAGCCTGAACCAGGAAGCGGCGGCGCGGCGCGTCGAGGCGGCGGTGGCGAAGGTTCTGGCGCAAGGGCTGCGCACCGCGGACATCGCACTGCCGGGCGAGGCAAAGGTCGGAACGAAAGCGATGGGCGATGCGGTCGTCAGCGCGCTGTAAGCCGGCGCGTCGAGGATGAGCCGTTCACGGCGAGAGGCGCAAATGAAAGTCGGCATCGTGGGTTGGCGCGGCATGGTGGGCTCCGTACTAATGGAGCGCATGAGCGCAGAGCGGGACTTCGACCTTGTCGATTCGGTGTTTTTCAGCACGTCAAACGCCGGCGGTGCGGCGCCGAAGGTCGCGCGCGCGGCGCCAAAGCTGCAGGACGCGAACGACATCGCGGCGCTGAAGGCGTGCGACGCGATCCTGACCTGCCAGGGCGGCGACTACACCAACGACGTGTATCCGAAGCTGCGCGCGGCCGGCTGGAACGGCTACTGGATCGACGCGGCCTCCGCGCTGCGGATGAAGGGCGATGCGGTCATCATCCTCGACCCGGTCAACCGGTCGGTGATCGACGCTGCGCTCGCCCGGGGTATCAAGAACTTCATCGGCGGCAACTGCACGGTCAGCCTGATGCTGCTCGCGATCGACGGTCTGCTCAAGGCGGATTTGGTCGAGTGGGTCACGGCGATGACGTATCAGGCCGCATCGGGGGCGGGCGCACAGAACATGCGCGAACTGATCGCCCAGATGGGCTACGCCCACGCGGCGGTCCAGGATCTGCTCGCCGATCCGCAGTCGGCGATCCTCGAGATCGACCGCAAGGTGTCGGAGGCGCTGCGTTCGGCCGCCCTGCCGAAGGAGAACTTCGGCGTCCCGCTCGCCGGCAGCCTGATTGCATGGATCGACAAGGATCTGGGCAACGGTGTCAGCCGCGAGGAGTGGAAGGGCGGCGCCGAGGCCAACAAGATCCTCGGCAAGCCGGCGATGGGCGAGCCCGGCTCGCTGATCGTCGAGGGCATCTGCGTGCGCGTCGGCGCGATGCGCTGCCACAGCCAGGCCTTGACGATCAAGCTCAAGAGGGACCTGCCGCTGGCCGAGATCGAATCGCTGATCGCCGGCGCGAACCGCTGGGTCAAGCTGGTGCCGAACAATCGCGAAGACAGCATTCGCGAACTGTCGCCGGCGAGCGTCAGCGGCACGACCGACATTCCGATCGGACGGGTGCGCAAGCTCGCCATGGGCGGGCAGTATCTGTCGGCGTTCACCGTCGGCGATCAGCTGTTGTGGGGCGCGGCCGAACCGTTGCGCCGCATGCTGCGCATCCTGCTCGGCAAGCTCGATTGAGGAGCGCGCAACCATCGACAGGGTCGGCTCAGCGCTCTGAATTGTCACGGTTTCGCGTGACTTACTGCTCTTTCTAAGCTTGCGCGCGTAAGTTACTGATGTTATTTTCAAAATTCGGAATCACCGCCTTAGAGGGGGCGCCCGTGCCATCCCATAACGACAAGCGAACACCGGCCCGGTTTGCAATTGCCTTGGCCATCAGCCTCGCGTTTGCCGCGCCAGCCGCGTACGCGGCCGGGCTCGGACGATTGACCGTTCAATCGGCGCTGGGGCAACCGCTGCGCGCGGAAGTCGAAGTGACGTCGGTTTCCCGCGAGGAAGCCGGATCGCTCGCCGTGCGGCTCGCATCGCAGAGCGCCTTCCGTCAGGCGAATCTCGAATTCAATCCGGCGTTGTCCGCGTTGCGCTTCGATTTGGATCGACGCGGCGAGAACAGCTTCGTCGTGCGGATCAGCTCGTTGAATCCGATCAACGAGCCGTACCTCGATTTGTTGCTCGAGCTGACATGGGCAACGGGCCGCGTGCTGCGCGAATACACGGTGCTGCTGGATCCGCCGGCGCTGCGTGCAACGCCCGACGTGATGGCGCCCGTCACGACGGCGCAGCCCTCGGCACCGACACCGCTGCCCGCGCCAGCGGCGGCGCCCGCGGCGCCAGCGCCCGCGC
>JBBIQI010000003.1:0-2680 GCA_037442465.1 Burkholderiales bacterium
TGGCCGACGCCTCCGCCGGCCCTGTCTGCACCGGCCTAACTGCCGTTTTTAGGTTCAACGCGATGGCGCCACCGGCGCGAGCCCCGCAGCCGCGCCGGCGCGCGCGATGCGCCGGGCGCTGCCGCAGCGCGGGCTGCCGGCGGACCCTACGCCCCGGCGCGGCCATCCGTGAGCGGCGCAGTGCGCGTGCGAACCTCGTTTTGCATCGCCTCGAACTCGACCAGCAGGTCCAGCTGCCGGGGCAAGAAGCGCAGCGTGTGGCGCGTGACCTCATGCGCGAGCGCATCCGGTGCGCACGGTGTGGCGACCACCTGGACCTCGAGCAACTGCGCGACTGCCGCTGCATACAGTTCGCTTTCGCCGATGTGCAGCGTGTATCGCTGCACACCGTCGAAGATCCGCACGGTGCCATCGCGGCGATCGAGTTGTTCGATCGATCCCGTGCAACTCGATGCCGCCTTGCCGTCATGTCGCAACCGCGCTTTCGCTGCGATCGGCTGATCGAACAGCCACTGGCGCGGCGAGTGACCGACGCGCAGACGCACGCCGGCAAGACGGTTCAGATGGCCTCGCACGGAGGCTGCGACGTCCGGCGCAGTCGGAAGGTCGGGCGCGAGGGCACGCGCACGGGCGCCTTGGTCGCCTTCGGCGACTGCGTTGTGAGCGCAAAGCACGGCCGGCAGCAGACGGATCGAATGCTCGACGAACGCCGCTCGGGCCGCCTCGACCGTATCGGGAAACAGTCCCGGCCACGGGCCGCGCGCAAAGACGGCAAGCACACCTCCTTGCACTGCGGCCGGCGGCAGCGCAACGACATCCCTCAGGACCAGGCTGGCCGCTTTGGCGTCCTTGAAGAAGTGCTTGCTGATGCGCTCGCCGACGAACTGAATCGCCAAGCCGAATTCGCTGACGGCGGCGCCGAAGCGCACCATCGGGTCGTGGTCGACATGCGCTTTGGCGTCGGCGGCGCCGGACAGCTTCCATCGGCACACCGGTAGTTCGGTAGGGGTCATTCGGTCAGCCCAATCTCGTGAGAAGTCGGGTTCAAGTGCCGCATCGCGCGGCGCCAGATCCAGATCAGCGCCAGCGCTCGAAAGAAATCCCGGCCGCCCGGCGCCCTGTCGCCTGCAGTCGATGCGATCTGCAGGCCGACCTCGCTGTGGCGCCAGCGCCTGGCGCGCGACACACGCTGCAGCTGCCGCCCATCGATATCCGCGCCCGGCAGCCGCGCCGCCAGCGAACGGGCCAGTTCAGCGTCGCGCTCGACGCCGGCAGGCCACACCACGCGGACCCGGCGCGCGGCGACACCGAGCAGATGCAGCGTGGCGACGATGTCGTCCAGATCGCTCAAGCCACGAACGACGAACAAGGGCACTTCCGCTTGAAAGCGACCCGCCCAAACAGTCACGGCACGCAGCAGGGGCGCCATGTCGCGACCGTCATCGAGGGACGCGGTCAGCCATGCGCGCCGGTGTGCGGCGCGTCGCCGTGCGGCACGGGTCGGGGGCTCCGGATGCGGTATTGGTGACCTGCCAACCAGCGAATACACGCCCCAGTCGCACATCCCTGTGTCCAGGCCGAACTCCGTTGCCGCGCGGAGTACGGCCTCGACGCGATTTGCGGGCTGCAGCGTCATCTCGACGATTCGATCGATGCATTGGTCATCGATCCGCGACGAAGTGCAGTGACACAGCACGGTGTCGACGTCGACCACGGACAGCGCCGGGACCGATTCGTCGAGCGGCTTGAGCAGCGGCGGCCCGGCGCAGCGACGCACCGCGCGGTCGAGCGGGGCAAAGCGCTGCAGACGTTGGGTCAGCACCGCGGCGAACGGGAGCGCGCCGCCGTCACGGTCGCGGGCATGCCGTCGGATCGAATCCATCGACAAACCGAGCGCGTAAGCCATCGCGCGCGCCGGCAGCTCGGGCACACCAACGGCCTGCACCTGCAAGTAATGCAGAAGCTCGGCGGCGTTGGCGTAGACGCTGATCGTCGTCCTCGCGTCGGCATGACCGAGTAGGTCAGCCAGCATCTCCCAGCGGTAGGCGCTGTGGTCCTGGCCTGCGAGCAGCGTCGCGCGAGCGCGTGCGGCCGCTTCGTGCGAACCCCATAGCGCCAGCGCGACACGGCCGGCGAGCCCGGGCAGCGGCGGCGACGCGGCGAGCGCGAGCGCCACGCGCGTCGCAAACGCGTGCCGGCACGCGTACAGCGTCAGCGTCGGATCGCCGCTTGCGGCGCGCAGCGCCTGCACCACGCGCGCTTCGACGAGTCGCGCGTTGTAACGCTGTTGTGGAGCGCCGGGAGCGGACAGCACCAGCGCGTCGTCGCCATCGTTCGCTTCGCCGCCGCGGATCATCGCGCATACGAGCGCCAGCTCGTCCGGCTCGAAGCGCTGCAGTTGGGGGATCTTGCGTCGGGCCGCGTCGGTCTTGAGCTCCCCGAAGGTCGTTGGCCGGATCAGCAGCGTCAAGCCGTCGTCGCCGTAATCGAGCTCACCGAAAGTCAGCCTGCCGGCTTCGCCTGGACGAAGACCGAAGTGGTACAGCACCAGCAGGAAGAATCGCGCATGACGCGACAGACGCATATCGACGCTGGCGTCCGACTCGAGCAGTTGCCGGGCGCGCCGATACTCCTCGTAGGTGAGCCAGTTGACGATCGGAAGCCGCTCGGCCTCGGCAGA
>JBBIQI010000003.1:2780-19239 GCA_037442465.1 Burkholderiales bacterium
CGACGCGACACGATGCGCGTCGGTGCGCAGACCGCCGCGACGCGCCCGGTCGAGGATCCATGCGGCCAGCATCGTCACCACGCGGTTCGCCGATGATGTTCCGGCCTGCTCGAACTGGCTCAGCGTGCGAACCAGTTCGCTGCGTCGCGTGCGCTCGTCTGCCGCTGCGGCGCCCGCGTTCAACGTCGCTGCGCGGTAGATGATGGTGCGCACGACTTCGGCCTGGGCGAGCGCGCCGTCCAGCGTCGGCGAGCGCGGGACGGCAGCGGGGGGAACGCGCGCGGGCATGGCGACCTCGCCATCGTCCGACTCCAGCGGCGCGCAACGCACACCGTCCAGCGCGCGCACCATCGCCGCGGTCGACACCGACTGCGGCTGCAGGATTCCCTCTGCGGCGGCCCAGCTGCTGCCTGCCATCTCGACGCGCCAGTAGTCCTTGACGATGCTGCACCACCAGTTCAACGCGCGGACACCTTTGGGCGGCGCTGTGCCAAGTTGACCCAGCAGTGCCCGCAGACAGTGGTCGACCTCGTCGTCGTAAACGGCTCGTGCGCGCGTAAGCGCTGGCGC
This sequence comes from Burkholderiales bacterium, assembly GCA_037442465.1. Lineage (GTDB taxonomy): Bacteria > Pseudomonadota > Gammaproteobacteria > Burkholderiales > Burkholderiaceae_F > DSNY01. The sequence continues at coordinate 3,351 of JBBIQI010000003.1, forward strand.
TCCAGCGTCCGCCCCGTGATGGTCGTATGCCCCCGTAATCAGCGCCGCCGTCAACTGATCGACGAGCTGCCTTTGATCAGGCGACTCGAGTGCCGCTCCCGGCTCGACGAACAAGACCCCACCAAACAGAAACAGCTGACGGTTACGCATCGCAGAGAGCAGACCGTGCAGGGCGCGCGGATCCGTCAGCCCGCCGAAGAGTGTTGCGCTGATCAGAATCTCGGCCGTTCTGCGCGCCGGGCGCCACGTCGGTTTGCGGCCAGGCCAAGCGGCCAACAACGCCACAAATCGTTCCCGCGCGCCCGCCACGATCGCGCGCGTCCGCGACGAGTCGGCCGGAAAGGGCGGCGGCTCGACCGAATGTCGCAACGCCGGCAGACCCTCGACGGTCCAGCCGCGGCGGGACAGACGAGCCAACACATCCAGCAGCAGGGCGCGGGCGAAACGGCCGCCGACCTCGTCGCCGTCATGTTGGCGGGTGAACTGTTCGGCGAGCAGCCGGACCCGCTCCGCAGACAGGTGCCGCTGGGGATTGGCCTGCCGTTCGGTGTCGAGCACCGCTCGAACGCTGGCGCGCAGCACGAACAGGCGGCGCGTCGCGAGCTCGGCACGCCTGGAGGGACCGACCGCGACATCGTCCGCGATGAGCCGAACGGGCAAGGCGGGCACGGCCTCGATTTGTTGCGCCTCATTGATGATGGGCAGGGTTTCGATGGCCGGAAGGTGCGGCCGAATCACGGCGCACAGCTCGCGCGCCGACAGCATCGACATCATCGACAGCGGATCACCGAAATGCCGGTGTCCCAGCCAGGCGTCGACCAGATCGAATTGGCAACCTGCCGCCAGCAACTGGGATGCCGTGTCGGCGCGCATCTGATTGGCAGGCAGCGTTGCCAGCGGCCCGAGATACGCCAGGAGGCGGCCGGGCCGCACCTGCAAGAGGCGACCTCGCCGCCCAAGAAAGAAGAACATCGGCACACGTTGTTCCGCCGATCCCTCCAGCAAGGATGCGACCGACGACGCGGTCGACGGGCACAGAGTCTTCAGCTCGTCGCAGAGGCGGGTCAGATACGCCCAGTACGCGCGCACCTGCCTCACGAGGGGTTCGCTGATTGGGACCCAACGCCCCGCCGGCGCGCGGGCGTCCAGCTTGTCGGCGATGAATGCGCGCGCGTTGCCGAGATCGAAGTCTTCGCGCCGAGCGAACGGATCGCGCACGGGCCGGGCACCGGTGGCGCGATGCAGTTCCCACAGCAGCGCCGCCGTCAGATGGTTGTGGAACCCGACGAGGTCCATTTGCCGACGGCAGCGCTCCAGCCCCGCGCACAACGCGTCGAGCGCGCTGCGCAAGACCTCCGGGCGAATTCGCAAGTGCGCCCCCGCCCAGCCCTGCGCGTTGTCCGACGGGATCGCTGTGAGCGCGTCGGGTGCCAGCAGTCGGCCCAAGGCGGCGCGATGATCGTCGGCGAGATCGGCGACCGGATACGCCGCGTAGTACGCCGCCCGCGGAAGAAAACCGCTCGCCGATGCAGGTGCCGGATCGGTCAGCAGCAGCACTTTGACGAGGTCTCCGCGGGTGCGCGCCAGCAGTTCGCGCGGCAGCAGGTGGGTCAGGCGAGCCACAGTCAGGCGGCGCGGGCGCGCCTCGACTCGCTTGAGCCATTCCGCGACGGCGGCGTGCGCGATGCCGGGCGGCAGGCCAAGTGCCTCGCCTACCGACGACGGCTCCGGCGACGTCGCGATGGCATTGCGCAGGTTCTCGCACGCGACCGACGGCAGGCAGAGCGTCACGCGATCGGCGTGGTCCATCAGAAGCGGCACCTGTTCTTCGGTCGGTTGAAACGCTCTGTCTGGCCGGGGCAGGTAACGCGATACGTATCCGTCGCCAACGCACACGAAGTCGCCCGCCACGACCGGATAAAGCGGCATGCGCGCGCAGGCATCCGGCGTCTGGCCGGTGGCGATCACGACGGCGACGAGCGTCGCGGTGGCTCGCGTGTGCTGGTCCGGCGACTGCGCATCGATAAGCGCCTGCTCGACGATGGCCTTCCGTTCATGCGGCGTGAGAGCGCTGCGAGCGGTGTGAAGTCGCTGCTGCGGACCAAGCCGAGCCAGGCCCAGCCCCCGACCGATCCGGTCCGGTCGCGTGCCGACGGTCGAACCGGTCGCGCCCGCTTGCGCGTTGCGGGACATGCCGACGCTGTCGCTCGCGCGCGGTGCGGCTGGAACCGCGACGATCGCCCGCGGCTCACGCAGATGCATCAGCGCTGTGGACATCGTTTCGATACCCGCAGCCACGGCGGGAGGCACAGGGCCGCGCTCGATCGCGGTCAACGGATGCGGTCGCGCGTCGACGTCGCCATCGAGCAGGCTGCCGATCGACAGAGACAGCGCCTGCGCCAGTGCCTGTCCGGTTGGGGTCCAATCGCGAACCGACAGCGCGCTCGCCGACAGATTGCCGACGAGCGCGGCGTCCAGACCGCGGAACGCAGCCAGCGCGCAAAGCGCAGCGAGCAGATCCGCGATCGGGGCATCGCGCATGCGCTTGTCGCGGGTCGGTGCGCCGATCGCGGCTGCGACCGGAAAACGCGCGCGAAAACCGTGCGACTCGAACTGCACATCGGCCCCCAACAACGCGCGTGCGATCGCAGGCGGCTCGTTCGGCAGGAGTCGCGCGAGCGCGCGTTTGATCTCGGCGTGGGCGGCGAGTCGTTCGATCAGCTCGAGCGCACCCGGAAACCGCTCGCGCAATGTGCCCATTGCCGAGCAGATGCGTTCGACGCGATGTAATACGGGACCGAGCCCACGTACGGCGGACGTGTACCCGCAAGCAGTGAGAAACGCTTCAGTCTGGGCTGGCGGCACTCCATAGGGCGCCAGCGCAAGTGCGAGCCGTGCGACGGTCCACTCGCTGGGTACCGCCGTTTGGCTTCGACGAAATCTGTTCCGCGGCCTTTCCATTGGACGGATAGTCCAGACGCGGTGCCAGGAGGTCACGCGGGAAAGCCGCCGAATTGGGGGCGCTTTCACGCTTAGCCTCCATTGCCGGGGTTGCGCGCGCGCGGATCGGATGCGTCATGGCGATCTGGACAGGCCCGCGCCAAGTCGAAGGGCCAAGTCGCCCGCTGCGTCTCGGAGGAAGGACCTCGTGCACCACCCGGCACGCGGGCTGCGGTTTCGCCTGCTTGACCGCCGGGCCGCTGATCGAGGGAAACCTTCCGAACGGGTGGCGCGCACGCCGTTGCGGGGCAGGGCCGTGCCCGTTCGCGGGCACGGTTCGCTCGACGCCCTTGGGCACACCAGCCAATCGGTGCCGCCGCATGCCTGGGCGCGGCCTGCCGTCGGCGCAAGCCACGGACGAGGCAACCGGGTCGCTGTCAAGCGGGCGATTCCGCCGCTCGTCGGCTGATTCGTTTGCCGAAAGGCAATGCCGATGACGGGGATGGTGCTATAGACTCACATAAATTGGTGATGCAAGGTGCCGAGCCTTGCTTCCAAGTCCTTGATTCAAGAACGCTTGGAGGATTGGATCATGCGGTCGACTGCGGCGCGCTTCGTTGCTTTGCGGTGGGTGCGTTTCCTCTTGGTGGTCGGGGGGGCGGCGTTGGCGTTGACCGGCTGCGGGTCGAGTCAGTACCCGCCGGCGCCGGTGTCGGCAGCGACACCTCAGTACCGTTATCTGATCGGTCCGCTCGATACCGTCAACATCATCGTGTGGCGGAATCCCGAGCTGTCGCTCGCGGTTCCGGTGCGCCCTGACGGGCGCATCTCCACGCCGCTGGTCGAAGACCTGATGGCGCTGGGGCGGAACCCGACCGATCTCGCGCGCGACATCGAAAAGGCGCTCGCCAAGTACATCCGCGACCCGGTCGTCACGGTCGTGGTCACCGCGTTCCAGGGCCCGTCGAGCGAGCAGATCCGCATCATCGGGGAGGCCACGCGGCCGCAGGCGATCCCGTACCGCCAGAACATGACGCTGCTGGACGTGATGATCCAGGTTGGTGGGCTGACGGACTTCGCCGACGGCAACAGCGCGGTACTGGTGCGCGGCAAGGAGGGCGGCAAGCAGTACAGCGTGCGGCTGAAGGATCTGGTCAAGCGCGGCGACATCTCGGCCAACGTCGACGTCAAGCCAGGTGACGTGCTGATCATTCCGCAGAGCTGGTTCTAATGCCAGTGGCGCGGCCGACGGCGGTGGCCGCATCGCCGCTGAACCGCGGCGCGCCGCGGCATGAGGCCGACCCACCGCTGGTATGACGGACGCGACTGCGCGCACACAGATGGAAGAACTTCTGCAGCAAGCCTTGGCGATGGTCCGCGCGACCTGGCGTCGCCGCTGGATCGGGCTGGCCGTGGCCTGGGTCGTCGCGTTGGTCGGCGCGGTGATCGTCGTACGGATTCCAGATCGCTACGAGGCGAGCGCGCGCATCTTCGTCGACACGCAAACGGTCCTGAAGCCGCTGATGCAGGGGCTGGCGATCGAGCCCGACATCGGCGAGCAGATCGCCATGCTGGCGCGGACGCTGATCACGCGGCCGAACATCGAGAAGCTGCTGCGGACCGCCGACCTCGACCACCTCGCCCGGACGGACGCGGAGCGCGAGCGCCTGATCGACAGCCTGCTGCAGACCATCAAGATCACCGGCGGCGGCCGTGAGAATCTGTACAACGTGACCTACCGCGATACCAAGCCGGAACGAGCGAAGCTCGTCGTGCAGACGCTCGTTTCGATGTTCGTCGAGTCGGGGCTGGGCGACAAGCGGCGCGACACCGAAAGCGCGCGCAAGTTCATCGACGAGCAGATCAAGACGTACGAGGCGCGGCTGGAGGAGGCGGAAAACCGGGTGAAGGAGTTCAAGCTGCGCAATCTGGGAATAACGGACGGCGGCGGCAAGGACTACTTCGCACGCATCGGCGCGCTGACCGAAGAACTTGCCAAGCAGCGCAGCGAGTTGCGCGTCGCGGAGCAATCGCTCGAAGCGCTCAAGCGCGGACTGGCCGACGAGGAGCCCAACCTGCTGTCCGACGTGCCCGCGTTGGCGAACATCATGGTGCCGGAGCTCGACACGCGCATCGATGCGCAGCGCCGCCAGCTCGACGAGCTGCTGCGCCGCTACACCGAGGAGCACCCGGACGTCGCGGCGACGCGGCGGATGATCGCCGCCCTGGAAGAACAACGGCAGAAGGAAGTCGAGGCGCGGCGGCGGGCCCTGGCCCAAGCGCAGGCACGAACGTCGGGCGCGACGAATCCGGTCTTCCAACGGATCAAGATCTCGATGGCCGAGGCCGAAGCGAATGTGGCCGCGCTGCGGGCGCGCGTGGCGGACACGCAGGCGCGCCTGAACGAACTGCGTGCTGCAGCGGGGCGCATCCCGCAGATCGAAGCCGAGATGGCCCAGCTTAACCGCGACTACGAAATCATCAAGCGCAACTACGATGCGCTGGTGGCCCGCCGCGAACAGGCGTCGATGTCGGAGGACGTGGACGCCAGCGCCAAGCAGGTCGACTTCCGCGTGATCGAGCCGCCGCGCGTCGCGCCGATGCCCGTGTTTCCGAACCGGTTCGCGCTGATTCCCGTCGTGTTGCTGGCCTCGATCGGCGCGGGTGTTGCTGCGGCCTTTGCCGTCTCGCAGTTGCTGCCGACGTTCGACAGCGTGCGCGCGCTGCGCATGGCCACACAACGGCCGGTGCTCGGCAGCGTCTCGCTCGTGCTCAGTCCCGCGATGCGCGTACGCAGCCGCCGCCTGAACCTCGCGTTTGCCGCATCGACGGCGGGATTGTTCGTGATCTTCGGTGCGTGGATCGTGCTGACGTCGATCGCCATGCGCGTGAACTGAGGAGCCCCGCGTGAGCATCATCGAGCAGGCCGCCCGACGTCTCGAACAGTTGCGGCGCAGCGGTGTCGACCTGCCGGCGGGCCGCGGCGGCGAGCCGGCCGCGCCGCCGGGCGCGGGCACCGTGCCGGAACTGGTTCGGCGTCTCGAGGCGTCGCAGGTCTCCGCGCCGAACACTGCCGAAGGCGCGCGCGAAGCACGTGCGCACGAAGCACGGCACTCGCGCACGGTCCACATCGATCTGAAGCGCCTGGCGGCCGCTGGATTCGTCACGCCGGACGCGCCGCGCTCGCAACTGGCCGACGAGTTTCGCGTGATCAAGCGCCCGCTGCTCGCCAACGTACAGGGCAAGTCGGCGGCGCCGGTGGCGCGCGCCAATTTGATCATGGTCAGCAGTTCGGTGCCGGGCGAGGGAAAGACCTTTACCGCAATCAATCTGGCGATGAGCATCGCGATGGAGCTGGACAGCACCGCGCTGCTCGTCGATGCCGACGTTTCCCGACCGTCGGTACTCGAGCGGCTGGGCCTGCCGCCCTCGGGCGGGCTGCTCGACGTATTGACCGACCCCGCGCTCGCGTTGTCGGACGTCCTGCTGAGGACCAACGTCGAGCGGCTGTCGATCCTGCCCGCGGGAACGCCAAAGCCGCAGGCCACCGAGCTGCTGGCCAGCGACGCGATGAACCGGCTGCTCGAGGACATGGCAAACCGATACGCCGACCGCGTGCTGGTCTTCGATGCGCCGCCGCTTCTGCCGTCGACCGAATCGCGCGCACTGGCGACCCACATGGGGCAGATCGTTCTCGTCGTGGAAGCGGAGCGCACGCCGCAGGCCAGCGTCGTGCAGGCGCTCACGGCGATCGAAACGTGTCCGGTCGTGCACACGATTTTGAACAAGGTTCCGCACTCCAAGCTCGCTGCGTTCTATGGCTATTACGGCCAATATGGCTACTGAGACGGCGCATCGGATGCACTGCCCGCGACGATCGCTCGGTCTGGCCGGTGCGGTCTGTGCCGTAGCCATGGCGATGCCCGGCGGGGTTGAAGCGCAGCGGTGGACCGTCGACGCCGGCGTCTCGACCCAGGTCACCGTCACCGACAACAGCGGCTTCGAGGAATCCCAAACGCAGACCGCGAGCGATGGCATCATCGAAGTTGCGCCCCGAATCACGTTTAGCCGCGACGGTGCGCGACTACGGGCGGGCGGGTCGGTGGCGCTTGGCGCGATGCATTACATCGAAGGTACCCGCGAAAGCCGCCTGGTCCCGTCAGCCAATGTCAGTGCGACGCTCGAGGCCGTACCGCGGAACTTCTTCATCGACGGTGCCGTGGTCATGACGCAGACCCGCGCCAACCCGTTCGCGCCACAGCCCGAAGGCCTGTCAAGTGTGAACCGCCTGCAGGAAACGCAGGTGCGTTTGAGTCCTTACCTGCAGGGTAATCCTTCGGCCAACACCCGTGTGTTCGTCCGCAGTGACAACAGCCTCACGCGGTCCAAGCGCGAAGGCGTCACCGAAATCGACAGCTACGTCGGTCGGCACTTTGCCGAATTCGAGCGTCTGCCGCGCCCGCTTGGGCTCGGAGTGCAGCTGGAGCGCACCGACACGCGTTTCAAGGATACGGAGCAGGGTCCATTGACGCTGGATGTTGCGCGGCTACGAATGTCCTACGCGCTCGGACCGGGGTTTTCCGCGGGGCTGCGGTACGGCTACGAGTCGAACAACTATGTCGTTAACGGCGGCGACGGTCGCATCTGGGGCGCCGAGCTCGTTTGGCGGCCGACCGAGCGGACCGATGTGAATGGTTTCTGGGAACATCGCTTCTTCGGTTCCGGCGCGCGGCTGTCGTTCTCCCATCGGCTTCCGCGGCTGGCGTGGAACGTTCTGATTTCGCGCGACCTGGGCAGCGCCCCGCAATCCCTTTTTACGTTGCCTGCCACGGACAACGTCGCGGGCCTGCTCGATGCCGCGTTCACGACGCGCTTTCCCGACCCCGTCGAACGTGCGCGCATCGTTCAAGAACTGATGGCGAGGCAAGGGATACCGGCCGCGTTGGGCAGGCCGTTGCCGATCTATGCGCAACGGGTCAGCCTGCTGACATCGAAGTCGGCGTCGATCGTACTGCTGGGCGTACGCGGGTCGATCGGCATCACCGGTTTCTATCTGCGCACGGAGGATCTGCCCGATTCGATCTTCGCGCCGGGCGACGAAACGCTGAACAATAGCCAGCGCGGCGTGACGTTTACGGTGAGCCGTGAGCTGTCACCGCTTACGTCACTGAACGCCACGCTCGCATGGACGCATACGCAGGGGCTGGCGCAGACCGATGCCGAGGAGTCTGATCAGTACACGCTGCGCGTGCAGGCGCTGCGCCGGGTCGGTCCGCGAACGCAGGCGTTCGTCGGCGCGCGGCGGCAGCTATTCAACTCCAACCGGGTCGGGGATGCGCGCGAGGCGGCGGCGTTCGCCGGTCTGAACCACCGTTTCTAGCGACAGGATGTACGAATCCTTCTACGGGCTGACCGGCAAGCCCTTCCAGCTCAACCCCGATCCGTCGTTTTTCTTCGGCAGCAAGGGGCACAGCAGCGCGTACTCGTATCTGAAGTACGGCGTGTTCCAGAGCGAGGGTTTCATCGTCGTCACCGGCGAGATCGGCGCGGGCAAGACCACGCTCGTGCGTGCGTTGCTCGAAGAACTCGACCCGCGCAAGGTCGTCGCAGTGCAGCTCGTCAGCACCCAGCTCGAAGCCGACGATCTTCTGCGCTCGGTGGCGACCGCCTTCGGGCTGCCGGTGCGCGGCACCGACAAGGCGCAACTGCTCGCCACGATCGAGGCGTTCCTGACCTCGCTGATCACCGAGCACAAGCGCGCGCTGCTGGTCGTGGACGAGGCGCAGAACCTGTCGCCGCGCGCGATGGAAGAGCTGCGGATGCTGTCGAACTTCCAGCTCGGCGATCGCGCGCTGCTGCAGAGCTTCCTGGTCGGCCAGCCCGAGCTGCGCGAGCTGCTGCGCGGACCTTCGATGCAGCAACTGCGCCAGCGCGTGATCGCGTCGTATCACCTCGGCCCGATGGACGAGGAGGAGACGCGCGGCTACATCGAGCACCGCTTGCGCCGGGTCGGCTGGAAGGACGATCCGGCCTTCGATCCGTCGGTGTTCGCATCGATCTATCGCGCCACCGGCGGCATCCCGCGCAAGATCAACCTGCTGTGCAACCGGCTGCTGCTGGCCGCATACCTCGCCGAAAAGCACGCGATCGACGCAGCCGACGCCGACGCGGTGATCGACGAAATGCGTGCCGAAGGCGGCGTCGACGCGCCCGCGCAACCGCCGCCGTCGTCCGCACCGATCGCCGACGACGGCGCACGCGCCGACAACGTCGTGCGCCCGTTCGCGCTGTCGGCGATCGCCGCGCGGCTCGACCGGCTCGAGAAGACCGTCAACGCGATGCACGAGCTGCTGCGATCGATGGCCGGCTCGCCGGATCGCAGACCGAAGACCGGCGGCAAGCCGGGGAGGGGCGTGTGAAGAGCACCGACCATCGCATCGGCCCAGTGCTGTGCGTCGTCGGCGCGCGGCCGAACTATATGAAGATGGCGCCGCTGCTGCGCGCGTTCACCGCGCAAGCGGGCATGCCGCCCGCGCTGCTGGTGCACACCGGACAGCACTACGACTTCGCGCTGAACGACAAGCTGTTCGTCGATCTCGATCTGCCGGCGCCGGACGTGAACCTGGAAGTGGGCTCGGCTTCGCATGCGGTGCAGACCGCCGAAGTGATGAAGCGTTTCGAGCCGGTGGTCGACGCGCAGCAGCCTTCGTGCGTCGTCGTGGTCGGCGACGTCAACTCCACGCTGGCGTGCAGTCTGGTGGCGGCGAAAAAGCTCGTGCCGGTCGTGCACGTCGAGGCCGGGCTGCGCAGCTTCGACCGCACGATGCCCGAGGAGATCAACCGCGTCCTCACGGACCAGATCGCGGATCTGCTGTACACGACCGAACGCGACGCGCACGACAACCTCGCCCGCGAAGGCATCGCGGCCGAGCGCATCCACTTCGCCGGCAATCTGATGATCGACTCGCTGTTCGCGGCGCTGCCCAAGGCGATCGCGCCGGAAGAGACGATGCGCCGCGAAGGCGCCGATCCTGCCTGGGTGGGCGAGGGCGCGCGCTACGGCGTGGTCACCCTGCACCGGCCGTCGAACGTCGACGATCCGGCCACGCTCGCTCAGGTGCTCGCGATCCTGCGCGAAGTCGCTGAGTCCGTTCCGCTAGTCTGGCCGATGCATCCGCGCACGCGTGCCAGCATCGACCGGCTTGCGCTCGCGCATCTGCTCGACGGCGCGCGCATCGCCTGCCTGCCGCCGCAGGGCTACCTGGAGATGGTCGGGCTGATGAAGCGCGCCACCCTCGTGCTGACCGATTCCGGCGGCGTGCAGGAAGAGACCACCGCGCTCGGTGTGCCCTGCCTGACGATGCGCGAGAACACCGAGCGTCCGATCACCGCGACGCACGGCACCAACACGCTCGTCGGCCGCGACGCCGCCCTGATCCGCGCCTGCGTGCAGGACATTCTCGCCGGCGGCGGCAAGCGCGGCCGGCTGCCTGAAGGCTGGGACGGGCATGCCGCCGAGCGGATTGCGGTACACCTGGCGGACTGGTTGGCGCACCACGCCGCGGCGTCGGCCGCACACTGACATGAACGCTGCGGTGCCGTCGCACGTCCTGTCGAACGCATTGACGGTCGACGTCGAAGACTACTTCCAGGTCTCGGCGCTCGCACCGCACATCGCGCGGCATCGCTGGGATACGATGCCGTGCCGCGTCGAACGCAACGTCGAGCGGCTGCTGCAGCTTTTCGAGCGGCATCGCGCGCGTGCAACCTTCTTCACGCTCGGCTGGATCGCCGAGCGCTACCCGCGGATCGTGCGCGACATCGCGGCGGCAGGACACGAAATCGCAAGCCACGGCTACGGGCATCTGCGCGCGAGCGAGCAGACGCCGACGGAGTTCGCCGCCGACATCCGGCGCGCCAAGAAGCTGCTGGAGGACACGGTCGGCGTGCAGGTGCTGGGCTACCGTGCGCCGAGCTTTTCGATCGGACACGCCAATCAGTGGGCCTTCGACTGCCTGGTCGAGGCCGGCTATCGGTACAGCTCCAGCGTGTACCCGGTGCGGCACGATCACTACGGCATGCCGGACGCGCCGCGCTTTCCGTACGAGGTGCGGCCGGGGTTGATCGAGATTCCGATGACCACGACGCGGTTGCTCGGTCGCAATCTTCCCGCCGCCGGCGGCGGTTACTTCCGCTTCTTCCCGTACCCGATCAGCCAGTGGGCGATCCGGCGGGTCAATCGCGTCGACGGGCGCCCCGCGATCTTTTACTTCCATCCGTGGGAGATCGATCCCGAGCAGCCGCGTGTCGCCGGCGTGAGCCTGAAGACGCGCTTCCGGCACTACGTGAACCTGCATCGCACCGAGGCGCGGCTGTCCCTGCTGCTGAAGGACTTCCACTGGGATCGGGTCGATCGCGCGTTCGGGCTGCGTGCCTCATGAAACCGGTGGACGCCAATCTGGCCGATGCGGCGGCGCTGACCGTCCGCGCTTTCGACTCCGGTGATGCCGCGCGCTGGGATGCGTTCGTCGACGGCTGCGCGGAGGCGACGTTCTTCCACCGCAGCGGATGGCGCGAAGTCATCGAAAGCGTGTTCGGCCATCGCACGCACTACCTGATCGCTGTCCGCGGCGAGCGCATCGTTGGCGTGCTACCGCTCGCCGAAGTCAAGAGCCTGCTTTTCGGCCACGCGTTGAGTTCGCTGCCCTTCGCCGTCTACGGTGGTGCGGCCGTCACAGAACCGCAAGCGCGCGGAGCCCTGCACGAAGCGGCGGTGGCGCTCGCAGCGCGGCTGGGCGTGCAGCATCTGGAGCTGCGCAATCGGCAGCCGACCGAGCCGGACTGGCCGCGGCAGGACCTGTATGTCACCTTCCGCAAGGCGATCGTCCCCGACGTCGAAGCGAATCTGCTCGCGATTCCGCGCAAACAGCGCGCGATGGTGCGCAAGGGCATGCAGCGCGGACTGAAGAGCGAAATCGATGCCAACGTCGATCGCTTCTTCGACCTGTACGCGGACAACCAGCACCGGCACGGCACACCGCCTTATCCGAAACGGTACTTCGAGGCGCTGCGCCGCGTATTCGGCGATGCGTGCGAGGTTCTGACCGTGCTCGACGCCGCGGGGCGACCGGTCTCCAGCGTGCTGTCGTTTTACTTTCGCGACGAAGTGCTGCCGTACTACGCGGGCGACGTCGAAGCGGCGCGCGAACTCGCCGCCAACGACTTCAAGTACTGGGAACTGATGCGGCGCGCGTGCGAGCGCGGCGTACGCGTTTTCGACTACGGCCGCTCGAAGCGCGACAGCGGTTCGTTCGACTTCAAGAAGAACTGGGGTTTCACGCCGGAGCCGCTGCACTACGAATACCGGCTGCTGCGGCGCGAAGCGATCCCGCAGAACAACCCGGCCAACCCCAAGTACCGCGCCTTTATCGCGCTGTGGCGGCGGCTGCCGCGTCCGATCGCAAACGCGATCGGACCGGCGCTCGCGCGCAACCTCGGATGAGCGGCAGCGTGGCAAGCGGTAACGCTGCGCTTGCGTCTGCGCCCAAAGCCGCACTTGCGCGCGCGTCCGTGGCAGTCGCCGCCGCGGTGGCGCTGGTGGTCGTCCTGATCCATGCCGACACCGTCGGCGCGATGGTGGCGCTGTGGCGCGGCTCGGAAACCTACAGCCACGGGTTCGTCGTCGTGCCGGTGGCGCTGTGGCTGATCTGGCGGCGTCGCGCGGAGCTGGCGCGCCTGCCCGTGCGGCCGTTCTGGCCGGCGCTGCTGGCGGTCGCCGGCGCCGGGTTCACTTGGCTGCTCGGTCGCCTGGCCGATGCCAACGTCGTGCAGCAGTTCGCTCTCGTGCTGATGATCGTCGCCGCCGTGCCTGCGGTGCTCGGTATGGCGATCGCGCGGGCGCTGGCGTTCCCGCTTTTGTTCCTTCTGTTCGCCGTTCCTTTCGGCGAGGCGTTCGTGCCTCGACTGATCGACTGGACGGCGGACTTCACCGTGGCCGCGCTCAGGCTCACCGGGATTCCGGTCTACCGTGAAGGCAACCACTTCGTGATTCCGACGGGCCGCTGGTCGGTCGTCGAAGCGTGCAGCGGGTTGCGCTACCTCATCGCTTCGCTGATGGCAGGAACGCTGTACGCGTATCTGATGTACTCGACGGCGTGGCGACGGATCGCGTTCATCGCGGCATCGGCGCTGGTCCCGCTTGTCGCGAACTGGCTGCGCGCGTATCTGATCGTGATGCTCGGACACCTGAGCGGCAACGAGCTGGCGGTCGGCGTCGATCATCTGATTTACGGCTGGATTTTCTTCGGCCTCGTGATCGCGCTGATGTTCTGGGTCGGCGCCCCGTTCCGCGATGATCCGGGCAGCGTGCGGGTGGCCACGGGTACTTCCGCACACGCGGGCAGCTCCGGAGTCAAGCGGCCCGCGACGCTGCTGCCGCCGGCAGCGGCAGCGGTCGTCCTGGCCGGCGTGTGGGTGCCGCTCGCGACCGCGCTGTCCGATGCGAGCACGTTGCGGGCGCAGCCGCTCGCGGCGATCGAAGGCGCGGCTGGCTGGACCCCGGTTGATGCGCCCGACGCGCAGTGGCGGCCGCGCTTTGCCGGGCATCGCGCCACGCTGTGGCAGGCGTTCGAGCGGGACGGACGGCGTGTGATGCTTTATGTCGCTTACTACGCAGGCCAGACCGCCGGTCGCGAGATGGTCAGCTCGTCGAACGTCCTGGTGCCGCCGGCGGACCCGGTGTGGCGCGCGACCACGCATGGGCGCGCCACGCTCGCCGGCGCAGCGGGGCCGATCGATGCGAGAACGGCGACGATCGTTGGCCCGACCGGCGGCTTCGATTTGGTCTGGTGGTATTGGGTCGATGGCGCGACCACCGCGAGCGACGGCATGGCCAACGCGCTGCAAGCATGGTCGCGGCTGACGCGCAGGTCGGACGCCGCTGCCGCCGTGTTCGTATTCACGGAAGCGAACGATTCCGCGGGCGGCGGCGACGCGCTGCGCCGCTTCGTCGCCGACATGGCCGGCTCGATCGAACGTTCGCTGCTCGCTGCGGCCACCCCGCGCGACGGCCTGGGCAACACGTCGGAGGCGCGACGATGAGCGATCCGCGCCCACTGGTGATGCACGTGGTGTTCCGCTTCGCGATCGGCGGGCTGGAAAACGGCGTCGTCAACCTGATCAACCGGATGCCGCGCGAACGCTGGCGGCATGCGGTCCTGGCGCTGACCGACATCTCGCCCGCTTTTCGGCAGCGCGTGCAGCGCGACGATGTGCTGTACTTCGCGCTCGGGAAACCGCCCGGCCATGGAGTGCGCGTGTATCCGCAATTGTTTCGGCTCTTCCGCGATCTTCGCCCCACGATCGTGCACACGCGCAACCTCGCCGCACTCGAGGCCGTCGTTCCCGCGTGGGCGGCACGCGTGCCGGTGCGGATCCACGGCGAGCACGGACGCGATGTCAGCGATCTGGACGGTACGAACCGCAGATACCGCCGGGTGCGCAAGCTGTATCGGCCCTTCGTGCATCAGTACGTGGCGTTGTCGCGCGATCTGGAGCGGTATCTGACCGAGGCGATCGGCGTGCCGGCCGGTCGGGTCGAACACATCTATAACGGCGTCGACAGCGAACGGTTCAGACCGCAGCCGGGCGCGCGCGGGCCGATCGAGGGTTCGCCGTTCGCCGACCCGCAGCTTTTCGTCGTGGGCACGGTCGGGCGGCTGGAGGCGGTCAAGGACCAGACCAACCTGGTGCGTGCCTTCACCTTGGCGCTGTCGATGTCGCCGCAGGCGGCGCGGCGGCTGCGTCTCGTGCTGGTGGGCGACGGCCCGTTGCGCGGCGAGGTCGAATCCATCGTGCGCGCCGCCGGCGCCGAGTCGCTCGTCTGGTTCGCCGGCGAGCGCAGCGACGTGCCCGAGATCCTGCGCGGGCTGGACTGCTTCGTGTTGCCGTCGCTGGCGGAGGGCATCTCCAACACGCTGCTCGAAGCGATGGCCTCAGCGCTGCCGGTCATCGCCACGCGCGTCGGCGCCAACGCCGATCTGATGGAGGACGGCCTGTCGGGTCGACTCGTTCCGCGCGGCGACCCGGCGGCGCTCGCGCGCGAAATCCTCGCCTACGCCGATGACCCGGCGGCGGCGCGCCGCCATGGTCGCGCGGGGCGACAGATCGTCGAGCGGCGTTTCAGCCTGGATCGCATGGTCGGCGAGTACGAAGGGCTGTATCGCAGGCTGCTTGCGGAACGCGGCGTCGGGTTGCCCGGCGCGCCTGCGAGATCGCAGCCGGTGCGCGGCTGAGCGACGAGCGGAGACTGGGAGCGCGACGATGTGCGGCATCACCGGAGTGTTCGACATCCGCGGCCGGCGCGCGATCGACGCCGCGGTGCTTGCGCGCATGAACGAAACGCAGCACCACCGCGGTCCCGACGAGACCGGCATGCACATCGAACCCGGCGTCGGTCTCGGCCACAAACGGTTGTCGATCATCGATCTGGCGACCGGGCAGCAGCCGCTGTTCAACGAAGACGGCAGCGTGGCGGTGATCTTCAACGGCGAGATCTACAACTTCCAGGAGCTGATCCCGCAACTCGTCGCGCTCGGCCACACTTTTCGCACGCGCAGCGACACCGAGGTGATCGTGCATGCGTGGGAGGCGTGGGGGCCGGAGTGCGTGAAGCGCTTCCGCGGCATGTTCGCGTTCGCGCTTTGGGATCGCAACCGCGACACGCTGTTTCTCGCCCGCGATCGGCTGGGCGTCAAACCGCTTTACTACGCGCTGCTGCCCGACGGGCACTTGCTGTTCGGTTCGGAACTGAAGTCGCTGCTCGCCTATGGGGCGCTAGAGCGCGACATCGATCCGTACGCGGTCGAAGAGTATTTCGCGCTCGGTTACGTGCCGGAGCCGCGCACGATCTTCAAGGGCGCGAAGAAACTGCCGCCGGCGCATACGCTGA
>JBBIQI010000003.1:19339-21073 GCA_037442465.1 Burkholderiales bacterium
GAGCCGCGCACGATCTTCAAGGGCGCGAAGAAACTGCCGCCGGCGCATACGCTGACGGTCAAGCGCGGTGAGCCGGTGCCCGAACCGGTCGAATACTGGGACGTCGCGTTCACGCTTAACAACCGCCTGTCGGCAGCGGAGGCGTGTACCCAGTTGCAGGAACGCCTGCGCGAGTCGGTCAAGCTGCGGCTGATCTCCGAGGTGCCGCTCGGCGCGTTTCTGTCCGGCGGCGTGGATTCCAGCGCCGTGGTGGCGACGATGGCGGGCTTGTCGGACGCGCCGGTCAACACCTGCTCGATTTCATTCGCCGACCCCGCGTTCGACGAGTCGCGCTACGCGCAGATGGTGGCCGAGCGCTATCGGACGCGGCATTTCGTCGACCGCGTCGAAAGCGACGACTTCGACCTGATCGACACGCTCGCGCGCCTGTACGACGAGCCGTACGCCGACAGTTCGGCGATCCCCACGTATCGCGTGTGCCAACTGGCGCGCGGCCATGTGACGGTGGCGCTGTCGGGCGACGGCGGCGACGAGAACTTCGGCGGCTACCGCCGCTACCGGCTGCACCTGATGGAAGAGCGCATGCGCCGGCCGTTGCCGCTGGCGCTGCGGCGGCCGGTGTTCGGGCTGCTCGGCCGCGCGTATCCGAAGGCCGACTGGGCGCCGCGCGTGTTGCGCGCCAAGACCACGCTGCAATCGCTGGCGCGCGATTCGGTCGAGGCGTACTTTCACAGCGTGTCGATCCTGCGCGACGAGCAGCGCCGGCAACTGTATTCGAACGCGCTGCGCGCGCAGCTGGGCGGCTACAACGCCGTCGAGGTCTTTCGGCGTCACGCGCAACGCGCCAATGGCGACGATCCGCTGGCGCTGATCCAGTACCTGGACCTGAAGACCTATCTGGTCGGCGACATCAACACCAAGGTCGACCGCGCCAGCATGGCGCATTCGCTCGAGGTGCGCGAGCCGCTGATGGATCATCCGCTGGTGGAGTGGCTGGCGTCGCTGCCTTCGTCGCTGAAGGTGCGCGGCGGCGAGGGCAAGTATCTGTTGAAGAAAGCGCAGGAGCCGCACCTGCCGCACGAGGTGCTGTATCGGCCCAAGATGGGCTTCGCGGTGCCGCTGGCGCGCTGGTTCCGCGGGCCGCTGCGCGAGCGCGTGCGGCAGGCGCTGTTGGGCAGCGCGCTGGCCGAGACCGGCTACTTCAACCGGCCGGCGCTGCAGCGCATCGTCGATCAGCACCAGTCGGGGCTGCGCGACCACAGCGCGGCGCTGTGGACCGTGTTGATGTTCGACGCTTTCGTGCGCAACGTGATGCGCACGGAACAGCAACCGGACCGCGCCCAGCGAATGGCGGGCTGAGCCGATGCGCATCCTGCACGTGCTCGATCATTCTGCACCGCTGCACAGCGGCTACACGTTTCGCACGCTGGCGATCCTGCGCGAGCAGCGGGCGCTGGGCTGGGAAACGATTCATCTGACGACGCCAAGGCAGGGCGATGCGTCCGCGCTGACCGAGTCGGTCGACGGCTGGACGTTTCATCGCACGCCGTTCGCACCGGGCGTTTGGTCGAAGCTGCCGGCGGCGGGGCCTTATGTGGACGAGATGCGCGCCACCGCGCGCCGTCTTGAAGAACTTGTGTGCACGACCCGGCCCGACGTGCTGCATGCGCATTCGCCGGTGCTCAACGCGTTGCCGGCGCTGTGGGTCGGGCGCAAGTTTGGCCTGCCCGTCGT
>JBBIQI010000003.1:21173-42973 GCA_037442465.1 Burkholderiales bacterium
CGCAGCGGCCGGAACTGCGGGTGCTGCTGGTCGGCGGCGGGCCGCAGGAAGCGAATCTGAAGTCGCAGGCGCAACGCTTGGGCATCGACGATCGCGTGCGCTTCATCGGCCGCGTGCCGCACGCTCAGGTGCAGCGCTACTACAACCTGATCGACGTGCTCGCGTATCCGCGCCATTCGATCCGACTCACCGAAATCGTCACGCCGCTCAAACCCCTGGAAGCGATGGCGCAGGGGCGCATCTTCGTCGCTTCAGATGTCGGCGGGCACCGCGAGCTGGTGCGCGACGGCGAGACCGGATTCCTGTTCCCGGCCGGCGACGCGCAGGCGCTCGCGCGCACGATCAACGAAGTGCTCGCGCGCCGCAGCGATTGGAACCGCGTGAAGCGCCAGGCGCGCCGCTTCGTCGAGAGCGAGCGCACGTGGGCCAGATCGGCGGCCGGCTATGTGAACGTATATCGCCGCGCGGTAGCGCAGCCGGGCACGACCCCAGACGTGCGTCCCAGCGCGCCGCTCTGATCGACTTCCTTGGGCACGGCATCGTGCGCATCTTGTACTTGTCCCATCGGTTTCCGTCTCCGCCCACGTTTGGGAGCAAGGTGCGCGCCTTCCACACGATCCGTCATCTTGCGCAATCGCATCACGTCACCGTGCTCGCCCCGGTGCGCTCGCTGCAGGAGGCGGAGGAAGCGCGCGGCATCGCGCCCTATTGCCAGGCATTCCGCACTTTCCCGGTCCGGTTTCCGGTGCAGGCTGCCAAGGTCGCACTGAGCACGATCACGCCGATGACCGCGTCGGAAGCGTACTTTCACAGCCCTGCGATGCGTCGCGAGGCGGCTCGGCTGCTGTCGAGTGAGGCCTTCGACTTCGTCTTCGTTCATTGTTCCTCGGTGGGCCGGATCGTGTCAGGCATCGCTGGAGTGCCCAAGCTGATCGACTTCTGCGATGTCGACTCGCAAAAATGGAGCGACTACACCGCGTTCAAGCCTTGGCACCTCTCGCTGGGTTACCGCTGGGAAGCGCTCCGGTTGGCGGCCGCCGAAAGGCGGCTGGTGCGATCGTTCGATCTGACAACCGTAGCAACGCCCGGAGAGCTGGAAACGCTGAAGCGGATCGGCGCTGACGAATCGAAGATCGACTGGTTTCCAAACGGCGTGGATGTGGACTTCTTCGCCCCGTCCGATGAGCCTTATGACCCCAACCTGATCACGTTCGTCGGCCGCATGGACTACTTTCCGAACGAACAGGCTATGGTCGATTTCTGCAACGACGTATGGCCGCGGCTGCGCGCTGCGCGCCCCACGGTGCGATTGCAGATCGTCGGGGCCTCACCCACCGCGGCCGTGCGGCGCTTGGGCGAACTTCCGGGCGTGGTGGTTACGGGCGCGGTTGCCGACGTCCGTCCCTACGTGAGACGTTCGGCCCTAACGATCGCTCCGCTGCAAATCGCGCGCGGTACGCAAAACAAGATTCTCGAGTCGATGGCAATGGGCGTTCCTGTCATCGCCAGCCGCATCGCTGCAGGTGGCGTGGACGCCATTCCCGGCGAACATCTGCTGGTAGCGTCGACAGCGACCGAGTATGTCGACCTGGCGCTAAAGCTCCTCGGCGACGCGCCAATGCGCGCTCGGCTCGGAGCTGCGGGCCGCCAGCGCGTGCTAACCCATCACACTTGGACCCGTTCGATGCAGCGCGTCGATGCCCTTATCGAGCGCTGTCTAGCAACGAGCGCCGCATGTTCGGCGGCGCTGACCTTATGAGCCAGCTCCTGGCGCCGCTTGAGCCAGAAGTACCGGCAGCCACTGGGCGCACGCCGGCAGCGATGTCCGACTTGCGGATCGTTGTCGTCGGCCCGTTGCCGCCCCCCTCCGGCGGCATGGCCAACCAAACGCGGCAGCTCGTGCGACTGCTGCGCGAAAGCGGGATAGACGTTCGTTTGGTGCAGAGTAACGCACCGTATCGGCCAACGTGGATCGGTGGCGTGCGCGGCTTGCGCGCCGCGTTTCGCTTGATCCCCTATGTCTTTGCCCTGTGGCGCGCGCTGCGCGGCGCGGACGTGGCGCACGTGATGGCGAATTCGGGTTGGGCGTGGCACCTGTTCGCGGCGCCGGCGATCTGGCTGGCACGGCTGCGCGGTGTGCGGGTGCTCGTGAATTATCGGGGCGGTGAGGCCGCGTCGTTCCTGCGACGCCAAGTGCTCTGGGTGCGGCCGACGCTGCGGTTGGCGCACGTGCTGGCCGTGCCGTCGGGCTTTCTGCAAGCCGTCTTTGCTCGCCACGGCATTGCGGCGGAAGTCGTGCCTAACGTCATCGACTTGACCCGTTTTGCGCCAGCCCGGGAGCGCACGCCGGCCCAACACATGGTTGTGACGCGCAACCTGGAGGAGATCTATGACATACCGACCGCCTTGCGCGCGTTGGCGACGATCCGGCGCCGCTATCCCCACGCGCGACTGACCGTGGCCGGCAGCGGGCCCGCCCTCGACGCCCTGCAGCGCTTGGCACGGGAACTCGGCGTGGACGCGGCCGTGCGGTTCACGGGCCGATTGGACAATGACCGCATCGCAGAGTTGTACCGCGAGGCCGATCTGCTGCTGAATCCGTCCACGGTCGACAACATGCCGATCTCGCTGCTCGAAGCGATGGGGAGCGGCGTTCCAATCGTTTCGACCGACGTCGGCGGCGTTCCCTACCTTGTCCAGCACGAGCGGACGGCCTTGCTGGTGCCTGCGCGCGACCCCGACGCGATGGCGGCAGCAGCGCTGCGCGTGTTCGACGATGCCGCCTTGCGCGACAGGCTGATCGCCGCCGGCTTGCTGGCCTGCCGCGCCTTCACGTGGGAGCGGGTGCGGCCGACGCTCTTTGCCGCGTATGCACGCTGCGTCGGCCGTCCCGGGCTGGTGGAGTCGAGCCCATGAGCGACGCCTGGACGTGGTTGGTCGCGAACGCGCTCTTCCCGTTGCACGAGCGGCTGAAGGGGCACGCGAGCGTGGCGCGCCGGCGCGAGCTGGAAATCAGCCAATGGTGGTCGCGCGACCGTTTGCACGAGTACCAGCTCAAGCGCCTACGCCGCTTCATCGACCATCTGGCGCGACGCGTGCCGTACTATCGCGAGGCGTTCGAGCAACGAGACCTCGGTGCGAGAGACGTTCGATCGCTCGCCGACCTGGCCCGCTTTCCGCTCTTGACCAAGCCGATCATTCGCGCGAATGTCGACAGGCTGAAAGCCGACGGAGCCGGTCCGTTGAAGCGATACAACACGGGCGGCTCGAGTGGCGAGCCGTTGATTTTTTTCATGGGTAAGGAGCGCATCGCGCACGACGTCGCGGCCAAGTGGCGCGCCACGCGCTGGTGGGGTGTCGATATCGGGGACCGCGAAGTCGTCGTATGGGGCTCCCCGGTCGAACTTGGTGCGCAGGACAGGCTACGCACGTGGCGCGACAAGCTGTTTCGCTCCGAGCTGTTACCGGCGTTCGAGATGTCGCAGGCGAATCTCGATCGTTTCGTCGAGCGCATCCGCACGGTACGCCCGGCGATGCTGTTCGGCTACCCCTCGTCGCTGTCGCTGATCGCCGCGCACGCCGAGAAACGGGGCGTGCGGCTCGACAACGTCGGCATCCGAGTCGCATTCGTGACGTCCGAAAGACTATACGATCACCAGCGCGCGGCAATCGAGCGCGCGTTCGGCTGCCGCGTCGCCAACGGCTACGGCGGGCGCGACGCGGGTTTTATCGCGCACGAGTGCCCGGCCGGTGGCATGCATATCAGCGCCGAGGACATCATCGTCGAGATCGTCGATGCGACCGGTGCTGCCGTTCCCGCCGGCACGCCAGGCGAAATCGTCGTCACGCACTTGGCCACGGGTGACTTCCCGTTCCTGCGCTATCGAACCGGCGACGTCGGTGTTTTGTCCGATGCTCGATGCCCCTGCGGTCGCGGCCTGCCGCTGCTCGCGCACATTGAGGGTCGCACAACTGACTTCGTGGTTGCGGCAGATGGCACGATCATGCATGGACTGGCGTTGATCTACGTGATACGGGACCTGCCAGGAATCGCGAGCTTCAAGATCGTGCAGCGGGATCTCGGTCGCACGACAGTTCAAGTTGTGCCCGGCCCGGATTATCGCCCGGAGGTCGAGGCGACGATAAAGAATGGCCTAAAGGCCCGTCTCGGGCCATCGGTGCAGGTCGACATCGAGCGTGTGCCGGCGATTCTGGCCGAGCGTTCCGGCAAGTTCCGATATGTCGTCAGTCACGTGGGACTCCCCGTGGCGCCGGATCGCACGGCACCGACCAAGGCGGCCTGAAATGCTCACCGGACTGACGTTCTCGGCCTTCTTTCTCGGTCTGCTGGCGCTGGCGCTGTGGCGGCATCCGGTGTTCGGGCTTTACGCCTACCTGGCGGCCTTCTACGTTCACCCTCCCTCACGCTGGTGGGCCAAAATGCTGCCTGACCTGCGCTGGGCGCTGTTGGCGGGCGTGTTGACCCTGCTCGCCGTTTACATACATCGCCAGAAGCTCGCCAAGGCGCCGCCGTGGTTCGCAAACGCAGCAGCGTCCATACTGATTGCCTATTGCCTTTGGCTGTGGATACAGAACGCATGGGCACTCGATAGAGAGGCGCACTACGCCGCGTCGGTTCAGTACACGAAGTATTTGGTCGCGTTTTACCTGTGCTACCGGATCTTCGACACGCCAGAGCGTTTGCGCGATTTCCTGCTCGTGCACCTGGCTGGCTGCACCTACCTTGGCGTGCAGGCGTTCTTGTCAAGCAACTTCACGGGCGGGCGGCTCAACGGTGTGGGCGGCCCGGGGATCGACGACGCAAACACCCTTGGAATGTTTCTCGCTACCGGCGTCGTAGCTGGCGCCGCGCTTGCGCTGTCGCAGTCGGGCTGGCGACGTAACCTGACATTCGTCGGGCTTGCCCTGACCATGAACGGGCTCGTGCTAACCGCCAGTCGCGGCGCATTTCTCGGGCTCTTGGGCGGCGGCGGGGTCTTGTCCGCCCTCCATCCGCGCCGATTTCGCGGCCGACTTTTCGTGCTGGCGCTTATCGCCACCGTTGGATTCGTTGCTGTTGTAGACGAACGATTCGTGCAGCGGATGTCATCGCTGCTGGCCGTCTGGGAGCACAGCGAGCAGATCGACATGAGCGCAGAGTCGCGCTTCGCGATCAAAGCCGCCCAGTGGCAGATGTTCCTTGACTACCCACTCGGGACCGGGCACAAAGGAACAGCGGCCCTCAGTCCCCACTATCTCGACAGCAAGTGGCTGACACGCAGCGGAAACGAGGAGGGGCCCGGCGCACGCTCCTCGCACAATACATTCCTCACTGCCTTGTCTGAGCAGGGAGTCATCGGAGCGCTCCTATTCGCAGGTTGGGTCCTTTGGCTGTTGCGCGCCGGGCTAACAATTTATGCGTTGCGGCACCGCGTGGCTGATCCGACTCAGCCAGTGGTAGCGGCCGGGCTTTTGGGGGGCGTAGTCGTTGTGGTTGTGGCTGGCATTGGTACTGACTACTTGATGGCGGAGGTACAGTTCTGGTTCTTGGCCGGGCTGGTCTGTGCGTTGCGGCTCTTGCGGGCTGCCGGTGCCAGGGCGCCCGTCGTGCAGGTGCCGCAGGGTGCTGCGCAGCGGGGCACCCTAACGATGCAGCACCCCGCTCGACAACTCGACCACCGCTCATGATCGATGCGCTATTTCGAACGCTGTTGGGGCAGTTAGCGCCCGCGGGCGCGCGCGGGCGGCTCAGCACGCTGATTTTTCATCGTGTGCTTCGCGCGCCCGATCCCTTGCTTCCAGAATTGCCCGACGCGCGGCAGTTCGAAGCGCAGATGCGTTGGGTTCGCGCATGGTTCAACGTGCTGCCGCTGCACGAAGCGGTCGAGCGACTTCAACATAAAGCATTGCCCGCGCGCG
Source organism: Burkholderiales bacterium (assembly GCA_037442465.1). Lineage (GTDB taxonomy): Bacteria > Pseudomonadota > Gammaproteobacteria > Burkholderiales > Burkholderiaceae_F > DSNY01. Next base: position 27,093 of record JBBIQI010000003.1, read on the forward strand.
CGCTGTCAATCACCTTCGATGACGGGTACGTGGACAACGCTGAAGTCGCCGCGCCGATACTTAAGCGGCTTGGGCTGCACGCGACCTTCTTCGTCGCGACCGGTTTCCTCGACGGGCGCAACATGTGGAACGACCGAGTCATCGAAGCGATTCGCGCTTGCCCGCACGCAAGCGTCGACTTGCGCCAGCTGGGACTTGGCGTGGAGGATCTCGGCTCGGCGGAGAAGCGACGGGACACGATTCGCCGCCTCCTGCGGTTGATCAAGCACCAGCAGCCGCCGAAGCGCGAAGCTGCGGTGCGAGGTATCGAAGAGGCGTGCACGGCCACCACGACGACTCCGTTGATGATGCGGCCCGAGCACGTGGCACGACTCGCCGCAAGCGGTTTTGATGTCGGCGCGCATACGGTGACGCATCCGATTCTTTCGCGCCTGACGACCGAGGACGCGCGCCGCGAGGTTGCCGGCAGCAAGGCGGACGTGGAAGCGATTATCGGCCGGCCCGCGAGGCTCTTTGCATATCCGAATGGCGTTCCGAACCAGGACTACACGGCCGAGCATGTTGCCCTCGTGCGCAAGTGCGGGTTTGTAGCGGCCGCGGCCACGGTATGGGGCGTCGCGGCTGCCGGTGCGGACGTGTTTCAGCTGCCGCGATTCACGCCTTGGGACCGGACGCGGGCACGCTTTGGGGCGCGTCTGGCGCGGAACCTAAGCCGAAGTCGATTCGCGACGGCTTGATGCCAAGCGAATCAATGCTTTGGAGCGGTTTTCCAAAGCGCGGTCAGCAATCAATTGAATAGCTGCCGACCCTCGGATTAGCCAGCGGCGGCGATGCGACGAGAATGGTTCGCGCCGATAATTCGCATGTGGTCGCCGAATCAAATCGTGTCACCAGGAGCCGCGGGAAATCATGAAAGAGGACTTGAGCCCGTCGGTCGGGTGGACCGTGCCAAGACGCCGCCGCTTTCTTGCGGTAGCGGCTGCATCCATCGGCTCCATGGCCATTTTTGGCTGTGGCGGGTCTGTTGAAGCGCTCCAGCAGCAACCCTCACCGCCGGCAGGTGGCCTGCAGCCGCCGCCTCAGCCAAGACCAGCGCCCTCACCGACGCCTTCGCCAAGCCCGACGCCGACACCTTCACCGAGCCCGACGCCGACGCCTTCGCCAAGTCCGACGCCGTCCCCGACTCCGCCACCGTCAATCGGCATGCCGACGTGGCTGAACGGCAAGCCGTCGCTGACGTGGATCGAGATACCCAACACAAGGCTAGCTCAAGCGCAAGGGGGGGTTGTCTCGCCCGGAGGTGACAAGGCGTATGTCTGTGCCTATTCAGGTGCCTGCGTAAAAGAGAGCGGCAGCGAAGTTTTCCTCGCCGGCGGAGGGCATGCCGATTATGCGGGCAACGAGGTATACACGCTGCGCCTGCAAAGCGACGCGCCGGTTTGGGTGCGGCGGCGCAATCCCACACCTACGGTCGGACCGACGTCGCAGATCGGAACGCCGTACTACACAGATGGCCGGCCGACGTCGCGGCACACATACTGGCATCTGCAGTTCATCAACGCGCGCAACCGAATGTTTTACATCGGTGGGGCAGCTATCTGGGGCAATGGCAATGGACTGACCTCGGCGGTAGACGCGTTCGATCCGGACTCCAATGACTACGAACCTGCTGGCATGTACCCTTCGCTACCGGCGAATGCAGTTTATGTTGCGCAGGGTGTAGCAAAGGACGCGAACGAAAACGTGTGGCTGCAGCATCCGGGCGGCAACTTGTATCGCTGGAACCAGGCCACGGGCACGACCACGTTGACAGGCACCCGCAGCATCTACGATATTGACACGGCCTTTTGCGTTGATCCCGTGCGCAACCGCTTGGTGCGTTTCGACACGCGATTCGGGGCCCAATTCGACTTGAACAACGGCGCCACCGAGGCACCGGTGACGTTTACCGGCCCGCAGGCCGCCAAGGTGGGACGTCACGCGTCGGTTATCTGGTGCGCCGCGCGCGGGACGTTTTTGCTCTTCCGGTGGGACGAAAATCGAGTCTACGAGATCGACCCGCAGACGTTCGCAGTGACTGAGTTGGCTGTTGCCGGGACCAAGCCGCCGGTGCCGCCCAATGACGGGGTCGCTGCCATGTACGGCCGATGGTTCTACGCGCCACAACTGCGGCTGTGCGGCTACATCCGTAGCGTGGACGACAACGTCTGGGTATTCAGGGTCTAGACGGCCCTCGCGGGCCTCGAGACGTCGTCGTCCCTTGCCACCTGACTTCGGGGTCGATTCAATGCCTGGTAAGCACTCCGGATTGTTTCGCGCATTCGTTCCCGGGCGCCGCGGCTTTCTGACAGCTGCGACGGCAACGCTCGGCGCGCTTCTGGTCGGCTGCGGAGGGGAGGAAACCGCGGCCTCGTCCCCGTCGCCTGCCGTGCCACCGCCAGGGCCCACCCCGACACCGGCGCCGCCGGCCCCGACGCCATCACCGCCCCCTCCGACGCCGTCGCCAACACCAACACCGACGCCCTCGCCACCCCCCCCTCCGACGCCGCCGCCAGCGGGCTTGATCGTGGGTTTCGATCTGGTGGATGCCACAAAGGCGGCCAATCTCCCCGTCACGCTTGGTTGGCCGCTGCGCGAAGGGGCGCTGGCACCGGGAACCGGACTGATTGTGCAGAAAGCCGATGGCACACCGTTGCCGACGCAGTGGAATCCGTTGGCGACCTGGAAGACCGATGGGTCCGTGTTGCATGGTGCGCTGACCTTTCTCACTCCGAACGCAGGAGACAACTCTGGTAGTTATCGCGTGGTCGTCGGTACGCCCGCCAACGGTGCGGCGGTTACCAAAGCGGAGCTGGCGGCAACCGCGTTCGATGCGGTCGTCGCCTGCAACATTGGAGGGACGACGTACAGCCTGTCGGCCAAGCATTTGCTCAACGGCACTGTCGCGCCGCGTCGCGATTACACCCACATCGCCGGCCCCATCATGTCCGAGTTCTGCGTTGGCGGCCCGCTGCGAGTGAACGGAACGGGCAGCGCGCATCCGCATCTGACGGCATGGTTCAACATCCGCGCCTACAGAGTTGCCGGGAGCGTCACGCGCGCATACGCCGTGTGCGTACTGGAAAACACGGGCGCGCGGAACGAGACGTTTGACGTGACAGCCAACGTCACCGTGACCATTGCAGGCAGCGTCGTGCACACGGTCAACAACTTCGTTATTCGCGCCGACCGACGGTATCCCCTGCGCCGATGGTGGCCAGCAGATCCTCAAACCTGGGTGCGGCACAACCGCGCGTACTTGGCTTCTACGCGGCTAGTGCCTGAGTATGCCGATATCACGATCGCCGAGTCTTGGCTATCGAGCATGCCGCAATCGCTTGCGTGGGGCGCGGTGGGGGAACTGGACGCTGCGATGGCCTCCGGCGGCGGCAAGCGCGAGCTGGCACCGTTGGATGGTTGGACGGCGGCCTACCTGATCTCGGGTGACCGTCGCGCATTCAACTCGATGCGCGCCCACAACGACGCCTATCACTGGTTGGGCACGACGCTTTCCGGCGATTTCGCGTGGAACTATCGCGACGAGAACACGGGCTTCCCGATTGATCTCCAGGCCAACCCGGCGATGACCAGTTATGGCCGCAACCCCTCTGGCATCGTGAAACACCGGTCCAAGTCGCAAGGCGCCGTTTGGACCGACTTGGCGCACATGCCGTGCTCGGGGTACGTGCCGTACCTGCTGACGGCGGAGTTCGACGAACTGGAGCAAACGCAGTTTCACGGCATCCATCCGTGGATGAATTGGAACCCGGGTGGCGTCGCCGGTTGGCCGCGGCCGTGGAATGAGGGCGGAAACGTGCGCGACCACGCTTGGGGGTTCCGCAATGTCAGCAATGCGGCAGTGATTACGCCCGATCAGCATCCGCTGAAGGCCACGCTCGATGCGCTCTGCAAGCGCGCCCTTAGCCAGATGGAAACTCGAATCAAGCCGTTCGATCCGGCCGGCGCGACGGGGTTGTTCTTGAACACGGGCGAGTACACACACGTGATCTATCCGCCAGACCAAACGCCCAACCCAAGCGACACCGGGAGCCGCACAGGTGTTGCGATGTGGATGGACGACTGGATGACGTGGGCGATTGCTTGGGCCGCCGAGCGCGGTTATCGCAACGACAGCCTGCTGAACTGGAAGGCGCAATCAGTGATCAAACGCTTTGTCGGCTCGAACTGGTGCTGGGCGTACACACCGTATGCGCTAGGCGTACGCGATAGCGACACAGGCGCCTTATATCGGGATTGGAATTCGCTTTGGGCAAAGAACTACCCAGGCGTCGCCTCATGCCCTGCGCCGGGCGGACGAGTGCAAGACGGAACCGACCAGAACGATACTTACTACTACCCGCAAATCGGCCCGGCGGTCGCAACGCTTGCATCGCTCGGCTTACCCGGCGCAGCGCAAGCCTGGGACATTTATGCGTCACGCACTAGGACCGAGACCGACTTCCAGCGCAAGGAAGAAAACCCACAATGGTGGATCGTCAAGCGTAGTACGTGAAACTCGCCGTGGCATCCGCCGCCAGGGGCGACAGGGTTACACGCGCTTTGCCTGCAGCCAAAGGCCCAGCATCATCAAGACCCACATCATTGTTCCGTAGTAGGCCGGATGCGCGGGCAGCAAGCGCTGCCGCAGGTCGTCGATGAAATCGGCGCGGACGATGCGTTGGTCGACCAAGATGCGCGTCGCGTCGCTGGCTAGATCCAACAGCGGCCGGTGACTGATCAGCCAGGCACCGACCGGCAAGCCAAAGCCGTGCTTGCGCTTCGCGATCACCTCCGGCGGTAGGAAGTCGCGCAACGCTTCCTTGAAGAACCAGCGAAGTCGTGTGCCACGTAGCTTCATGTTGGCGGGCAGTTGCGCAGAAAACTCGACAATCTCGTCGTCGAGCAATGGGAAAGTCACATCGACCGCCGCCAGCTCGCACATCCGCGTGACCTTTGGCAGGTCGCTGTCAGCCAAAGTGAAGCGTAGGTCGATACCGAGCATTTGATTGATCAGACTGCATGCAGCGAACGGCGCGTGCGCTTCGTGCAGCAGGGCTTGGGGGTGCCGAGGGTCGATTGACGCAAGAAAATCGGCGGTCAACACGTTTTCCGGCCTAAGATGAGCGAGCAGAGCGCGCGACTCGTAGCGGTCGGGCATCGGCGGGCTGGCTTGCTCGACGTAGCTGCGCAGCTTGCGCAGCATCGGCAGCCAATCAGTCAGCCGGGTCGACAGAACGAGCGGTTCGATCAGCGAGGAGCGGATGCTGCGCGGAAGCCGGTCATACAGACCGAGCAACCACTGCTTGGCATACCGCTCGTTGCCTCCGAACAGTTCGTCACCACCGTCACCGGCCAGCAGGCGCCGTACGCCGTGATCGTGCGCCAGCTTTGCGCAGTAGTAGGCGGGAACGGCCGAGGCGTTGCCGAACGGCTGGTCATAGTGACTTGCGATCCTAGGTGCCGCGGCCACGACGTCCTGCGGGGTGACATAGTACTCGTAGTGCTCACATGCGAAGTGCCGGGCAGCGATGCGCGCGTAGTCCATCTCGTCGTAGCCCGCGACATCGAAACCGATCGAGAAAGTCCTCGCACGAGACCCGTTTACGCGAGCGAGCATCCCAGAGACGGTCGAGCTGTCCGTGCCACCCGAAAGGAATGCTCCGCATGTCGCGTCGGACGCGGCCCGCGCGACTGCTTGCTGCAGCAGCGTGACGAACCGCGTTGTCGTCGCGGCAAAGTCCAGGCGTTCAGTCTCCTCGAAGCGGATCGTCCAGTAAGCGCGTGGTCCGGAGATTCCCGCCGTTCCGAACTCGACGTAGTGCCCCGGCGGTACGCGATAGACGTTGCGATAAATCGTTTCGGGGCCAGGGCACACGTGAAAATAAAGATAGTCGAACAGTGCTTGAGGCGACAGCTCGCGATCGACATCCGGGTGCCTGGCCAGCATGCCGAGGTTGGATGCGAAGGCGACCGCGCCCGCGGTGCACGTGTACGCAATCGGGCGAATGCCGATTCGGTCGGTCGCCAGCAAGCCGCGAATCCGTTCCGCGTCCCAGGCCGCAAGCGCAAAGTCGCCGCCCATTAAGGACAATGCATCGGCTCCGTCTCTGCCAATCGCCGTAGCGATCTCGTGCACGTCAGTGCTCCAGCCGCGCGGGAGGCGGATCTGGGGATGGCCGATGAATGCAACGCGCACGGCCCCTCGCTGGACGAGCCGCGCGTCGCCGTCGGCGGCAATCGCGGCGGTGTGCATCGGCTGCGCAGACTCGGCGAGGGCGACGTCCTGCCTGCCCAACATGCGCCCCAAGATGGCCGTTGGATCGCAATTCGGGTGCATCGAGAAGCAGCCGCAAATTTCGCTCATGCCGTGTCGTCCGTCAGTGTCGTTCGCCGCTCTGGTGCGCCCATCGGCTCCGCGCCGAGGCCGGCCCTTTCGCTGGCGCGCTCATCGCTGCTTGTTTCCGGTCTCGTCCGGCAGTTCTTTCAGGCGTCTGAGCAACCCCTTGGCGCCGGGCGACCGGGTAAGACCCGCCTCAAGTACTTTCCGTGCCTTGGCAACGTCACCGCTGCTCCGGTAGTGGTCACTGATGTGCGCGTAGGCGGGCCAGTAGTCCGGCTTCAACTCGATCACGCGTTCGAATTCCGCGAGCGCCTGAGCCGTCCGACCTAGTCCGAGCAAGGCCTCGCCACGACGCGTGATGATCTCAGGGAGCAGCACGAAATCGCCCGGCGCGTGCCGAAGTACATAGTCGAACTCGCTGATCGCGCTGGCGTAGTTGAACTTGCGGACCGTCGCGTCCCGGGCAAGGAATCTTGCGCGATTGAGGTGCATCAAACCCCAGCAGTAGTGATGCATGTGGTGGAAGGTTCCGCCCATCGTTGCGTACCAGCGCTGAACCTGCTCGGGATCGTTGCCTCCGGGGACCCGCTCGCGAAAGAGTTGCGTGTAGGGACAATACGTCGGCAGCATCGCTACCTCGCGCGGGTCGTACTCGGAGACGTTCTCCGGGTAACCGGGAATGCTCTGTCCCCACGCGGGCCCCAGCGCGATGAACGTGGCGATGATCAACTCGGTTGTGCATCGCCATCCGAGGATGCGTGGGGTCATACTTCACCTCCTGCGCGCATGCGATCGAGCCACCCGACCGTCTGGTTTTCCAGCCACGTGTGCCAGGATGTGCTGGAGAACGTGTGATCCGCCTCCGTGAGTTCGACCCGCGTAACGTTTGGCCGGGTGAGCAGACCGTGCCACCGGGGGTCTCGCGACGTGTGTTCGAGGAACTCCTTCGCGGTGAGATCGCGCCCGCTTAGCACGAGCAAGATCGGCCCTCGAAAGGTTCGCCACCCGGCGGCCATTCTGGCCTGGAACGTCTGCTTCTCCGTCGGTTCTGTGCGACCGACTGCGCGCCGCAGACTCCAACCCAGATCGCGTAGCGACGTGCGCCAGTCGAAGCGCGCCCGGAGCAACCGGCGCCAGAACTCGGCTTCGAGCAGACGTCGCGTGTAATAGTGCTTGAGGCGCGTCGTCGCGAGGGTATCGTCGCTGCGCGCCCACGGGTTAACCAGCACCAGGCCACGGACGTGCGTGTTGTTCGTACCGAACATCAACGCCGCGGACGCGGCGTCGCACAGCCCCCAGATGACGACCGATGTCAGGTGAGGATGCCTGCGGAGGAAGGCGATCGCGGCGTCGATGTCTTCGCCCACCGCTTCAAACGAGCGGCTTTCCCCCTCGCTGTCGCCCATGCCGCGGTAGTCAAAGCGCAAAGACACGTAGCCTGCGTTCGCGAGCCGGCGCGCCAGGCGTACGAACTGCCGGTGACTGCCGACCCGATACTGTGGGCCGCCAACGACGATCAGCACGCCGACCGGCACGGCGGGACGGTCCGCCGGCTCGCAAAGCACGCCGAGCATGCGTTCACCGTTGCAGTCGATCCAGCCCGCTGATTCGCGGTAGCCGCGATCGGCACTTTTGGGCGAGCCGACGGGCTGGGCGGCATTCGTGCGCAGCAGATCGGACGCGCTTGTCATGGTCGCGCATCCGCGACCGCCGCGACAGAAGGCCGGCCGCGCGACAGCGCATCTCGCGTTCGCGCGATCAACTCTGGTACCTCGGCGATTTCCACCGTTTGCCAGAACGGGAGCCCGACCACGAGCTCGAACTCGACGGCACGGCCCGCGGCACGCCATGCGCGGAGCACCCGGCCCGCAGCCGCGGGCACGCCGTCGCCCGCTGCGTCGCTGACTTCCAGCCATACGATGCGGCCCTCGAACGCTGGCGGTAGTTCGAGACGCGCGGCGGCCAGACCGGCCGCGAGGCCGGGCGGCAGGACGTAACCCGCGACCTCGACTGAGTTGCCGCGCTCCAGTTCCCGGCGCAGGCTTGCACGGTCGCCCGCAGCCGCGCCATCCAAAATTGCGCTCGATGTGCGCAGGCGAAGGAACTGGTTGAGCACGGTCGCGCCGTCGTGCGCGGGCTGCCAAAGAAGGACATGTGCGCGAGGGCAGGCGCGTAGCAGAGGCGGCAGTAGCAGCGCGCCGGCGCGCACGCCCCAAAGCCATAACTCGCCGCACGCGTCCGCGTGCGATTTCAGTATCAACGTCAGGTCGGCAATCCACTGGTCCCAAGTGGCGTTCTGTAGCTCGCCCGCGCTGTCGCCGCAGCCGAACAAGTCGGCCTGCACGACCCGCCACCCGTCAGCGGCAAGCGCGCGCGCCGCCTGAGCGAGCATTCGGCGGCACTTATTCATTTCTTCGGCAAAAGGAGGCGCAAGCACGATGGCGCCGCGTTCGCGCGTCGGCCGCGGCCGATGGATCAAAACGAAGCGCGGGCCGTCGCCGGCGGCTTCGAAATGGGCCGATGCTTCGTAGGCCGAAACCGTATCAGGCTGCAAGCTTGCCTTCGACAAATGCGACCAAGCTCCCCACGCTGGCGAACGTACGACCGTCGACCTCGTCGTCTTCGATCGTGAATCCGAATTTCTCCTCTAACGCGGTCAACAACGACACGACGGCCATGGAGTCCAGTTCGGGCACAGCGCCCAGCAGCGGAGTGCCGGAATGGAACTGGTTGACACGATCGCCCAGGTTCAGAACGCTGGAAAGAACCTGCCTTACCTTCTGCTCCGTGCTCGAGGTCACAACGACTCCGTGAAAAAGCACCGCTCTGAGTTTGGCGGTCGCCAAGGTCGACGCAGCCCGTTAGTATACGGGCACTAACGTGAATACGGGATGCGTCTTGTCCAAGGACTTGCTGCCGTCGATCAGGCTGCCGATAGGCGTAGACCGCGTTCGCGCGGCCGCCGAAAAGGCCAGGGAAAGGGCGACGCGCCGGGTACTGATGGTCGCCTTTCACTTCCCCCCGCTTGCCGGGAGCAGCGGCGTGCAAAGGACGCTGCGGTTCGCCCAGTATCTGCCTCTCCATGGCTGGCAGCCGTTGGTGTTGACCGCCTCGCCCCGCGCGTATGAGCGGACTTCGAACGATCTTGAGCGGGAAACGTTGGATGGCATGCTCGTACACCGCGCATTCGCGCTCAACACGGCGCGTCATCTCGCGCTGCGCGGCAAATATCCGGGCCTTCTGGCGCGTCCGGACCGATGGATCACTTGGGCGCTGGCTGCGGTTCCGGCCGGCCTGCGGTTGATTCGACGGTACCGGCCGGCAGCCATCTGGAGCACCTATCCGATCGCCACCGCGCACGTGATCGGCGCCTGGCTGGCACGACTGAGCGGCGTGCCGTGGGTGGCAGACTTCCGCGACCCGATGGCGCAGGACGACTATCCGCCGGATCCGCCGACCTGGCGCGCCTATCGTCGCATCGAAGCGGCCGCGCTTGCGCGCGCCGCCGCCAGCGTGTTCGTCACGCGTGGCGCCGCTGACATGTACCGGGCCCGCTATCCCGAGGCGGCCGCGCGCGTCAAAGTGATCGAAAACGGCTTCGACGAGGCCAGCTTTAGCGGTATCGATGCCGCACGAGAGCCGCTGGTCGCCGGGCGTTTCACGCTCCTGCACAGCGGCATCGTCTACCCCTCCGAGCGCGATCCGACGCAGCTGTTCGCCGCGTTGGCGGCGCTGAAGCGGCGCAGTGCGGCGGGCGCGCTGTTGGTACGCTTTCGCGCGCCGGAGCACGAGGACCTGCTGCGCGACCTGGCGCGCCGCTACGGCGTTGCTGATCTCGTCGAGATCGCACCGCCGCTGCCATACCGGCAGGCGCTGCAGGAGATGCGGCGTGCGGATGGCTTGTTGGTGCTGCAAGCGGCCAACTGCAACGCACAGATCCCGGCGAAGGCGTACGAGTATCTGCGTGCGCAGCGGCCGATCCTGGCGTTGACCGACCCGCGGGGGGATACCGCCGAGCTGCTGCATCGCTGCGGTGTGACCGATATTGCGCCACTGGACGACGCACAAGCGATCGAGGCCGCACTGGTGCGCTTCTGTCGGGGCGACGCAGCGGTGCCCGACGAGGCGGCCGTTGCGGCTTGTAGCCGGCAGAGTCGGGCGCGCGAGCTGGCTGCGCTGCTCGACGCCGTCGCGCGGTGCGCAACCTGATGCCGGTGGTGGTGCTCAGAAACGCACAAAAGTTGGTCGCCTCGTTCGGCCCGTTGCGCGCCGCGTTGTACGCAGTCCACCGGTTGCTGGAACGCATCAGCGGCGGTCGTGCGCGCATCGTGTGTTATCGGTTCGTGGCGCAGCCAATTGCGCCCGTCGCCATGCCCGCAACGCGTGGCACCGGCAGCGTCGAGCTGCGCTGGCTGGAGCCCGATGACGGCATCCTGCAGCAGGTGCCACGACCGCCGACGGTCCTCGCGCGTCGTTTTCGCGACGGCGCGCGCTGCCTGGCAGCGATCAAAGCCGGCCGTCTGGTTGGGTTTTTGTGGTACCAGCAGGGCAGCTACCTCGAGGACGAAGTGCGCTGCCGCTATTTGTTCGATTCGCGGCTTGCCGTGTGGGACTTCGACGTTTACATCGATCCCGCCTACCGGCTCAGCCGCCTGTTTGCGCGCCTGTGGAGCACCGCGCAGCAGGAGTTGGCGCAGCACGGTTTTCGCTGGACGCTGAGCCGCATCTCGGTGTTCAACCCGGCGTCGCTCGCCGCGCACGCGCGCATCGGTGCACGCCCGCTGGCGAGCGCGACGTTTCTGGTCTGTGGTCGATTCCAGCTTTCGTTCGCTACGATTGCGCCCCACATCCACGCCAGCCTGCGTGCCGACCGCTATCCAGAGTTTCGGTTGTGCACGCCGGCCGAACCCGAGCATTCTGACGCGAGCGGCGGCAAATGAAAGAAGCGTTCCTGTTGCACGAACTTGTCTGCGCTGCTGCCGAGCGGCGACCGCACACCGTGGCGTTGACGGGCGAATCGGCGGTCGCCACGTACGCGCAGCTTTGGCGGGACGTCTCAGCGTTCGCATCGGGTCTGATCGCGCTCGCAACGGGGCGCGGCGAACGCGTTGCCGTCTATCTCGAAAAGCGCCACGAGATGGTGGTCGCCTGTTTCGGCGCCACCGCGGCGGGTTGTGCGTTTGTGCCTGTCAACCCGCTGCTGAAAGCCGAGCAAGTCGGCTACATCCTGCGCGATTGCAACGTGCGTGTGTTGGTCACTTCGCCCGAGCGCCATGGGCTGATCGCATCGACGCTCGAGCAGTGCCCGGACCTACGACACGTCGTGCTGACCGGCGCGGCGCGCGAGACCCAAAATGGGCGCGTGCTGGTGCACGCGTGGACCGATATCTTGTCCGCTTCAGCAAGGCCGGGCCATCGCGTCATCGACAACGACATCGCCGCCATTCTGTACACCTCGGGCAGCACCGGCCGCCCGAAGGGCGTGGTGCTGTCACACCGGAACATGGTGGTCGGCGCCAAGAGCGTGGCGAGCTACCTGGAGAACAACGAGGACGATGTGCTGCTCGCCGCGCTACCGCTGTCGTTCGACGCCGGCTTCAGCCAGTTGACGACCGCGTTTCACGTCGGCGCCCGAGTGGTGCTGTTGAACTACCTGTTGCCGAAGGACGTACTCAACGCAGTCATCCGTGAGCGGGTCACGGGGCTGACCGCGGTACCGCCGTTGTGGATCCAGCTCACACAACTGCAATGGCCGCCCACCGTGACCGATCACCTGCGCTACTTCGCCAACACGGGCGGGCGCATGCCGCTGGAAACGTTCAAGCGGCTGCGCGCCGCGCTGCCGAAGACCAAGCCTTACCTGATGTATGGGTTGACTGAGGCGTTTCGCGCGACGTACCTGCCGCCGGAGGAGGCCGACCGCCGTCCCGATTCGATCGGCAAGGCGATCCCGAACGCGGAAATCCTGGTGTTGCGCGAGGATGGCACGCCGTGCGCTCCGAACGAACCGGGAGAGCTGGTTCAACGCGGGGCGCTGGTCGGCATGGGTTACTGGAACGATCCCGAGAAGACGGCCGAGCGCTATCGGCCGCTGCCGGGGCGGGAAGCAGGTCTCGTGCAGCCCGAGATCGCCGTGTTCTCGGGCGACACCGTGCGCATGGACGAGGAGGGGTTCCTGTATTTCATCGGCCGCCGCGACGAGATGATCAAGACTTCCGGCTATCGCGTCAGCCCGAACGAGGTCGAGGAGGTGATCTATGGCGCGGGACAGGTGGCCGAATGCGCGGCGTTCGGGGTTGACCATCCCACCTTGGGACAGGCGATCGTCGTCGTCGCAACACCGGCCGATGGTCGAGCGCTGGATTCGCAGGCCGTGCTTGCGATGTGCCGCGAACGGCTGCCCGCGTACATGGTGCCGGCGCTGATCGACGTGCGGCCCGGACCGCTGCCGCGCAATCCGAACGGCAAGATCGACCGCAAGCTGCTGGCCGGCGAGTTTGCCGACCGCTTCCGCGAGGCGGCGCAATGAGCGCGCCCGCACACGCCGCGCTCGAGCGCGTGGCCACGATCGACGGCGAACTGCTGTTCGGCGGCATGCGGCTGTCTCAGCTTGCGCAGCGCGTCGGCCGCACGCCGTTTTACGCCTATGACCGGCAACTTCTGCGCGCGCGGGTCGATCAACTGCGCGCCGCGCTGCCCAAGAGAATCAGCCTGCACTACGCGATGAAGGCCAACCCGATGCCCGCGCTCGTCGCGTACATTGCGGCGCTGGTCGACGGCATCGACGTCGCGTCGGCGGGCGAGTTGGCGGTGGCGCTCGATGCCGGCGCCGATCCTCGCGACGTGAGCTTTGCGGGCCCCGGCAAAAGCGACACCGAACTGGCGCAAGCGGCTGCCGCCGGCATCTTGATCAACTGCGAGTCGATGCGGGAGATCGCGCTGCTTGGCGAGATTGCGCAGGCCACCGGGCGGCCGGCGCGGGTGGCCGTGCGCGTCAACCCCGACTTCGAGCTGAAATCCTCCGGCATGAAAATGGGCGGCGGCCCTAAGCAGTTCGGCATCGACGCCGAGCAAGTGCCGGCGGCGCTGGCGGAGATCGCGCGCCGCGAACTCGCCTTCGAGGGCTTTCACATCTTCTCGGGTTCGCAGAACCTGCGCGCCGAGTCGATCTGCGAAGCGCAGAACAAGGCGTACGAACTGGCGCTGCGGCTGTCGGCGCACGCGCCGGGGCCGGTGAAGGTGCTGAACCTGGGCGGCGGATTCGGTATTCCATACTTCCCAGGCGAGCGGCCGCTCGAGCTGGCCCCGATTGGCGCCAACCTGGCCGCGCTGGTCGAACGCGCCGCGCGCGAGATGCCGCAGGCGGAGCTCGTGATCGAACTGGGCCGGTATCTGGTCGGGGAAGCCGGCATTTATGTGTGCCGCGTGCTCGACCGCAAGGTATCGCGCGGGGAGGTTTTCCTGGTGACCGATGGCGGCTTGCATCATCACCTCGCCGCGTCGGGTAACTTCGGACAGGTCATCCGTAAGAACTACCCAGTGGCGATTGGCAACAGGATGAACGCGGCGCAGCGCGAGGTCGCCTCCGTGGTCGGCCCGCTGTGCACGCCGCTCGACCTGCTCGCCGACCGGATGGAGCTTGCACGTGCGGAGATCGGGGATCTGGCAGTCGTGTTTCAGTCCGGTGCATACGGACGAAGCGCCAGTCCGATCGGATTTCTTAGCCATCCGGCGCCGGTGGAGGTACTGGTTTGATTGTCCTTACCCCGAGAGGTGTCGCCGCGGATCTTCCTCGTCAGCGCGGGCTACAGCGGCCCGTCGAGGGTGACGGAGGCGATGACACGGTCGCTAAACATCTTGGCCCGCGAACATCGCGCCGCAGCCAGAGCGTCGCGCCACCCCGCAAGCCGTGTCAGTACGCGATGACTGCTGCCGCAGCGACGTACTCTGGCGGCATCGGCAGCGACACGACCTGAGCGCGCACCACATCACGGCCATGGCAAAGATCAACACTGCGCGGGGCGGCGTCAGCCTCACACCCGACGTCGACGCATCGCATCGGCAAGCTCAGCCCGAAACCAGCGGCCTTGACGCACGCTTCCTTCCGTGTCCACGAGCACAGATAATCAACCTGCGAAGACGCGCTGTCGCGCCAGGCCTGATACTCCCGAGCCGTCAAACTCGCTCGCGCCAGATGTTGAAGATCGGGCACAGGGCTGACACGTTCGATGTCGACACCGATGTCGCGCGACTCGCTGACGCCGATAAGCACTGCCGCACCGCTTCGGCTCGTGTTGAAGCGGAGTGCCCCTCCCGCCAAACGCGGCTTGCCATGCTTTCCGATGGTCAGAGTAAGCCGAAGCGGCGACTCGCCGACCATGTCGGCGAGCAGGCCGCGAAGCACCGCTTGACTCGCCAGGAAGAGCTGCGCCTCGACGCGATCGTGGATCCTTGCCGCCCGCAACCGGTCGGATTCCGTTACCGCATCCGACGGAACGGTACCCATCAACGAAAGGTCCACGCGAGCTATCGCTACGTCCGGGCCGAGCTGGTGAGGCACGTCCCAGAAGCGGCCTTCCAACCATGGTAATTCGGCGGGGGGCCTGATGCGGATCATCGGCATATCCTACAAGCGCCTTGTGGTGCTGCGACCGGCGCCTCAGGCTCCCTCATGACCCGTTAGAGAACACCGGCGCGCCGCTGGCATCGTCGGCGCTGGGACACCTTTAAGCGCGTTTCGATCTGCCCCGCATGCCCGAGTCCGACGCACAGTATTGCCTTGATCGCCTGTTCGTCGAGCAGTGCCGGCGCACCCCTGACCGAGTCGCGCTTCGCAGTGGTGGCCACTTGATCAGTTACCGAGATCTTTGGGAGCGCTCTGCCCGCGCGACAGCAGCGCTGCGCGCGCGTGGGATCGGCCCCGGTGCCTTGGTTGGTCTGCATCTTGAGAGATCGATTGATTGGGTAGCGGCTGTGCTCTCAATCCTGTCCTCCGGCGCGGCAGTCATGCCGTTACCGCCCACCACCCGGTCGCCAGGCTGCGCGAGATCTTGACCCAGGCCCGGCTGCAGGCGGTTATCGACTGTCCGACGACACCAATCGCGCCCGCGCTGGGGGTAGGCAGCCTCGACTTCGAGGCGCTTTGCGCCGAAGCTTGTACGACCGTGCCCCTGGACGGCAACTGGGGCAGCGACAATCCCGATCGTCCTGCGTTCGTTCTGTGCTCGTCAGGTTCCACCGGCGCGCCGAAGATGATCGTGCGCAGCCATCGCTCCTTCCAGCATCGACTGGCCTGGACCTGGACTCGGCATCCGTTCACGCCGGACGACGTGGGTTGCCACAAGGCACATACGACGACGACCCATGGCATCTACGAGTTGTTCGAGCCACTGCTGTGCGGCGCACCGACTGTCGTTGCGTCGGAACAGCAAGTGCGCGACCTGGAACAATTCTGGATGCTAGCTACCAAGGGAGGCCCCCCGGCTGTGCCGGGGAGGCAGTA
>JBBIQI010000004.1:0-39007 GCA_037442465.1 Burkholderiales bacterium
GCCGCTGCGCTCGAAACATCGCCGCGCCCCGGCGCGGCTCGTTTTCCCGCGTCCCCCGTGAAATATCCGGGCTAGGAGCCGCGCCGATCGAGCGGGCCGTACGTTGCCCGGCGCCACAGCGCCTCGATCGGCCCCTGCCCGAAGCGCGCGATCCAGGCGCGGCTGGCGACGATCTGGACCGCAACGATCGCAGCCGCGAGCAGTGCCAGTTGCGCCTTGCCGAGCGCCGCACCCAACCCAAACCCCCAGCCGGACAGCAGCACACCCATGACGAGCGACTGCAGCAGATAGTTGGTCAGCGGCATGCGTCCTGCCGGGGCGAGCCAGCGGATCGCCGCGCGCAGCGCAGCGGCCTCGCGCCAGCGAACGATCGCCGCGACGTACAGGCACGCGAGCAGCGAACCGAAGGTCTGCAGGCCGAAGCCGATCAGGCTCGGGTCGCCGGGCGAGTTCACCATCGTCTGGTAGTTGAGCCACGCGCCGGCGATCGCAAGCGGCAGCGCCGCGCCGCCGATCGCGAACGCCGCGCGCCAGACGCGCGGATGCCGCTCCGGATGCGCGATCCAGCCGAGCCGCGCGGCCAGATGCCCGAGCAGGAACAGGCCGACGATCTGCGGCGCGGCGAACGGGCCCATCACGAGCACGATGTAGGCGAAGTCGGTCGCGCGCGCAGCGATCTGCTCCCAATAGCCGCCCTCGGTGAAGACGATGAACTTGTCGACGACGTCCGGCGGAATCAGCGCAGGATCGACTTCGGGCGGCAGCGCGCGGCGCGCCGCCTCGAACAGCAGCGTCAGCGCGACGTTGAGAAGCGCGAACGCAATCCACCAGTTGCGCGTCGCGCGCACGAGCGCCGCCGGCCGCCGGTCCATGTACAGCACGAGCACGAAGCCGGCGAGCGCATAGAAGGCGAGGATGTCGCCGTAGTAGAGGAGCAGTCCGTGCGCGATGCCGAGCGCGAGCAGGAAGCGGAGCCGGCGGCGGTAGACGGTCTTTGCCGCCTCGGCGTCTGCCCCGCACAAGCCGCGGATGGATCTGATCTGCAGCGCCGCGCCGAAACCGAACAGGAACGCGAAGATCGAGATGAACTTGGTCGCGACGAAGGTGCCGACCAGCAGGTGCACCGCCGTGTCGGCCGCGCTCGGCGCGTCGATGAAGTAGCCGAGCGAATCGCCCGCGCCCCAGACGAACGACTGGATGTTGACCTGCGGGATGCCGGCGAGCGCGAACGCGCGCAGCGCGTCGACCAGCTCGATCCGCCGTCGCGACAGCCGTGTGGGTGCGCCGTTCAGCCGCCGTTCTCCGGCCCGCCCATCTGCGCGATCTTCGCGCGCAGCCACTTCTCGACCGACGGGAAGACGAACTTGCTCACGTCGCCGCCGAGCGTGGCGATCTCGCGCACGATCGTTCCCGAGATGAACTGGTACTGGTCCGAGGGCGTCAGGAACATCGTCTCGACGTCGGGCAGCAGGTAGCGGTTCATGCCGGCCATCTGGAACTCGTACTCGAAGTCGCTGACCGCGCGTAGTCCGCGCACGATCACGCGCGCGTTCTGCTCGCGCACGAAGTCCTTCAGCAGGCCGCGGAAGCCGGCGACCTCGACGTTCGGATAATGGCCGAGCACCTCGCGCGCGATCGCGATGCGCTCGTCCATCGTGAAGAACGGCTTTTTCGCGCGACTGTCGGCCACGCCGACCACGAGCTTGCTGAACAACCCCGCGGCGCGCCGCACGAGGTCCTCGTGACCGCGCGTCAGCGGATCGAACGTGCCCGGATAGACCGCGATCACCATGCTCATGCCCCCTCCCCTCGGCGAACGTGACGGGCCGCTTGGCGCGCCGGGCGCGATTATTCAGGACGGACCGCGCCGCAGCAAATGAAAACAGACCCGGCCCGCGCGGTCTGCGCGCACGATTTCGTAGCCGTGCGCCGCGGCCCGCGCCGCGTCGATCGGCGCGCGGTCCTCCGCATACACGAGGCCGCCGCCGGCCAGCAGCCCGCGCACGGCGTCCAGCGCGGGCGCGAGCAGCCCGGACTCGTACGGCGGATCGAGGAAAACGATGTCGAACGCACCCGCGGGCAGGCGCGCGGCGACTGCGAGGGCGTCGCCGGCGACGATCTCGATCTGCGTTGCGCCGAGCTTGTCGCGCAACGCGCGCAACCGCGCGACGAGCTTCGGGTCGCGTTCGACGAGCGTCACCTGCGCCGCGCCCCGCGACGCCAGCTCGAAGCCGAGCGCGCCGGTGCCGGCGAAAAGATCCAGTCCGCGCAGCGCCGTGAGATCGGGCTTCAGATGCGCGATCCAGTTGAACAGCGTCTCGCGCACGCGATCGGGCGTCGGCCGCAAACCCGTAGCGCCCGCGACCGGAATCGGCGTGCGCTTCCAAGCGCCGCCGATGATGCGCACGGCGTTCGGCGCGCCGTTGCCGTTGCGGATCGCGGACTGCGGATTGCGCTTCATGCGCAGGATTCTGCCCGGATCGCGGCGGCGCACGCGCCGCATTCGCCGCCGAAACGCCGCAAGCACCGAGAAACGCCACGGACTCGCTCTGTTCCTCAGTGGGAGGAGTTCTGTCCGCGCGGGCCATTGAATTCGCCACGGAGGCAAGGGGCAGGAACGCTTCCTTTGCGTCTGCGCTCTGCGTGTACCGAGCGGCGTTGCCGCGCCCTCTTGCTAGACTGCGCGCCCTTCGCAGCGTCGCGGTTGTCCCGCGCGCGGTTGTCGCCCTATGAATTCCTCCACGAAAGCCGGCTGGCTGGCGCGCCTGAAGCAAGGGCTGGCGCGCACGCGCGTGAATATCGCGGGGCTGTTTTCGGGCGGCGTGATCGACGAGGCGCTGTTCGAGGAACTCGAGATCGCGCTGATCCAGGCCGACGTGGGCGTGGCAACGACGCGCGAGCTGCTGGATGCGGTCCGCACGCGAATCAAGCTGCAGGGACTGAAGACACCGGCCGAGGTGCGCGACGCGCTGCGCGACGAGATCGCGAAACTGCTCGCGCCGTGCGAAGGGCCGCTCGATCTCGAGCGCGCGAGACCGCTCGTGATCATGGTCGCCGGGGTCAACGGCGCGGGCAAGACGACCTCGATCGGCAAGCTTGCGCACTGGCTCGCGGATCGGCACAAGACGGTGCTGCTCGCCGCCGGCGACACCTTTCGCGCGGCGGCGCGCGAGCAGCTCGCCGTGTGGGGGCAGCGCAACGGCGTGGAAGTGATCCAGCAGGCGAGCGGCGACCCGGCCGCGGTCGTGTTCGACGCGGTCGCGGCCGCGAAGGCGCGCGGCATCGACGTGCTGATCGCCGACACCGCCGGGCGCCTGCCGACCCAGCTTCACCTGATGGACGAACTCAAGCGCGTCAAGCGTGCGATCGACAAGGCGCTGCCCGGCGCGCCGCACGAGGTGATCCTGGTCCTCGACGGCACCAACGGGCAGAACGCGCTCGCGCAGGTCAAGGCCTTCGACGAGGCGATCGGGCTCACGGGGCTGGTGATCACCAAGCTCGACGGCACCGCCAAGGGCGGGGTGCTCGCGGCGATCGCCGCGCAGCGCACGCGCGAGCATCCGGGCCGACCGATACCGATCCGCTTCATCGGCGTCGGCGAGGGCATCGAGGATCTGCAGCCGTTCGTCGCGCGCGAGTTCGCCGACGCGCTCGTCGGCGCGGGCTGATCGCCGGACCCCCCCGCCGCGTTCTCCCGCAGTGGCGACGCAACAACCTTGCCGCGCATGGAGGCGCCGGCGGTTCGCGGCGGCGGCGCCCCGGCCGCGCAGCCGGGCAGACTGCCCGCCTGCCTGCGAACGCAGCGCCGGGAGGTCAGGTGCGCTGCACGGACTTCGCGCGCGGCTTGGGCGGCGCGGGGCGGCGGCCGTCGAGCAGGTGCGCGAGCGCGAGCCACGGGTGGCGCCACAGCATGCGCGGCCCCGCGTAGCGCATCACGGCCCTCACATGCTCGCGTTCCCGCGGCCCGTAGCAATGGATCCGGCAGTTGCTGCAGGTGGGCTTGTCCGCGCCGTACGGACAGCCGGCCAGCCGCTTGGTCGCGTACGTCATGAATTCCTGACATTCGACGCACAACGCGCCGCGCATGCCGTGCCGGTCGCGACACCAGATCTTCAACATGGCGTGGATCGTCTTCAGCTCGCGCGTGAGCCGCGGCGTGGCAAGCCGCGCGCGCCGGCGCAACGCGCCGGTGTCGTGCGGGTCGATGTCCATTGGAGTGAGCGGTTCATCCATGCGCCGTATCGTGCGCGAGCCGGCGTTGCCTCGATCTGCGCTGGGTCAAACTCGCCCATCGGAGGCGCCCGCACCGGGGCTTGGCTTATCCTTGCGCCGCTATCGACGCCCGGAGGAGAACCATGAAGCTGCTTCGTTACCTCTGCGCGCTCGCCGTCGCGCTGCTCGCCGTCGGCGGCGCCAGCGCGCAGGAACTGGTGGTCGGACTGTCCACGCCGGTCACCGCGCTCGACCCGCACTTCCACAACCTGACGCCGAACAACAACGTCGCCGACCACGTGTTCGAAAAACTCGTGCACAAGGACGCCAAGGAGCAACTGAAGCCGGGGCTGGCCGAGTCGTGGAAGGCGCTCGACGACACGACTTGGGAGTTCAAGCTGCGCAAGGGCGTGAAATGGCACGACGGCGGAGAGTTCACCGCCGAGGACGTGATCGCGACGATCAAGCGCATCCCCAACGTGCCGAACAGCCCGGCGTCGTTCGCCACCTACACGCGACCGATCGCCGAAGTCACGGCGCCCGACAAACTGACGCTGCGCTTCAAGACCGCGCGGCCGCACCCGCTGCTGCCGAACGATCTGGTTGCGATCCGCATCGTGCCCAGGCGCATCGCCGAAACCGCCAAGACCGAGGACTTCAATGCGGGCCGCGCGATGATCGGTACCGGCCCGTTCAAGTTCAAGGAATACGTCGCCGGCGACCGCGTCGTGCTCGAGCGCAACGACGGCTATTGGGGCCCGAGGCCGCACTGGAAGACCGTGCGGCTGCGCATGATCACCAACGCGCCGGCGCGCGTGGCCGCGCTGCTGGCGGGCGACGTGCAGATGATCGAAGCGGTGCCGACCGCGGACATCGCGCGGCTCGCCAAGGATGCGCGCGTGACGGTGGCCTCGGCGGTGTCGAACCGGCTGATCTATCTGCACATGGACAGCGACCGCGACAAGTCGCCTTTCGTGTTCGACAAGGCGGGCAAGCCGCTGGAGAAGAACCCGCTGAAGGACGTGCGCGTGCGACGCGCGATTTCGCTGGCGATCGACCGCGACGCGATCGTCTCGCGCATCATGGAAGGACAGGCCCAGCCGGCCGGTCAACTGCTGCCCGAGTTCTTTCCGGGTACGAGCAAGAAGCTCAAACCGCCGAAGGTCGACCAGGAGGCGGCGAAGCGGCTGCTCGCCGAAGCCGGTTATCCGAACGGCTTTTCGATCACGCTGCACTCGCCGAACAACCGCTACATCAACGACGAGAAGATCGCGCAGGCGATCGCGCAGTTCCTGACGCGCTCCGGCATCGACACCAAGCTCGAGGCGATGCCGAGCAACGTGTTTTTCTCGCGTGCAGGCAAGCTCGAGTTCAGCTTCTATCTGGCAGGCTGGGGGGCGGAAACGGGCGAGACGAGTTCACCGCTGCGCGCGCTGATCGGCACCTTCAGCCCGCAAACGGGCATGGGGCAGGCCAACCGCGGGCGCTTCTCGGACGCCGGTGTCGACGCGCTGATCCTGACGGCGATGACCAACATCGACGACACCAAGCGCAACCTGATGCTTGCCGCCGCCAGCGACAAGGCGATCGGCGAACTGCAGGCGATCGTCCCGGTGCACTACGAGGTGTCGAGCTGGGCGCTGCGCAAGGGCCTCGCCTACACCGGCCGCGCGGACCAGTACACGTACGCGTTCGAGGTCAGACCCGCGAAGTGATCGCGATCACCGACCCTTGATCCGTCGTCGACGCCGCGAGGCGGCACGGGGGCGTGGGAACGGCCCTCGTGCCAGCCGGCGCCGCGCCCGCCGTTGCCGATGACCGTCTACGTCCTCCGCCGCCTCGCGCAGACGCTGCTGGTGCTGGCGATCACGTCGCTGCTCGTCTTCTTCGGGCTGTACGTGGTCGGCGATCCGGTCGAGATCCTGGTGAATCCGGTCGCCGACGAAGTCGAGAAGGCGCGCGCCACCGCCGCGCTCGGACTCGACAAGCCGATCGTCGAGCAGTACTGGGTGTTCCTCAAGGGCGCTTTCACCGGCGAGCTGGGCACCAGCTTCGTGTTCGGCCGTTCGGCGATCGAAGTGATCGTCGAGCGCATGCCGGCCACGCTCGAACTGGCCTTCCTCGCGATGCTGATTGCGGTCGCGCTCGGCGTGCCGCTCGGGTTGTACGCGGGGCTGAATCCGCACAGCTGGGTCAGCAAGACGATCATGGCCGGATCGATCCTCGGTTTTTCGCTGCCGACCTTCTGGGTCGGACTGATCCTGATCCTCGTGTTCGCGGTCCAGCTGGGCTGGCTGCCTTCGACCGGACGCGGTCCCACGGTCGAGTTCCTCGGCCTGCAGCTTTCGATCCTGCATTGGGAAGGGCTGAAGTACGCGCTGCTGCCGGCGATCAACCTGGCGCTGTTCAAGCTTTCGCTGATCGTGCGGCTGACGCGCGCGCAGGTGCGCGAGCAGTCGCTGCTGGACTACATCAAGTTCGCGCGCGCGAAAGGGCTGCCGCGCTCGCGCGTAATCGGCGTGCACTTGCTGAAGAACATCCTGATCCCGCTGGTCACCGTGATCGGGCTGGAGCTGGGTTCGGTCATCGCGTTCGCGGTCGTCACCGAGACGATCTTCGCTTGGCCGGGCATGGGCAAGCTCGTGATCGACTCGATCTTCCAGCTCGACCGCCCGGTGGTCGTCGCCTATCTGCTGCTGATCGTGTTCATGTTCATCCTGATCAATCTCGTGGTCGACCTGCTGTATTCGGCGCTGGATCCGCGCGTGCGGCTGGGGGAGCAGAAGTGAGCTTCTCGGCGGGTCGCCTCTTCTCGGCGCTCGTTGCCGGTGCGCAGAACGACGCGCAACACGCCGGTTTTCCGCACGCGCCCGCTAAGGCGTGCGCCGAGGAGCCCTCGCGGGAGCGCACCGCATGAGCGCTTTGGCCGGCCCGCGGGAACAATCCCCTCTGGCCCGCTTCGCGCGCGAGTTCGCCGAAAGCCGGCTCGCGCTGGCGGGCCTGGCGCTGCTCGTCGCGGTCATCGCGATCGCGCTGCTGGCCCCCTGGATCGCGCCGCAGAACCCGTACGACCTCGGCAAGCTCGATCTGCTGGACGCGCGACTTCCGCCGGGGGAGCGCGCCGGCGCCGGCCACATGACCTATCTGCTCGGCACCGACGGCCAGGGGCGCGACATGCTGTCGGCGATCCTGTACGGGCTGCGCGTGTCGTTGTACGTCGGCGTGGCGAGCGGAGTCATCGCGCTGACGATCGGCGCCGTGCTGGGCGTGCTCGCCGCGTACGCGGGCGGGCGCTTCGAGCAGGTGCTGATGCGCATCGTCGACATCCAGCTCGGCTTTCCGGCGATCCTCGTTGCGCTGATCCTGCTGGCGGTGCTCGGCAAGGGCGTCGACAAGATCATCATCGCGCTGGTCGCCGTACAGTGGGCGTACTACGCGCGCACCGCACGCTCGGCCGCGCTGGTCGAGCGCGGCAAGGAGTACGTCGAGGCGGCACGCGCCCTCGGGCTGTCGAACGCGCGCATCGTGCTGCGCCATCTTCTGCCGAACAGCCTGCCGCCGCTGATCGTCGTCGGCACGGTGCAGGTCGCGCACGCGATCGCGCTCGAAGCCACACTGTCCTTCCTCGGGCTCGGGCTGCCGACGACCGAACCTTCGCTGGGGCTGCTGATCGCCAACGGCTACGAGTACCTGCTGTCGGGCAAGTACTGGATCAGCGTCTACCCCGGCATCGCGCTGCTGCTGACCATCCTCGCGATCAACCTGGTCGGCGACCAGTTACGCGACGTGCTGAATCCGAGGTTGGCGAAGTGAGGCATCCGCCTGCCAGCCAGCGGCGCCACCCCGCGGCGAGCGGCGGCGGATGCATCATCCTCGCCCCCGACAGCAGCGCTCGAGGGCAGGCCCCGGCAGCCATCCGGCAGCTCTTCCGCGCGAAGGTCTGGGCAACTTTTGACGACGCCGGATTGCCGTCCGCGCGGCAACGACGCCGCGGAGGGTCCACCTCGTGAGCCTGCTCGAAGTCACCGGCCTCGTCACCGAGTTCGCCACCCGCGAAGGCCCGCTGCGCGCGGTCGACGGCGTGTCGCTGGCGCTCGCCCGCGGCGAAGTGCTCGGGCTGGTCGGCGAATCCGGGTCGGGAAAGTCGGTGACGGGCTTCTCGATCCTCGGCCTGATCGATCCGCCGGGACGCATCACCGGCGGCAGCGTCAAGTTCGACGGCCAGGAGTTGATCGGCGCGCCGGAAGAGACGCTGCGCAGGCTGCGCGGCAAGCGCATCGCGATGATCTTCCAGGATCCGATGATGACGCTGAACCCGGTGCTTTCCGTCGAGACGCAGATGGTCGAAACCGTGCTCGCGCACGATCGCGTGTCGCGGCAGGCGGCGCGCGAACGCGCGCTCGAGGCACTCGGCCGCGTCGGCATCGCCTCGCCTGCACAGCGGCTCATGCAGTATCCGCACCAGTTCTCCGGCGGCATGCGCCAGCGCGTGGCGATCGCGATCGCGCTGCTGCACAAGCCGGATCTCGTGATTGCCGACGAGCCGACCACCGCGCTCGACGTGACGGTGCAGGGGCAGATCCTGCACGAGATGCAGAAACTCGTGCGCGAGACCGGTTCGGCGCTGATCTGGATCACGCACGATCTGGCGGTCGTCGCCGGGCTCGCGGATCGCGTCGCGGTGATGTACGCGGGGCGCATCGTCGAGGAAGGCACGACGGACGACGTGCTGGATGCGCCGCTGCACCCGTACACGCGGGGCTTGATCGATTCGGTGCCGGCGAACAACCCGACGGGACGCCGGCTCAAGCAGATTCCCGGCATGACGCCTTCACTGCTGCGGCTTGCGCCCGGCTGCGCGTTCCGCGAGCGCTGTGCGCGCGCGGCCGCGCGCTGCGCGACCACGCCCGAGCTCGCCGTGCACGGCGGGCGCAAGGTGCGTTGTCACTTTCCGCTCGAGGCCGCGGTGACCGCATGAGACCAACCGAACCGCTGCTCGAATTCCGCGGCGTGTCCAAGCGCTTCGTCAAGCGGCTCGACGCGATCGAGAAGCTCGCGCGCGCGCTCGGCGCAAACGTCACCGAGCACACGGTGCATGCGGTCGACCGCGTGAGCTTCGCGGTGGCGCCGGGCGAAGTAGTCGGGCTGGTCGGCGAATCGGGCTGCGGCAAGAGCACGCTGGGTCGGCTTGGTTGCGGACTATACGAGCCGAGCGCAGGCGAAGTCCGCTACCGCGGCGCGGCGCTGCGCACGCATGGCGGCGCCGCGCGTCCGATACAGATGATCTTCCAGGATCCGTTCGCCTCTCTGAACCCGCGGATGCGCGTCGAGGAAATCGTCGGCGAGGCGCCGCGCGTGCACGGCATCGTCGACATGGCGCACGTCGCCGACTACGTGGCCGATCTGCTCGTGCGCGTCGGTCTTGATCCGGCGCTGCGCCGCCGCTACCCGCACCAGTTCTCGGGCGGACAGCGCGCCCGCATCGGCATCGCGCGCGCGCTCGCGGTCAAACCCGAGTTCCTGGTGTGCGACGAAGCGGTCGCCGCGCTCGACGTCTCGATCCAGGCGCAGGTGCTGAACCTGTTCATGGACCTGCGCGAAAGCCTCGGACTCACCTATCTGTTCATCAGCCACGACTTGGGCGTCGTGCGGCATCTGTCGAACCGCGTGGTCGTGATGTATCTTGGCCGCGTCGTCGAGATCGCGCCGACCGAAGAATTGTTCGCGCAACCGAACCATCCGTACACGCAGGCGCTGCTCGCCGAAGTGCCGCGGCTCGACCGCAAGCGCAGAACCTACTTGCCGATCAAGGGCGAGATTCCTTCGCCGCTGGCGCCGCCGACCGGCTGCCACTTCCACCCGCGCTGCCCGCACGCGCTGCCGCGCTGCGCGAGCGAGCCGCCCGCGCTGCGCGAGGTCGCGGCGGGGCGATGGTCGGCATGCCACTTGAACGAGTGAAATGCGTTTTCGCCCCGGTGCCGCCGCGACCCGCGAGAACGGCGCATGAGCCGTTCTCCGTGGTCTCCGTGACCGGGCGGTCGTTGGGCATGACTCATCGTCGTGACGCGTACCCACGCCCGGCGGCCGCATCCGTCACGCATCGTCACTCAGTGGCAACCACACCTCGTCATTCCGGCGCAGCCACACCTCGTCATTCCGGACAACTACATCTCGTCATTCCGAGACAACCACACCTCGTCATTCCGAGGCAACCACAGTTCGTCATTCCGAGGCAATCACAGTTCGTCATTCCGAGCCGAAGGCGAGGAATCTCTGGCGCGCGCCACGCCGAGCCCCCGCGCGCTGCCGGGGATGACGGCACCGGCGCCCGCGAAGGCGAAACGCACTCAAGGTGACGGCGTTACGAGCTTGGATAATCTTCGACAAATGAACCTTTCGCGCCTCGCCCCGGAGATGCTACGCATTCACGGCTCCACGCCCGCCGTTGCACTCGTACTCGACTCGCCGCACTCGGGGCGCGAGTTTCCGGCGGACTTTGACGCCGCGGTCAGCGAGTTCGATCTGCGCGACGGCGAGGACTGCTACGTCGACGAGCTGTACCTGCCGGCGACCGCGCTCGGCGTGCCGCTGCTGACGGCGCGTTTTCCGCGCACCTACATCGACGCCAATCGTCATCGCGGCGATGTCGATCTCGCGCTGATCGAAGGCGGCCGCTGGCCGCACGAGTACGCGCCGAGCGGCAAGGCCAGCATCGGCAAGGCGCTCGTCTGGCGCACGCTCGACGACGGCCGCGCGATCTACGCGCGCAAGCTCAAGGTCGAGGAGGTGGCGGGCCGCATCGAGCGCTGCCATGCGCCGTACCACACGGCGCTGCGCGCGCTTCTGGACGCGACCTACGCGCGCTTCGGCGTCGTCTATCACGTCAACTGCCATTCGATGCCCGCCGTCGGCGGCAAGCAGGGCGAAGGCGGCCCAGGAAAGCCGCGCGCCGACTTCGTGCTCGGCGATCGCGACGGCACGAGCTGCGATCCTGAATTCACGGAGTTCGTGCGCGCCGCGCTCGCAGCGCTGGGGTACGAAGTGAAAGTTAACGAGCCGTACAAGGGCGTGGAACTCGTCCGCGCGTACTCCGCGCCGGCGCGCGGCCGCCACAGTCTGCAGATCGAAGTCAACAAGCGGCTGTACATGGACGAGTCGACACGAAACAAGCACGACGACGCGTTCGCCACCCTGCAGAAAAACCTCGGTACGCTTGTCGAGGCGATCGCCGACTACGCGCGGCGATCCGCGGCCGCAGTGCGAAGAGCCACCTGAAGGACCGCAACATGCCCGAACACCACCCGATCGAGATCCAGCCGCCCGACATCACGCCGTTCAGGGCATCCAACTCGGGCATCGACTACGTGCACGTGCTCGACTCCGGCAGGCCGGGGCCGAACGTGATGGTGCAGGCGCTTACGCACGGCAACGAGTTCTGCGGCGCGATCGCGCTCGAGTACCTTTTCCGCGCCGGCGTGGCGCCGCTGCGCGGCAAGCTAACGCTCGCGTTCGCCAACGTCGCCGCGTACGCGCGCTTCGACTTCGACGATCCGGACGCGTCGCGCTTCGTCGACGAGGACTACAACCGCGTGTGGGCCGACGACGTTCTGTCCGGTCCGCGCGATTCGGTGGAACTGCGCCGCGCGCGCGAGTTGCGGCCGTTCGTCGACGCCGCCGACTGCCTGCTCGACATCCATTCGATGCACGAGCCGTGCCGGCCGATCATGGTTTGCGGAATGATCGAAAAGGGCGCGCAGTTTGCGCGCGCACTCGGCGTGCCGGCGGATCTACTGATCGACACCGGACACCCGGCCGGGCTGCGCATGCGCGACCGCGGCGGCTTCGGCGATCCGGCGAGCCCGAAGAACGCACTGCTGATCGAATGCGGCCAGCACTGGGAACGCAGCGCTGTCGACGTGGCGATCGACACGACGCTGCGCTTCCTGCTGGTCACGGGCACGGTCGCCGCGGAGTGGGCGCGCCCGCGCCTGCGGGTCGAGCCGCCGCCGCGGCAGCGCCTGATCCGCGTCACCGAACCGGTCGTCGCCAGGTCGACGGACTTCCGCTTCGCCGGCCGTTTCACGGGGCTCGAGGTGATCGCGAAGGCGGGCACGCCGATCGCGTACGACGGCGACACGGTGTGGACCGCGCCGTACGACGACACGGTGCTGGTGATGCCTTCGCTGAAGCACGCCGCACCGGGCACCACGATGGTCCGGCTGGGCCGCTACGAGTAAGTCCGCAGCGCACCGCGCGCGACCAGCACCACGGCGACGAGCAGCGCGAGCGCGGCGCGCACCAGCGCGGCTTCGAACGGCAGGTCGAGCGCCGCGCCGACGAGGTTGGTCGACCAGTGATACGCAACCGCGCTCCATAGGCTGCGCGTGCGCAGCACGAGCCAGGTCAGCACCACGGAGTCGACGAGAAGCGCCGCGAGGAACAACGCGCCCGCCGCCGTGCCCAGCCCAGCCTGATAGGTGCCGTCGATCAGAAACAGCGGCAGGTGCCAGAGCGCCCACGCGGCGCCGACGATCAGCCCCGCCGCCAGCGGCGCGTGCGACTCGAGAAGCTGCGGCAGCGCGTAGCCGCGCCATGCCGGCTCCTCGACCAGCGGACCGAACAGCAGTGCGGGCAGGGCCAGCGCGGCGATCTCGCGCGGCGCGGGCCACGCCGGCGGACGCCCGGTCAGGACCGTGTGCACCGCCCAGGCCCCCGCGGCGAACGTCACCGGCAGCAGCAGCGCAGCGCAGCCGTACCGCGACAGCAGCGGCGCAACCCGCAGCCGCGCCGCGAACAGCGCGCGCTCCGAACCGCTGCGAGCGAGCGCGACAATCAGCGCCAGCAGCGGACCGACGCCGCCGACCCAGTGCAGCAAGCGCCCCGGCATCGTGGTCGCACCGCCGGCAATCAGCGTCGCGGGCAGCCACGCGAGCCATGACAGCGCGATCGCGAGCGCGAGGAACCTGCGGGCGGGCATGTGCGCTTGCCGTCGAGTCGAATGGGCACGCGTTCGCCGTGCACGGGGCGAAGCCGTCGCAAACTACGCCGTAGAATGGGCCGGGTCAACGCAGGTGCGGCTGCGCCCGCGCGTTCGCGCAGCGCCGCGCCCTGGGCTTGCCCAAGGATTCATGCTGCTCGCCGCCGTCGATCTCGGTTCCAACAGCTTCCGCCTCGAGATCGGTCGTGTCGAAGGTTCGCTGATCGAGCGGCACGGCTACTGGAAGGAAACCGTGCGACTGGCCGCCGGGCTGGGCGACGATGGCCGGCTGTCGAAAAGGGCGATCGAGTCCGCGTGCGAGTGTCTTGCGCGGATGAACGAGCGGCTGCGCGGCATGGGCAGCGAGCACGTGCGCGCGGTCGGCACGCAGACGCTGCGCGCTGCGCGCAATCTGAACGAGTTCCTGCTCGAGGCGCAGCACGCGCTGGGCTATCCGATCGAAGTGATCTCGGGGCGCGAGGAAGCGCGGCTCGTCTTCGAAGGGTGCATGCACACGCTGCCGCCGAGCGACCGGCGCCGGCTGGTCGTCGACATCGGCGGCGCGTCGACCGAGCTGATCGTCGGACGCGGGTTCGCCGCCGAGCAGGCCGAATCGTTCCGCGTCGGCTGCGTCAACGCGACGCTGCGCTACTTCCGCGACGGCACACTCGACCGCGCCAGCTTCAAGCGCGCGCAGGTGGCCGCCGCCGCCGAGTTCGAGGAAGGCATCGCCGCGTTCGGCCGCAGCCAGTGGGACGAGGCATATGGCTCGAGCGGGACGATCGGCGCGGTGTCCGAGATCCTGCGCGCCGAAGGCTGGACCGACGGAACGATCACCGCCGAGGGGCTGCTGAAACTGCGGCAGGCGCTGCTCGCCGCCGGGGAGATCAAGCGGATCCGGCTGCAGGCGCTCAAGGCCGAGCGGCAGGAGGTGATCGCCGGCGGCGTGGCCGTACTCGCGGCAGTGTTCGACACGCTCGGGCTGACGCAGATGCGCACCGCGCGCGGCGCACTGCGGGTCGGCGTGCTTTACGACCTGCTCGGCCGGCGCGAAAGCCGCGATCTGCGCGAGGCGACGGTCGAGCGGATGCAGACCCGCTTCGGCATCGACCGGGCCCAGGCGCAACGCGTCGGCGCGCTCGCCGCACGGTTCTACGACGCGCTCGTGCCGAAGGCAGACGACGAATTGCGCAAGCGGCTCGCGTGGGCCGCCGCGCTGCACGAGTGCGGCTTCGCGATCTCGCACAACGACTACCACAAGCACGGCGCCTACCTGGTCCAGCACAGCGACCTCGCCGGCTTCTCCACGACCGATCAGGAACGCATCGCGGCGCTGATCCTTGGCCAGCGCGGCAACCTGAAGAAGGTCGCCGCCGCGCTCGAAGACACGGACCGCGCCGGCAAGATCCTCGCGCTGCGACTCGCGGTGATCTTCTGCCACGCGCGGCGCGCGGTCGATCCGCCGCGCTGGACGCTGCGCTCGACGCGCGGCGCGATCGAGCTGGGCGTGGACGCCGACTGGCTGGCGCGGCACCCGCTGACCCAGCACCTGCTCGACGAGGAGGCCGCGCAGTGGGACAAGGTCGGCGTGCGCTTCGTCGTGCGCGCGCTGCCATGACGACCCCGATCGTCGCCTGTCTGTGCGCGGCATGGTGCGACACCTGCGGCGCCTGGCGCACCGAGTTCGAGCGGGTCGCCGCCGCCTCGCCGCAGTTCGCGTTCCGCTGGATCGACATCGAGGACGAAGCCGACCTGCTCGGCGACATCGACATCGAAAACTTCCCGACCGTGCTCGTGGCGCGCGCCGGCGAGGTGCTGTTCGCAGGCACGCTGCGGCCCGACGCGTCGCATCTGCGGCGCCTGCTCGATACGATCGCCAGCGGCGCCGCACTCGCGCCGCCGGCCGACGCCGAGGCGTGGCGGGCGCTGGCGCGGCGGCTCGCGATGGTTGAGTGAGCGACGCTCGGCGCGGACGCGAGACGGTCCTGCCGCCCATCCAGGGGGTCAGACGAGCGTCAGAGCAGGTCGAGATTGACGACCGCTCGCAGCGCCGCCTGCCCTGCGCCTTCGCGCGAGCGCGACTGCAGCCACCAGGCGGCCGCCTTCTTGATCGACCACGGCAGCTCTTCGCCGGTCATCAGCTTCGACGCCACCCAGCCCAGCGTCGGCTGATGGCCGACGACGACTACCGGCGACCTGCCGTGGGGCCAGCCGACGGCGGCGAGCACATCTTCGGCGCTGGCGCCCGGCGCGAGTGCGTCGAGCGTCCTGAACTTGCGGTGCGCGAGCTCGGCGAGCGCCTGCGCCGTCTGCTGCGCGCGGGCCGCCGGGCTGGCGACGATCCTGGCGGAATCCGGCAGATGGGCATGCAGCCACTCGGCGATTCGGCGCGCCTGCTTCTCGCCTTTCGGCGTGAGCTTGCGGCCGAGGTCGGGTTCGCCCGGTTCCGCCTCTGCGTGGCGCCACAGGATCAGTTCCACCTTCAGTTCTCCCCGACCGACGCCGCCAGCTCCACCAGCAGCGCGCGCTGCGCGGAGAAGCCGCCGCGCTCACCGCGGCCAAGCGCCCTCGGCGGCCGATAGCTGCCGTCGCCGTGCAGCGTCCAGGCGTCGGCCGTGTCGTCGAGGTAACGCCGCAGCCCCTCGTCGAGCACGCGCTGCTTGAGCCTGCGGTCAAGCACCGGCCAGGCGACCTCGATGCGGCGGAACAGATTGCGACCCATCCAGTCGGCGCTCGCCAGATACACGTCGTCGGCGCCGCCATTGCGGAAGTAGTAGATCCGGTGGTGCTCCAGAAAGCGTCCGACGACCGAGCGCACGCGGATGTTCTCCGACAATCCCTTGACGCCCGGCCGCAGCGTGCAGGCGCCGCGCACGATCAGGTCGATCTTCACACCCGCCTGCGATGCCGCGTACAGCGCGTTGATGGTCGCTTCGTCGACCAGCGCGTTCATTTTGGCGATGATGCGGGCCGGCTTGCCCGCGGCAGCGAACTTCGCCTCGTTGGCGATCGCGGCCAGCACGCGCTTGTGCAGCGTGAAAGGTGCGAGCCACAGGTGCTTGAGCTTCTCCACCTTGGTCAGGCTGGTCAGGTGCATGAAGACCTTTTCGACATCGGCGCAGACGTCGGGTTCGCAGGTCAGCATGCCGAAGTCCGTGTACAGCTTGGTCGTCGTCGGGTGGTAGTTGCCGGTGCCCAGGTGAACGTAGTGCACGAGCCGCGCGCGCGGCAGCCCCTTTTTCCGCGGCGGCTCGTCGTCTTCGCGGCGGACGACCAGCAGCAGCTTGGCGTGCGTCTTCAGTTCGACGACGCCGTAGACGACCTGCACGCCGACCGCTTCGAGCCGCTCGGCGAGGTTGATGTTGGCCTCCTCGTCGAAGCGCGCCTTCAGTTCCACGACGACGGTGACTTCCTTGCCGCGGCGCGCCGCCTCGATCAGCAGGTCGACCAGCACCGACCCGGTGCCGGTGCGATAAAGCGTCATGCGGATCGCGACGACCTTGGGGTCGAGCGCGGCCTGCCGCAGGAACTCGATCACGGGCTCGAAGCTTTCGAACGGATGGTGCAGCAGGATGTCGCCGGCGCGCATCGCCTCGAACATGTCCGCGCCTTCGGTCGAGTGCGGCACCTTGGCCGGCCACGCGGGTGCGAACGGCGGCCAGCGCAGCGCGGGCTGCGTCAAGTGATCGACGAGCTGATTGAGCCGCACGAGGTTGACCGGCCCGTCGACGCGGTAGACGGCCGCCTCGGGCAGCTGGAACTGCTCGCGCAACAGCGTCTCGAGCGGCTGCGGGCACGAGCGGGCCACCTCGAGCCGGACGGCGTTGCCGAAGTGCCGCTGCGTCAGTTCCATGCGCAGCGCCTGGCGCAGGTTGTGCACCTCGCGCTCGTCGACCCACAGTTCGGAGTCGCGTGTGACGCGGAACTGCGAAAAGCCGGCGATGCCGCGGCCGGGAAAGACGTCCTCCAGATGGGCGCGGATCACCGAGGTCAGCATCACGAAGGCCTGCTTGCCGCCGGCGAGCTCGGCCGGCAGCGGGATCACGCGCGGCAGCACGCGCGGCACCTTCAGGATCGCGATCGTCGAGGGCCGGCCAAATGCGTCGCGCCCGGCGAGCTGGACGACGAAGTTCAACGCCTTGTTCATCACCTGCGGGAACGGATGCGAAGGGTCCAGCCCGATCGGCGACAGCAGCGGACGGACCTCGCGCTCGAAGTATTCGCGCACCCAGGCGCGCTGCGCCGGCGTGCGCTCGGCGTGATTGACGACCACGACACCGTGACGCGCGAGCGCCGGCGCGAGGGTCTGGTTGAACAACGCATACTGGCGGTCGACGAGCGCGTGCGCGCGCTCGGAAATCCGCATGAACTCCTGCCACAGCGGCGATGCGGGGCCGCCGCCGCGCGACTCGCGCAGTTGTTCCATCAGGCCGGCCACACGGATCTCGAAGAATTCGTCGAGGTTCGACGAAACGATGCAGACGTAGCGCAGCCGCTCGGCGAGTGGAACCGAAGCACGTGCGGCGAGCGCGAGCACGCGTTCGTTAAAGGCGAGCTGCGACAGCTCCCGGTTGAGAAATCGCTCCGCGGGCGCGACGAGCAAGGTGTGATCCCGGTCTT
This sequence comes from Burkholderiales bacterium, assembly GCA_037442465.1. Taxonomy (GTDB): domain Bacteria; phylum Pseudomonadota; class Gammaproteobacteria; order Burkholderiales; family Burkholderiaceae_F; genus DSNY01. The sequence continues at coordinate 17,810 of JBBIQI010000004.1, forward strand.
TCCGGGCCTTGGCCCGGCGATTGCGCTTGACCATAGAGGGGAACGATGACGCTAGGATGACAAGCCGGCCGCGCGCGCCCGTAGAATCCGGCGCCGGTGCGCTCGCCTGCCGCGCACATCGTCCCGATTCTATTGAGGATGACCAAGTCTCGTGACACCGCCAGCTTGCGAGTTCTCTTCGCCTTCGAGGGTATCGGTTCCGTCATTCCGAGCAGCGCGAGGAATCTCGGCGTTGCGCGTGGAAGAGATTTCGCGCCTTCGGCCTGGGGTGACGAGGGCTCAGCGATGCGGACCGACCGGGGGTTGGCACGTGTCGAGAGGACTTGCGATGCTCAGAAGGCGTGAAGCTTTCCACTGCGCGGACTGCTGGCGTATTTGCGCGGTGCTCGCTGCTCCCGCCCGCGGGCGGCGGACCTAACGTGCGCTGCGCGCACGTTAGCCCGCGCCGAAAGGCAAGCGCCTTCTTGCGGCCTCGTCTGTCGACCCGATATGTCGCGATCCTGCGGCTGCCTGCGCCTAACCGGCGACCCGTTCGCTGCGAGATCCGCACGCCTTTTCGGTAACCGTTGACTGATCGATGCCCGCCGCGCCGCTCGCAGGCCCTGCACCGCTGGTCGTGTTCGATCACGTGACCAAGCGCTACGGCGCGTTCCGGCTCGCGTTGTCCGAGGTCAGCTTTGCGATCGGGCGCAGCGAATTCGTGCTGTTCGCCGGACCGAGCGGCGCCGGCAAGTCGACCGTGCTGCGGCTGATCGCCGCGCTCGAGGTGCCTTCGAGCGGGCGAGTCGTCGTCGCCGGCGAGGACACCGCGCGGCTGCGGCCGCGCACGTTGCCGTTCTTGCGGCGCTCGATGGGTGTGGTGCTGCAGGATCCGATGCTGCTCGACGATCGCAGCGTGCTCGACAACGTGATGCTGCCGGCGCTCGCTTCCGGGCTGACGGCGCCGCAGGCCGAAGAGCGCGCGCGTGCGGCGCTCGCCCGCGTCGGGCTCGATGCCTTCTCGGCGCGCCCGCCGGAACTGTCGGGCGGCGAGCAGCAACGCGCGGCGCTGGCGCGCGCGATCGTCAACCGGCCGGCGCTGGTGCTGGTCGACGAGCCGACCGCGCATCTGGATGCCGATTCCGCGGCGCAGATCCTGCGATTGCTCGAGCAGTTTGCGTTGGCCGGCGTCACCGTGATCGTCGCTTCGCACGGCGACGCGATCGTGGCGCCGGCGCGGACTCGCACGATCCGGCTCGATCAGGGGCGGTTGGTCGAATGAGCGGCCTGCATCGACACCCCGCAGCGACGAACGCGTTGCGCGTTTCCCGCTGTCCCGGTCGCGCCGCGGTCGTGCGATGCGCTCCGCCCGCGGATCCCGGAAGGGGTCCGGGCCAGCATCGCGCTGCGTGCCTGGCAATTCGTGCTGGCTCGGCAAGCTCGGACGCGGCGCCGCGGAAAACCGCTGCGCGGCGGTGGCGTCGATGAGCTTCTGGAGCGCGCGCGCCCACGCGCTTCGCCGGTCGTTTCGGCTGCTGGCGCAGCGGCCCGGCACGCTGCTGCTCGCAATCGCCCTATGCGCCGTCGCGCTGACGCTGCCGCTGCTCGCCGCAACGCTGGCGGTCGGCATGCGGCCGCTCGCGACGGGCGCCTCGGTGGCGCCGGAGCTCAGCGTGTTCCTGTCACCCGCAGCGAACGCGCAGGACATCGCCGGCCTGCGGGCCCGCATCGAAGCGGTGCCGGGCGTACTGCAAGTTCGACACATCTCGCGCGAGGCCGCACTCGCAGAGCTCGCCGAGCGTTCCGGCCATGGGGCGCCCCTGCGGGAGCTGAAGACCAATCCGCTGCCGGACGTGTTCGTGGTCGCGCTGGCCACCGGCGCGTCTGCCGCGACGGTCGACGCGGTCGCGGCGGCGATCCGCCAGCTGCCGAAGGTCGACTCCGTGCAGGTCGATTCGGCGTGGTACCGCAAGCTCGTGGGCATCGGCCGCATCGCGCTGATCGGCGGCGCCGTCGTCGGTGCGATGCTGCTCGTGCTGGTGGCCGCGGTCGTCGTCGGGGCCGTACGGCTGCTGGCGACGGCCTCGAGCGACGAGACCCGGGTGCTTCGTATGGTTGGCGCGGACGAGGCTTACATCGCGCGCCCCTACGTGTACGCCGGCGGTGCCACGCTGGCACTCGCGGCCGGCCTGGCCATCGGTGCCGTGGCCCTATTGTTGCACTTGCTGAATCCCGAGCTCAACGAACTCGCACGACTGTATGGCGCGGCGGGGTTCGCGGTGCCGATGTTGCCGGTGCCGATCCTGGTCGGCGTGCTGCTCGCCGCCACGCTGTTCGGGTTGTTCCTCGGCACTTTTGGCGTTCGCCGGCCGCCCCGCCCGAAGCCCTGACGGGGTCGGTGACCGCCTTCCGGACGGCGAGGCAGACAGCCGTGAGCAAGTGCTCTCTTTCTTCCGAACGACGGTCGGACAAAGCCAAAGCTGCCAAGAACCAAATCGGGGAGAGCCGGTCTATGTCTTGGCACTCGGCGATGTCGAGTGCTAACATGACCACGAAGGAAGGACAAGGAGAGAGGGATGACGGCTACATCGAACGCGCTGGTACCGGTGTTTTCCGGCAAGGGTGGGGCGCTGGCGCTGCACCCGGGCGGCCTGGGGAACCTGGATGCGTACATCGCCGCGGTCAACCGAATCCCGCTTCTGACGGCCGAGGAGGAGACGCGGCTCGCCCGCGAGTACCGTCAACGCAATAGCCTGGAAGCGGCGCAGCGGCTGGTGCTGTCGCACCTGCGCCTGGTCGTCGCGGTCGCGCGCAACTATCTCGGATACGGCCTACCCCATGCGGACCTGATCCAGGAAGGCAATATCGGCCTGATGAAAGCAGTCAAGCGCTTCGACCCGGAGCGTGGCGTGCGGCTGGTTTCGTTCGCGCTGCATTGGATCAAGGCCGAGATTCACGAATACATCCTGCGCAACTGGCGTCTGGTCAAGGTCGCGACCACGAAAGCGCAGCGCAAGCTGTTCTTCAACCTGCGCAGTATGAAGCAGGGGCACGCCGCACTGACGCCGGCCCAAGTCAAGGACGTCGCGCGCGAACTGAACGTCCGGCCGGAAGACGTCGTGGAGATGGAGACCCGCATGGCCGGCGGCGACGTCGCGCTCGAGGGACGCAGCGACGACGCCGACGAGGAGTTCGCGCCAATCGCCTACCTGAGCGATGCGCGCAGCGAACCGACCGAGGTGCTCGAGCGGCGTGAATACGACCGGCTGCAGACCGATGGCATCGCCCGCGCCCTGGACGCACTCGATCCGCGCAGCCGCCGGATCATCGAGGCACGCTGGCTGAACGAAGACCCCGAAGGCAATGTCGGTACGGCCACGTTGCACGATCTGGCACAGGAATTTGGCGTTTCTGCGGAACGAATTCGCCAAATCGAGGCCAAAGCGCTACAGAAGATGCGCGGTGCCCTGACAGTTGACGCTTGAAGGGCGCATCTTCCGGTAGGTTGTTCGCAGTAAGTCCGCCTCTCCTCCTCCCCCTCTCCTCCGAAGAGGCGGAACCTGAGCCCCGCGCGAGCGGGGCTTTTTTTTGGGCGTGCCGGATGCCGCGAGCAGATTCTGCGATGGCGACCGACTCGCTAAGCTCGCCGCCATGAAGTGGATGAACTCCGCGGTTGCCGCCGCCGCGTGCGTTTCGGCGGACGGAGCGAGGCGGGCCAGCGCGGCGCGCGTGCTGGTGGGCTCGCTGGTGCCGCCTGCGTCCCTGGTGGCGCTCGCGCGCGGCGCTGCGTTCGAACCGCCGATGCCCGGACGGGTCGAGTCGGGCGGCCACTTCGAACTGCCCGCAGCGCACGCGGCACTCGCGGCCGACCTCGGACCCGCGCTGGCGCCGCGCTTGCGGCACCGCTTCGAGTGGTACATCTGCCGCGGCGCATTCTTCCACAACGACGCGCACTACGCCGGCGTGTTGTTCGGCGTGTGGTGCGTGGGCGGTCCGGCACGCGAGGTCGTTTTCCCGCGGCTTGGCCTGCGCGCTGCAGCCGCGCCGGGGAACTGGGTGGTATTCGATCCCTTCGAACCGCACGCTGTACTCGACTCGGGCGCGCCGACCTACGAGCGCGCTCGCTATGCCGATGCCGCGCCGAGCGTCTTTGCCGGTTTCGAGCTCGAACTGGACGAGGCGACCCGCGCGGCATTCGCGATCGCGGACGAAGGACCTGGACCCGAGTTGTCGAGCCGCACGCGCGTCAACGCGGAAACGGGAGCGATCGAATGAACCGAGGACAGCGGCGCCCGCCGATCGACGTACGCGAGTTCGATGACTACGTGCGGCGCGCCGAGGTACGCTTCGCGGCCGACGCGCGTCGGGAGATCGCGCGCCTGTTCGCGCTCTATGGGGAGCTGCTGCTACGGTTCGAGCGCGAACTCGGCGCCGACTCGCGCGACGCGATCGTCTCGCGCGCGGCCGCGCTGATGCTGATCCAATACCGCGCCGAGTCCTGCAATCCGCACGACCCGCCGGGCTAGCGCGCCCTCAAAGCAGCCGCTTCAGGTCGGCCACGATCGGGTCGATACCCTGCCCGTGCTTCAGGAACAGCCGCACGCGGCCTTCCTTGTCGAACACGTAGCTGCCGGCCGTGTGATCGATCGTGTACGAGGTCGGCGTCTTGCCCGGCACCTTCTGATAGAAGACCTTGAACTCCCTGGCGGCCTTGGCGATCTCGTCGGCCGTGCCATGCAGCCCGACAAAGCTGGGATCGAAGCTCGGCACGTACTGCGCCAGCACTGCCGGCGTGTCGCGCTCCGGATCCACGGTCACGAACAGGACCTGCAGCCGCTCCCCTTCGGCACCGAGCCGGCGCTTGACCTGCGCCATGTCCGACAACGTCGTCGGACAGACGTCCGGGCACTGCGCGTAGCCGAAGAACACGACGACGACCTTGCCACGATAGTCGGCCAGCGTGCGTCTGGCGCCCGTGTGATCGGTCAGAGAAAGTTCGCGCGCGTAGTTCGCACCCGTGATGTCGACGTTGTTGAACTTCGGCGTGCCGTCGCACGCCGCCAGCAGCAGCGCGCCGAGCAATGCGAACAGGATCTTCATCGAGCCGGCTTGGATCGTCCCCCGCGGCCGGGCGGCTGCGTCAGGCAATGTAGTGATCGACCAGCAGCGCGGCGAACAGCGCCGCCAGATAGACGATCGAGTAGTTGAACGTAGCGCGTGCCAGCGCGTCGCTGCAGGCGCGATAAAGCCGCCACGCATAGGAGAGAAAGACCGCGCCCAGCAAGAGCGCCGCTGCCAGATAGGTCCACCCGGCCATCCGGATCGCGTACGGCAGCAGCGTCGTGGCCACCAGCACGATCGTATACAGGAGGATGTGCAGGCGGGTCAGCTCCGGGCCATGCGTGATCGGCAGCATTGGCAGGCCGGACTTGCGGTAGTCGTCGAGCCGATACAGCGCCAGCGCCCAGAAGTGCGGCGGTGTCCACACGAAGATGATCAGCGCCAGCAGCCAGGCCTCCGCCGGCGCGCTGCCGGTCACCGCCGCCCAGCCGAGCACTGGCGGCATCGCCCCGCTCATGCCGCCGATGACGATGTTCTGCGGCGTGAACGGCTTCAGCAGCACCGTGTAGACGACCGCATAGCCGACGAACGTGGCGAAGGTCAGCCACATCGTCAGCGGATTGACCAGCGCGTACAGCACCCACATGCCCACGCCGCCGATGACGCCGGAGAAAACCAGCGCCTGCAGCGGTGTGATCTCGCCGCGCGCCAACGGCCGCATCCGCGTGCGCGCCATGCGCGCGTCGATGTGCCGCTCGATCATCGAATTGACCGCGAAGGCCGCGCCGGCCAACAGCCAGATACCGACGGTGGCCCTGGCCACCAGCGCGAGCGACGGCGGCTCGGCCGTCGACAGGAACATGCCGATGACCGCGCAGAACAGCGCGAGCTGCGTCACGCGTGGTTTGGTCAGCAGCCAGTACTGCCGCGCGAGGTGCGGCAGCAGCGTGACTTCGTCGCGGCTGGCGGGAGCCTGCATGGTGACGCGCGTTCTCGACGGGGGGCGATGCTGCGAAGGAGCGGCAGTTTACCCGCTCGCCCGCTGCGCGACCGGCGCAAGTGCCGCCGGCGTGACGACGTACACGGATGCCCTGCGCACGCGGTAGTTGAGCGTCACCAGCACGCCGACCAGCGCCGCCGCCCCGCCGTTGTGCAGCACCGCCAGCAGCAGCGGCCACTGCAGCACCACGTTCGACAGACCCGTCACGAACTGCAGCGCGAGCAGCGCCGCCAGCGCACGCGCCAACCGCGACACGCCGTCGAGCCGCCAGGCGCGCCACGCGAGCCAGCCGAGCAGCGCAAACACCAGATACGCAAACATCCGGTGCGTCCAGTGCACGGCAACCAGCGCCGGAAAGGGGATCAACTCGCCGCCGCCGGTGCGGCCCAGATCCCGCCATACGGTGAAGCCGTGGCGAAAGTCCATATCGGGTAGCCAGCGCCCCTGGCACAACGGGAAGTCCGGACACGCCATCACGGCGTAATTCGTACTGACCCAGCCGCCGAGCGCGATCTGCACGAGCAGCACGACCAGCGCGAGCGCGGCCGGCAGCCGCAGCGTGCCGGCGGCCGGTGAAACGTGGCGTGGTGCGCCTTCGCGCAGTGCGAGCCAGACGAGCAGCGCCAACAGGCCGACACCGCCCAGCAGATGCGCGGTGACGATCGCCGGTTGCAGCTTCATCGTCACGGTCCACGCGCCGAACGCACCCTGCAGGCAAACGGCGAAAAAGATCGCTGTCGCGAGCCACGGTGGTCGCGACGGTTCGCGCCGCCAGCGCCGCCACGCCTGCACCATCAGCACGATGATCAGGATGCCGACGGCCATCGCGAAGTAGCGATGCAGCATCTCGATCCACGCCTTCGTCATCGTGACCGGGCCAGTCGGTTGCGCGGTCTCGGCCGCGCGGATCTGCTCGCCGGCCGACAGCGGGTTGGAATGCCCGTAACACCCGGGCCAGTCCGGGCAGCCCAGACCCGAGTCGGTCAGCCGAGTGAAGCCTCCGAACATGATCAGGTCGAGCGTCAGGAAGGCGGTGACCCAGGCGAGCTTCTGGTGCTTGTCCGGATCGCGCGCGAGCAGTACGTAAGTCAGCGGCAGCGCCGCGACCGCAACCGCTTTCAGGGCTAGCCAGGCGAACGAGGCCGCGTCCATGCCCGGGATCAGCCGACGCGCGAGGCGCGCAGCAGCTTGGTGAGGTCTTTTTTCATCCGGTTCGGATCCTCGTTCTTTGGCCAGCGCAGCATCAGGTTGCCCAGTGGGTCGATCAACCAGACGTGGTCGGTCAGGCGCGCGCCGGGGTCCGGTGGCAGCGCGAGAAAGGACGCCAGTTCGGCGCGGTCGGCGCGCAGGAACAGCGTGCCGTCGTACTCGCGTAACAGAGCCGGTGCCAGCGGCGCGCTGTCCGTGATCAGCCAGACGCGCTCGATGCGGTCGCGGTCCTTGCCCTGGGTCAGCCGCACCTGCCGCATGTTCCATAACTTTCGCTGGCAGGCGGCAGCGCATGCGGCTTCGTCGACCTGCAACATGATCCAGCGCCCGCGCAGCGCCGCCAGCTCGACGCGCCGGCCGTCGAGTTGCGTCAGGCCGAGCGCCGGTGCGGGCCGTTGCGGCTCGACGAGTTGCCCGTAGTTCGTTCGCCCTTGTGGCGGCAGCAGGTAGTAGGCCAGGTACGACGCCAGCACCGGCGCCGCGCACACCGCCAGCAGAAGGTACAGCGTTCGGTAGCGGCGCCAGTGCGAGGCGGGTGGCCGGTCTGTGATCGCGCTCACGAAGAGGCTTCTTTCCTTGCGTTGTTGCGGCCGCGGACGAGAACCATCGCCGCCAATACCGCCAGCAGCGCGGCCAGCGCGTACCACTGGAACGCGTAGCCGCGATGCTTTTCGGCGCCGCTCGCCGGCCGCGACCAGTGGCGTGCCAGCCCGTCGGCGCCGTCCGAGGTCTGCTGAACGACGATCCGCGCGACGCGCAGGCCGCTCGCCTGCTCGAACGCGGCGTAGTCGAGATTCTGCCAAATCGCCGGCAGCGGGCCCGCCGACGGCCCGGGGCCCAGCTCAAGCAAACGCGGCGGCTCGGCAAGCGCCAGCCCTTCGAGCGCGACCTCACCGTCTGGCTCGCCGATCGCGGGCAGACGCTGCCGGTCGGCCGGATCGCGCGCGGCAAAGCCGCGCATGACCAGCACCGCCGTGTCGCTGCCGGCGATCCGCAACGGTGTCACGACGAAGAAGCCGGCGCGGCCGTCCATGATGCGGTTGTCGAGCCACACCGTCAGCCCGTGCACAAAACGCCCGCGCAGCTTCACGCGCAGCGGCGTGCGCTGCGGCAGCTCGGCCAGATCGCGCGGCGTGATCTCGACCGGCGCAGCGCGTTCGGCCGCGTCGTGCTGCGCCTGCAGGGCAAGCTTGTGCTCGGCGCGGCGCGTCTGCCAGTTGCCGAGCGAGACGGTCGCCGCGATGCCGACCGCGGCTGCGACCAGTACGACCAGGGTCTGCGCAAGTTTCATGCGACCACCGGGCCGCGCCGGTGACATAATGGCTTCGTCACAGTGGCATCCGGCATGAAGCTGTTCATCGGCGTCGCGTTTCTGGGCATCCTGTCGGCGCTCGGCTCGGCGCTCGTATTTCTGTTGCGCGACAAAGGTGCGACGAACCGCACGGTCAACGCGCTGACGGTTCGCGTGGCGTTGTCGGTGACGCTGCTGCTGATCATCTGGTTCAGTTGGTGGATGGGCTGGATCGAACCGCGCCAGTCGTTGTAGGCGAGGAAACGCGCTGTCCGCCGTGTCCCGCAGCGTCGCTGCAGGACACAATGAAGTCCGCCCGGGGTTGCACGGGAAGGACTATAAGAACAATCTCCGTTCTTTTCGAAACATCCGCAGGCATGAGAGTGTCTTAGGGTAAGCGTGGTTCGTCGCGTCGCGCTGTCCCCCGGGTTGCGGTCCCGGCGCGTTGTAGTAAACAGGCCAAGGCCTGCGCGACGAATAAAGGAGGTTGCATGACAGAACGGACCGAAGTGTTTTCCGCCTTCCGCGACGGCTTTGTCGAGGCGCAGGACGAGGAGATGTCGCTGGAGGACTTCCTCAACCTGTGCCGCACCGACCGCATGGCGTACGCGTCGGCGCACGAGTGCGTGCTCGAGGCGATCGGCAAGCCGAAGCTGGTCAACACCGCCGAGGACCCGCGGCTGTCGCGCATCTTCCAGAACCGCGTGATCCAGACCTGGGACACGTTCAGCGAGTTCTACGGCATGGAAGAGACGCTGATGTCGCTGTACGCGTACTTCCTGCACGCCGCACAAGGGCTCGAGGAACGCAAGCAGGTCCTGTATCTGCTCGGCCCGGTCGGCGGCGGCAAGTCGTCGCTCGCGGAGAAGATCAAGAAGCTGTGCGAGAAGTTTCCGATCTACGCGCTGAAGGACCCGCTGTCGGGCCGCGTCTCTCCGCTGCTGGAAAACCCGCTGTGCCTGTTCGATCGCGACAAGTTCGGCGCCCAACTGGAGGACCGTTACGGCATCCCGCGCCGCGCGCTGACCGGCATCGCCAGTCCGTGGGCGCTGAAGCGGCTGAAGGAGTACAAGGGCGACGTCACCAAGTTCCGCGTCGTGCGCGTGATGCCTTCGGTGCTGAACCAGATCGGCATCGTCAAGACCGAACCCGGCGACGAGAACACGCAGGACATCTCCGCGCTGGTCGGCAAGGTCGACCTGCGCATGCTGGAGCGCTACGCGCAGGACGACCCCGATGCGTACAGCTACTCGGGCGCGCTGTGCCTGGGCTCGCCGCGCTGCGTGGAGTTCGTCGAGATGTTCAAGGCGCCGCTGAAGGTACTCAATCCGATCCTGACCGCGACCCAGGAAGGCAACTTCAAGGGCACTGAGGCGCTGCCGGCGATGCCGTTCAACGGCTTCATCATGGCGCACAGCAACGAGGCCGAGTGGCTGAAGTTCCGCAACAACAAGGACAACGAAGCGTTCATCGATCGCGTCTATCTGGTCAAGGTGCCGTACTGCCTGCGGGTAGACGAGGAGATCAGGATCTACGAGAAGATGCTCCGGGAGTCGACGCTCGCCGCCGCACCATGCGCACCGCAGACGCTGCGCTCGCTCGCGGAGTTCACGGTGCTGTCGCGACTCACGGTGCCGGAAAACTCCTCTATCTACTCGAAGCTGCGCGCCTACAACGGCGAGAACCTGAAAGACGTCGACCCGCGCGCCAAGAGCGTCAAGGAGTACCGCGAGGATGCCGGCGCGGCCGAGGGCTTTTCGGGGCTGTCGACACGCTGGGCGTTCAAGACGATCTCGTCGGCGTTCAACCGCGATCCGAGCGAAATCGCCGCCGATCCGGTGAATTTGCTGGTCGTCCTCGAGGAGCGGCTGAACAAGGAGGATCTGCCGGAGGAGTACAAGCGCCGGCTGCGCTCGCACATCAAGGAGTGGGTCATCCCGCGTTTCGCGGAGTTCCTGGAGAAGGAACTGCAGATGAGCTACCTCGATGCCTACGGCGAGTACGGACAGAACCTGTTCGACCGCTACGTGACGTACGCCGACAAGTGGCTGCTGGACGAGGACTACCGCGATCCCGACACCGGCATGCAGTATTCGCGCGAAGCGCTGAACGCCGAGCTGGAGAAGATCGAGAAGCCGGCCGGCATCAGCAACCCGAAGGACTTCCGCAACGAAGTCGTCAACTTCGTGCTGCGCGCGCGCGCACACGGCCGCAACCCGCAGTGGACCAGCTACGAGAAGCTGCGCGTCGTGATCGAGAAGCGCATGTTCTCGAAGACCGAGGACATCCTGCCAGTGATCTCGTTCGAGGCCAAAGGCTCGCAGGAGCTCGACGAACGCCACAAGTCCTTCGTCAACCGCATGGTTGCGCGCGGCTACACGGAGAAGCAGGTGCGCCGGCTGGTCGACTGGTACCTGCACTTCAAGAAGTCCGCGCAGTCGTGATGACTTAGGGCCGGGAAGTCATGACCGAGCGCGACGCCGCGGTGCTGGCGATGCGCATCGTCGACCGGCGCAGCGACCCGCCGGGACGCGGTGCGGTCAACCGCGAACGCTTCGTCCGCCGTTTCAAGGACGAGATCAAGCGCGCTGCCGACGACGAATTCCGTCGTCGTTCGATTACCGACGTCGGCAAGGGCGGCCGCATCGCGATTCCGGGTCGCGGACTGCAGGAGCCCTTTCTGCACCATGACGAGGACACCGGCAGCCGTGATTTCGTCCTTCCCGGCAACCGCGAGTTCCTGCCGGGCGACACGATTCCGCGGCCCGCCGGCGGCGGCCGGGGCGGGCCGGAAGGCGACGAACCGGGCGAAGGAGAAAGCCGCGATTCGTTCGCGTTCGTGCTCTCGCGCGACGAATTCCTGGCGCTGTTCTTCGACGATCTCGAGCTGCCGAACCTGGAGCGCACGCACTTCGGCGAGCTGACGATGGAGCGCATGCGCCGCGCCGGCTATAGCCGCAGCGGCGTGCCGCAGAGCCTGGCGCCGTCGATGACGGTTCGTATGTCGATCGCGCGGCGCATCGCGCTGCGCGGCGCGCTCGCCGAGCAGATCGAGGAGCTCGAACGCGCGCTCGAGACCGCGGATCCGCCGGCGCGGGCGGCGATCCACGAGCGCATCGAACGACTGCGCCGACGCCGCGACGGTCTGCCCTTCATCGAGGACGTGGACCGCCGCTACCGCGCGCGCGCGCCGATGCCGTCGCCCGCCACGCGCGCGGCGATGCTGTGCCTGATGGACGTCTCGGGCTCGATGGACGAGCGCAAGAAGGATCTGGCCAAGCGCTTCTTCACGCTGCTGTACCTGTTTCTCGAGCGCAAGTACGGACAGGTCGACGTCGTGTTCATACGGCACACCGAGACGGCAGAGGAAGTGGACGAGCGGACCTTCTTCCACGACACGCTGTCCGGCGGCACGCTCGTGCATCCCGCGCTGGAGCTCGCGCACAAGGTGATCCAGGCACGCTACGCGGGCGAGGGCTGGAACGTTTACGTCGCGCAAGCGTCCGACGGCGACTGCGGCGCGGACGACGGAGCGCGCAGCGCAGCCTTCGTCAGTGACGTGCTGCTGCCGCAGTTGCGCTACTTCGCCTACGTCGACATCCCACACATCAACGGTCTTTTTAACCGGCCGTCGGACTTGTGGCAGTCGTACGGCGCGATCGCCAGTCCCGCGTTCGCGCGTCGCCAGGTGCACGGCCGCGGTGACATCTGGCCGGTGTTCCGCGAGCTGTTCGCGCGCAAGGGAGCCGCATGACGACACGCCGCAGCACCGCGCGCGACTCCAGCGAAACGCGCGAACGGCCCTGGCCGAAGCTGCTGACGCGGCCGTCGCTGCCGTTGCCCGCCGAGGGCCGGCCGCGCGCTGCGGAGCCGATCGCCACCGGCTCCGAGTGGACGACCGCTGCGCTCGAAAAATTCGACGCCGCGCTCGCGCGCCACGCGCGGCGGTTGGGCCTCAGCGTCCGCCCGATCCAGTACGAGCTGATCACCGCCGAGCAGATGATCGACCTGATTTCGACGGTCGGCATGCCCGTGCACTACCCGCACTGGGCGTTCGGCAAGCACCTGGTCGCGCAGGAGCGCACGTACCGTAAGGGACAGTCGGGGCTCGCGTACGAGATCGTCATCAACACCGATCCCGCGCTGGTCTACCTGATGGAGACCAACACGCTGGCGCTGCAGGTCCTGGTGATGGCGCATGCGGCATACGGACACAACGCGTTTTTCAAGAACAACTACCTGTTCCAGCAGTTCACGCAGGCCGACAGCATTCTCGACTATCTGAAGTTCGCGCGTGATTACGTGATGCAGTGCGAGCAGACCTACGGCTGGCGCGAGGTCGAAAAGATCCTCGACTGCTGCCACACGCTCGCACCGTACGGCGTGGACCGCTATCGCAAGCCGGGGCGGCTGTCGGCCCGACGCGAACGCGAGCGGTTGGCCGAGCGGTTGCGCTTCGCGGAGCGGCACTTCAATCCCGACTTCGCGCACCTGGACAGCCGCCGCGACGAGGCGGCGCCGCAAACGGCGACTTTCGAGCCGCAGGAAAACATCCTGTACTTCATCGAGAAGCACGCGCCCAGGCTTGCGCCTTGGCAGCGCGAACTGGTGCGCATCGTGCGCAAGGTCTCGCAGTACTTCTATCCGCAGCGGCTGACCAAGGTGGCCAACGAGGGCGCGGCGACGTTCTGGCACTACACGCTGCTGCACGAGTTGTACGACGCCGGCGAAGTCGACGACGGTTTCATGCTCGAGTGGCTGGCCAACCACACCGACGTGGTGACGCAGCCGCCGTTCGACGCCAAGCGCTACCGCGGGCTGAATCCCTACGCGCTCGGCTTCGCGATCTATCGCGACATCCGCCGCATCTGCGAAGCGCCGACCGACGAGGACCGCGCGTGGTTCCCCGAGGTCGCCGGCCGCCCTTGGCCGGAGGCGATCCACTTCGCGATGGCCAACTTCAAGGACGAGAGCCTGATCGAACAGTACCTGTCACCGAAGGTCATGCGCGACCTGCGGCTGTTCCTGCTGCACGACGGCCCCGAGGACAGGGACCACTACGAAGTGCGTGCCATCCACAACGAGCAGGGCTATCTGCGGCTGCGCCAGGCGCTCGCCGCGCAGTACCGCGCGGAGACGCATGTGCCGCAAATCGAGGTGGCGCGCGCCGGCGACGACACCGAACGCGCGCTGCTGCTGCACCATCGTGTGGTCGACGGCCGGCTGCTCGACAGCGACGGCGTCGACGCGGTGCTGGCGCACGTCAAGGAGCTGTGGGGCTTTGACGTCGTGCTCGAGGAAGTCGACGCGACCGGCAGCCGCCTGAAGGTCCACCGGGTGTGAGAGTGGCGACGGCGCCCGCAGGCACCGTCGCCACCGGGTATCGCCGCCGCTCGCGGTCGCGGCCGACGGCGCAGCGCCGACGGCCGACGCCTCAGAGCCAGTACACGACGATGTACAGGCCGATCCAGACCACGTCGACGAAGTGCCAGTACCACGCGGCGGCCTCGAATGCGAAGTGGTGGTCCGGCTTGAAGTGCCCCTTCATCACGCGGATCAGCACCACCGTCAGCATGATCGCGCCGACCAGCACGTGGAAGCCGTGGAAGCCCGTCAGCATGAAGAACGTCGAGCCGAAGATGCCCGACGACAGCCGCAGGTTGAGATCCGAATACGCGTGCCCGTACTCGTACGCTTGGATCGCGACGAAGGCGAAGCCGAAGGCGAGCGTCATGAACAGCCAGAATGCCGCCTTGTCGCGCTGGTTGGCGCGCAGCGCGTGGTGCGCGATCGTCAGCCAGATGCCGGAGGTCACCAACAGGATCGTGTTGACGGTCGGCAGCGGCCAGGCGTGGATCTTGGTGAATGGTTCGACGATGCCGGCCGGACCGGCGTGCGGCCAGGCGGCGGTGAAGTCGGGCCACAGCAGCTTGTGATCGAAGTCGCCGAGCGACGGCAGCGTGATCACGCGCGCGTAGAACAGCGCGCCGAAGAACGACGCGAAGAACATCACCTCCGAGAAGATGAACCAGCTCATCCCCCAGCGGAACGACACGTCGACCTTGCGGTTGTAGGTGCCAGCCTCGGACTCGCCGATCACCGCGCCGAACCAGCCCAGCATCATGTACACGAGCAGCGCGAAACCGATCGCCAGCGGCACAAAACCGAGCGAGACCTTGTTCACGACCATGCTCGCGCCGAAGGTCGTGAAGATCATCGAGATCATGCCCACCATCGGCCAGTTCGACGGCGCCGGCACGAAGTAATGCGACGCCGCTGCCCCTTGCGTGGATCCCATTGTCTTGCCTCCTCCTGAACCGCGTTGTTGCCGCGCGCCGCTAGCGCAGCACGACGAACTTGATGATCGACAGCAGCACGACGATGAACAGCGCCGCGCCCGCGATGCCCATCACGATCACGTGCACCGGGTTGAGCTTCGCCGCGTCGTCCTCGTAGTTCGCGCGCTTGCGTACGCCGAAGAACGACCAGAACACCGCGCGTGCGGTCTGCGCGAACGACGCCGGTCGACGCACCGCATCCTTGATCGTGTCGTGGCCGCCCATCTCAACTGCGCCCCGGTGCGCCGGCCTGCGCCTTGGGCGCTGCGCCGGGCACCTCGAAGAACGTGTACGACAGCGTGATCTGCGTCACGTCGCGCGGCAGCTCCGGATCGACGAAGAACACGACCGGAAACCGGCGCGTCTCGCCGGCCGCGAGCGTCTGTTGCTTGAAGCAGAAACACTCGAGCTTCTGGAAGTAGCGCGCCGACTGCAGCGGCGCGTAGCTCGGGATCGCCTGCCCGGCCAGCGGACGCGATTCGAGATTGACCAGGTCGTAGTCGACGTGCACCAGTTCGCCGGGGTGGACTTCGACGTGGTTCACGTGCGGCTTGAAGCGCCAGGGCCCCTGCCGGTTGGCGTCGAACTCGACGACGATCCTGCGGCTGGTGTCGACCTGCGTGTTGCGCGCGCGCCGCTCCACCCCTTCGTCGCGGGTCGTCAGCAGGTTGACACCGGTGACCTCGCAGATCTTGCGGTAGATCGGCACCAGTGCCCAGCCGAAGCCAAACATTAGCAGCGCGACGACGACGAGTTTTCGCACCATCGTGCGGTTGCTGCGGGCAGTCTCCCGGCCGAGCGCCGCGCGCATCACGTTCACCCGATCAGCCAGTGGCGCACGATCACGCCGGCGAAGAACACCAGCGCGATCGACAGCAGAATCAGCGCGGTGCGCCTGTTGCGCCGCCGTTCTGCAGTGCCCAGCTGCACCATCGCGTGCACTCCTACTTGACCACCGGCGGGGTCTCGAAGGTGTGGAACGGCGCCGGCGACGGTACGGTCCACTCGAGCCCCCCGTCCTTGGCGTCGAAGTAATTGGGCGCCGCCTTCGGCCCGCCGCGAATGCACTTGACCACGATGTACAGGAACAGCAGTTGCGACAGGCCGAAGCCGAACGCACCGATCGAAGCCACCATGTTGAAGTCGGCGAACTGCATCGGATAGTCCGCGTAGCGGCGCGGCATGCCGGCCAGGCCGAGGAAGTGCATCGGGAAGAACGTGATGTTGAAGAACACGATCGACAACCAGAAGTGCCACTTGCCGAGCTTCTCGTCGTACATGTGGCCCGTCCACTTCGGTAGCCAGAAGTAGGTGCCGCCGAACAGCGCGAACAGCGAACCCGCGACCAGCACGTAGTGGAAGTGCGCCACGACGTAGTACGTGTCCTGGATCTGTATGTCGATCGGCGCCATCGCGCAGATCAGGCCGGTGAAGCCGCCCATCGTGAACACGAAGATGAAGCCGACCGCGAACAGCATCGGCGTCTCGAACGTCATGCTGCCGCGCCACATCGTCGCCAGCCAGTTGAAGATCTTCACGCCGGTCGGCACCGCGATCAGCATCGTCGCGTACATGAAGAAAAGCTGTCCCGTCACGGGCATGCCGGTGGTGAACATGTGGTGCGCCCACACGATAAACGACAGGATCGCGATCGAGGCGGTCGCGTACACCATCGACGCGTAGCCGAACAGGGGCTTGCGCGCGAACACAGGCACGATCTGACTGATGATCCCGAACGCCGGCAGGATCATGATGTACACCTCCGGGTGCCCGAAGAACCAGAAGATGTGCTGGTACATCACCGGGTCGCCGCCGCCGGCGGCGTTGAAGAACGAGGTGCCGAAATGCCGGTCGGTCAGCGTCATCGTGATCGCCCCCGCCAGCACCGGCATCACCGCGATCAGCAGGTAGGCGGTGATCAGCCAGGTCCAGCAGAACATCGGCATCTTCATCAGCGTCATCCCGGGCGCGCGCATGTTCAGGATGGTCGTGATGATGTTGATCGACCCCATGATCGAGCTCGCCCCCATGATGTGCAGCGCAAAGATCGCCATGTCCATGCCGGGGCCCATCTGCACCGTCAGCGGCGCGTACAGCGTCCAGCCGGCCGCGGTGGCGCCGCCGGGCACGAAGAACGAGGCGACCACCAGCAGCGCCGCGGGCGGCAGCAGCCAGAAGCTGAAGTTGTTCATCCGCGCGAAAGCCATGTCGGGCGCGCCGATCTGCAGCGGAATCATCCAGTTCGCGAAGCCGACGAACGCCGGCATGATCGCGCCGAACACCATGATCACGCCGTGCATCGTCGTGAGCTGGTTGAAGAACTCCGGCGCGAAGACCTGCAGCCCGGGCTGAAACAGCTCGGTGCGGATGCCGAGCGCCAGCACGCCGCCGACCAGGAACATCGTGAACGAGAACCACAGGTACATCGTGCCGATGTCCTTGTGGTTGGTCGCGTATAGCCAGCGCCGCCAGCCGTGCGGATGATCGTGCGCGTGATCGTGGGCGTGGCCGGCGATCTGCTCGGGAGTGACTGCGCTCATCGTTGCTCCTTGTTGCCTGCTGCTTTAATTCGTGTCGGTTCTGCTGTACGTGCGGCTTCGCTCAACCGGATTTCCGCCTGTTCGCCGACGACGCCCTCGCCGCTTTTGGCCGCGGCGGCTCGCATCCGTCGGCGCAGCGATACGTCACTTGCGTGCGGCTTTGAACTCTGCCGGCTGCACGGCGGCGCCGGCCTTGTTGCCCCAGGCGTTCTTCGTGTACGTGGCCACGGCCGCGAGTTCGACGTCGCTCAGTCCCTTCCACGACGGCATCGCGCCCTTGCCGTTGAGCAGGATCGCGATCTGCTGCGGCGTGTTCATCACGACCGCGCTGCCATCGAGCGGCGGGAACGCGCCCTTGACGCCCTGCCCATTGGCCTGGTGGCAGGCCTGGCAGTTGGCCGCATACACCTTCGCGCCGCGCTCCTGCAGTTCGGCGACGGTCCAGGTCTTGTTCGGATCGTCGGCAGCCGCCGCCAGCGCGGCCTTCTTCTGCGCGACCCACTTGGTGTAGTCCTCGGCGGAGACGACGCGCACAACGATCGGCATGAACGCGTGGTCGCGCCCGCACAGTTCGGCGCACTGCCCGCGGTAGGTTCCGACCTGTTCGGCGCGGAACCAGGTGTCGCGCACGAAGCCGGGAATGGCGTCCTGCTTGACGCCGAATGCCGGGACGTACCAGGCGTGAATCACGTCGTTGGCCGTCGTGATCACGCGCACCTTCTTGCCGACCGGGACGACCAGTTCGTTGTCGACCTCGATCAGGTACGTGTTCGACTTCGGCGCCTTGCCTTCGATCTGCTCGCGCGGCGTGGCCAGCGTCGACAGGAACGAAATGCCCTCGCCTTCTCCCTTGAGATAGTCGTAGCCCCACTTCCACTGATAGCCGGTGACCTTGATCGTCAGGTCGGCGTTGGTCGTGTCCTTCATCGCGACCACCGTCTTCGTCGCCGGCAGCGCCATGCCGATCACGATCAGGAAGGGGATCACGGTCCAGACGACCTCGACCTTCGTGCTCTCGTGGAAATCGGCCGGCTGCGCGCCCTTGGACTTGCGGTGCGCCCAGATCGAATAGAACATGACGCCGAACACCGCGACGAAGATCACGCCGCAGATGATCAGCATCATCCAGTGCAGCCAATGGATGTCGCGCGCGATCTGCGTGACCGGCGGCGCAAGGTTGTACTTGCTCTGGATCGCGTCCGCGCTGCCGGCGGCCGCCAGCGCAAGCGCGGCGAACGTCGTGCGGAGTGGCGTCGATTTCGAGTGACCAGTTCTTGTCATCGCGTTTCCTGCACCGGCTTGCGCCGTGTGTCGTCTCCTGTCTCAAACCCTCGCCGCCGCGGCCGCCCGCAGCGCGTCCGCCAGCTCATGCGCCAGCGCGGCGCGCCTGTCGAGCGACAAATGGCGCCCGACCGCCACGCGCGCGCCGTGCGCGGCCAGGTACACGCCCTCGGCCGCCGACTCGACGCGTGTCCACGCCGCCAGCGCGCTCCACTCGGTCGCGCGCGCCGCGTCGATCCGACGCACCGTCACCACGCCATCGCGCAGCTCGATGCGCTCGTAATCGGCGGCGTGCCGGCCGTAGGCGAAGAAGGCCGCCGCCACGGCGAGCACTTCCATCCCCACGAAAGGCAGCACGAGCCACAGACCCTGAGCTGCAAAAGCCGCACCAAAGGCGAACGACACCGCCACGATCGATGCGAACACCAGCGCGAGCTGCCGCGGACTGGCAGAGCAGTTGCGCTTGATGGTCCATGCGGTGACGTGTTCGTTCATCGACGAGGCTTCCGACAATTCTGGCGCCGAGTCAGGTGCTGCGACGAAGCCCCGACGAAGGACGGGGTCGCGGATCAGCGACCCCTGCGCGAAACGGGGCGGAGTATAAGGCGTGCGGAAAAACCGCGGCAAGCGACCGCGCTTGAATTCGTAGGATCGATCCCCCGTCACGCGACCGCCTGCGGTGCAGCAAGCGCGGTGACGCGCATCACACGGGCGGATCGCGCCCATCGGCGCCGCGGCGCGCCGCCAATCCTCGGCGCAGATGCTCGAGCGGAATGCTCGTCGCCGCCGCCACGCGGGGCAAAGGTTTCCGCGCATGGCCATAGGCGACTTCGAAGGTCAGCGCGATGCGCCCGTGCGCGTCGCGCTGTGCCGCGAGCGCGTCGATCAGCGCGTGCGCACGCCGCGTCGGGATGAACGTCGTGCAGCGGTCGTCGCGCGGATTGCCGCCGAGCGCGGAGACTTCGCGCAGCAGCGCCAGCGGCGACGCATAAGTCAGCGTCAGCACTTCCGCGTCCATCACCGGCGCGGCAAAGCCGGCGGCCGCCAGCATGTCGCCGTAGTCGTGCATGTCCAGGAAGGGCAGCGGGCGCGCCTCGGGCAGCGCCTGCATGCAGGCCGCGCGCAACTGCTTGGCCGTATCGGGACCGAAGCAGCTGAAAAGCAGCAGGCCGTCGTCGCGCAGCACGCGCTTGCACTCGGCAAGCACGGTGCGCGGCGCCGGATGCCAGTGCAGCATCAGGTTGGAAAACGCCAGGTCGATGGTCGCGTCGGCGAAGGGCAGCGCGCCGGCGTCCGCGCACGCGCGCCAGGCGCGCTGCGTGCGCAGCAGACGCGTCAGCAGTCCTGCGCGTGGCGCTGCCGCGCGCAGCATCGGCACCGACACGTCGATGCCGATCCAGGCGGCATCGGGATAACGCGCAAGCAACGCATCGCGCGCGCCGCCGGCGCCGCAGCCGATGTCGGCGATGCGGCGCGGCGCAAGCTTCACGTAGTCGAGCCGCTCGATCAGTCGGCGCCCCACCTCGCGCACTAGCGCATCGTTCGCCCGAAAGCGCTGCACGCGTCGGTCGAACTGCCGCCGCACGGTCTCGACGCGCACCGGCAGGCGCGGCGGATCGATGCGCTCGGGCACACGCCCCGAGGTTGGCGGGCTATGCGACATGGCGCGATGATGCCAGCGTGCCCGCCTTCGACGCGGCCCGATATGCTGCATGCCTCGACCCGCGTGCCGCCCGTGTTACGCGCCCTTGCCTCGACACTACGCCGCTGCTTCGCGCAGCGCTGCGCGGTCTGTGGCATCGTCCCCGGCGCACCGCTGTGCGACGGTTGCGCGGCCGACTATTTCGCGACCGACGTGCCCCGCTGCGCGCAGTGCGCGCTGCGCGTGGTGCAGGCGGGCGACGCGGTCGTGTGCGGGCGTTGCCTGCGCGAGCCGCCAAGTTACGACGCCACCTTCGCGCTCGCCGACTACGCACCGCCGGTCGACGCCATGGTCATCGCGCTGAAATTCGGCCATCGCCTCGAGCTCGCCCGCGTGTTCGGCGAGCTGCTCGCGGAGCGGATCGGCGAGCGGCTGCCGGGCGACGCGCTACTGGCCCCGGTGCCGCTCGCCTTCGAGCGGCACGCCGAACGCGGCTTCAACCAGGCGCGCGAGATTGCGCGTACCGTCGCGCGCCGCCTGGCCCTGCCGCTGGCCGCCGAGGCGCTCGTGCGGATCAAGCACGGTGCGCCGCAGGAAAAACTCACGCTAGCTGCGCGCCGGCGCAACGTGCGCGGCGCTTTCGCCGCGCGCGCCGACGTGCGCGGTCGCACGGTCGTCGTCGTCGACGACGTGATGACCAGTGGCGCCACGCTCGACGAGGTCGCCGCGGTGCTCAAGCGCGCCGGTGCGGCGCGCGTGCTCAACCTGGTCGTTGCGCGCACGCCTTGAGCGCGGCCAGCGGCTAGCCCGGATATTTCACGAGGTCGCCCCCGTTTGCGTGCGTTCTGTGTCGGTGA
>JBBIQI010000005.1:0-38876 GCA_037442465.1 Burkholderiales bacterium
CGCGGCGGAGCCGGGTGCCACGTGGCTGCCGCTCGCGGACATCGACGCGGCGGCGCTGCCCACCCCGATCCGCGCGCTGCTGCGCGAGGTGCGCGCAGTGCTCGCTGCGCCGCTGGCGGCGCGCACGCGTCATACGGTGGCCGTCGCGCCGAACGCGCGCGCGAAACGACACGACAGCGAGACTCGCCGATGAAAGGACTGCACTTTTCGATCGTGGCCGCGTGCGCTGCTGCGCTGCTCACCGCCGGGCCGGACGCTTTCGCGCAGACCGGCCCGAGCGGGGCCGCCGCCTGGCCGGCCAAGCCTGTCCGCATCGTGGCCGTGTTCCCGCCCGGTGGATCGGTCGACCAGGTGGCGCGCGTACTCTCGGCGCAGCTCGCGCAGCAGCTCGGGCAGCGGTTCGTCGTCGAGAACAGGGGCGGCGCGTCGGGTTCGATCGGCACTGCGGAGGTCGCGCGCGCCGCGCCCGACGGCCACACCTTCGCCGTCGTGTTCGACACGCACGCCGTCAACCCTTCACTGATCCCGAACCTGCCGTTCGACACCGTGAAGGATCTCGTGCCGGTGACGCTGATCGGCACCTCGGCGATGGCGATCGTCGCGCACGCGAGCCAGCCGTACAAGGATTTCCGCGACGTGATCGCAGCGGCGAAGGCCAAGCCCGGCAGCGTGTCGTTCGGCTCGATCGGCACTGGCAGCCTGGGCCATCTGGCGATGGCGCAGATCGGCAACCAACTCGGCATCGAGTGGACGCACGTGCCCTACCGCGGCGGCGGGCCGCTGATGAACGACGCGGTCGCGGGCCAGGTGCCGCTGGCGATCGGCACGGTGTTTCTGGTCAATCCGCACGTCAAGAGCGGCAAGGTCAAGGCGCTCGCGGTCACTTCGCGCAAGCCCGATCCATCGCTGCCAGGCGCCGCGCCGCTCGTCGATCAGGGTGTGCCGGAATTCGAAGCGCTCGCGTGGTGGGGCGTGTTCGCGCCGGCCGGCACGCCGCAGCCGATCGTGCGCCGCATGCACGAGGAGCTTGCCAAGGCGTTGAAGGTGCCCGCGGTCGCGGAGCGGCTGACGGGGCAGGGCATGGAGATCGTCGGCGGCGGGCCCGAGCAGCTCGACCGCTTCGTGCGCGCGGAGATCGAACGCTGGGCCAAGGTCGTGCGCGACAACAAGATCAAGGCCGGCGACTGATCGTTGAGGACTGCCCGATCTCGTGGTACCGCCACGAAGCGGGTTCGTTTCGCCCGCGCCGGTTGCGTCATCCCGAGCAGCGCGAGGGCTCTGCGCGTTGCGCGCGGCTGAGATTCCTCGCCTTTGGCTCGGAATGACGAGGCGTAGCTGGCTCGGAGTGACGTGGCGTAGCCGGCTCGGCACGAGGAGGCGTTAGCCGGGTCGGAATGACGACGGGCAACTGCCTTGGATTGACGGGGGCATCGGTGCGGTATGACGACCGGCGAGGGATGCGGATGCCTGCGTTCGGCACGTGCCACGAAGATGCGCAGTGCTCAGTGTTCCTCCGGCTCCACGCCCAGCGCGACGAGGAAGCGCGACACCATGTTGTAGGTCGCGATCGTACCCACCAGCTCGACGGTGCAACGGTCGCCAAGCGCGTGCCGCACCGCTTCGAACGTCGCGTCGCTCACCGCCACACCATGCGTCATCTCGATTGCGAGCGCGAGCGCCGCGCGTTCGGTCGCATCGAACAATCCGGTGTTGCCGCGCGCGGCGACCGGATCGCGCAGCGCTTCGACCTGCGCGGCACTTGCCCCCGCCTTGACGAGCTCCGGCGCGTGGTGGTGGAACTCGTAGTCGGCGCCGTTGAGCGCGGCCACCACGCAGATCGCCAGCTCGCGCAGCTTCGGGTCCAGCGCCAGCTCGGTGCGCACCGCGCGCAGGTGCGCGTTCCAGCCGGCGGCGAACGGCGGGCTGTACAGCAGCATGCGGTCGAGGTTCAGCAGGCGGCCGCCGCGCCGCGCGCGGATTGCGGCAACGAGTTCGGCCGGCTCGCTCAGATCGGCGGGCTTGTAGGGGATGCGTGGCATGGTTCGGATCGGTCGGATGTACCGAACGTCGCGGGTCGCACGGACGCAAGCGCCCGCGGGGCGGCGCTTGCATTCGGGAAGGTGGGCACGGCGGCGTCGGATCGAACGCCTGTCGCGGCCGAATGCCGGATGCGGGATCCTCGGTCGCTCACTTCAGCACCGCGTGCTGTCGCAGATACTGGGAGACGATCTCGAGGCGGGCGTGCGCGTCTTCCAGTTCCATCAGCTTCTGCTTTGCCTTCAGCGGCACCGGCAGCACCTCGCACAGGCGGTTGCCGACCCACACGCTCGAGTCCATGCGGAACGGCTCGGCGAAGGGCATGCCGTCGAGCGCGCCGTCGGGCGTGCCTTCGTCCGTCGTGCGCCGCCGCTCTGCCAACTGCGCGGCGAGATCGTCGATGATGCGCGCCAGCAAGTCGGCGCACGGCTGGTGCTCGGGTTCGATCGGCAGGTCCTCGTCGGGCTCGATCAGGTCGACCTCCGCGCGCAACAGGCCGTTGGCCTGCGCGTGCGAGTGCCGGATGCGAAAGCGCTGCCCGCCGACCGTGCGCAGATGCAGCAGGCCGAGCTGCTGCATGTCCCACGACTCGATCGTGGCCAGACAGCCGACCGCTTCGGTGTGCGCGACCCCGCCCACCTCCGCGCCCTTGGTGATCAAGCACACGCCGAACGGTGCCTCGTCCTGCATGCAGTCGCGCACCATGTCCATGTAGCGGATCTCGAACACGCGCAGCGGCAGCACGCCGTCCGGGAAGAGCACGGTGTTCAGCGGAAAAAGCGGGATCCTTATCACAACTTGTCGATGACGCGATGACGCACCAGCACGTGGTCGCGCGCGGAAAGCCGACGCGCAAGCTGTTCGACCACGTAGGGCGAGCGGTGCTGGCCGCCGGTACAGCCGACCGCGACGGTCAGATAGTGACGGTTGTCCGACGTGAAGCTGGGCAGCCAGCGTTCGATGAAGGCGGCGATGTCGTCGATCATCTGGCGCACGTCCGGGGAGCCGGACAGGTACTCGACGACCGGGGCGTCGAGCCCCGTGAGCGGCCGCAACTGCGGTTCGTAGTGTGGGTTGGGCAGGTTGCGCACGTCGAACACGAAGTCGGCCGCGACCGGAACGCCGTTCTTGAACGCGAACGACTCGAAGGCCAGCGTCAACTGCGCCGGCGGGCTGTCGACGAAGTTGCGCACCCAGACGCGCAACGTCGTCGGTTGCAAGCCGCCGGTATCGATCTGGTGCCCGACGGTCTCCAGCGGCGCGAGCAGCTCGCGCTCGGCCTCGATGCATTCGGTCAGCGTCGGCTCGCGGTCGCCCTTTTTCAGCCGCTGCGACAGCGGGTGGCGGCGGCGCGTTTCGGAGTAGCGCTGTACGAGCGCGGCGGTCGCAGCGGTCAGGAACAGCACCTTGACGTCGTGGTGGGCCGCGCGCAGCTCGGCGACGATGCGTGGCATCTCGGCAAGCGAGGCTTCGGAACGCGCGTCGATCGATACGGCAAGGTCGCGGTGGCCGGCGCCGGCAAGGTAGCTGCACACCTCTGCCAGGAAGCGAAGCGGCAGGTTGTCGACGCAGTAATACCCGATGTCCTCCAGCAGCCGGATCGCGACCGACTTGCCGGAACCAGACATGCCGGTGACCAGGACCACGCGCATGATCGGCATTCTTGCACGCCGGCGCGGCGGCTGCCCCCTGGGCGGCGCCGCAACGAAAAAGGGCGCGGGAGTCCCGCGCCCTCGATCGGGTGCCGTGCGCTCAGCCGCGCAGGCACTCGGCCATGAATTTCTTGCGGTCGTCGCCCTTGAGGTTCTTCTCGCCGGCCTGCTTGTTGCAGGCGGTCATTTTTTCCTGCTGCGACTTCTTCGCGGCCGACAGGCAGGCCGACATGAATTTCTTGCGGTCGTCGCCCTTGAGGTTCTTTTCGCCGGCTTCCTTGTTGCAGGCGGCCATTTTTTCCTGCTGCGGTGTCAGCTTCTTCTTGTCCTCGGCGGCGTGGGCGATCAGCGGAAGCGCGAGGCAGACGGCAAGCAGAATCTTGTTGATCATCGACTTCTCCTCCGTGTTAAGTATCGGTCAGGCTGGCGCGACCTCTGCCGCGCCGGCGACACGATAACGGCAATACGTCGCATCGGGTTGACCCCGCTGGGTCAGCCGCCGTCCATCGCCTGCCGCTGGCGCGCCTGAAACTCGGCCATCGTGTCGATGCCGCGCAACTTAAGGATCGTGTTGCGCACCGCCGCTTCAAGCAGCACCGCGAGGTTGCGGCCCGCCGCAACGGGAATCACGACCTTGTGGATCGGAAGTCCAAGTACGTCCTCGGTGGTACCTGCCAGCGGCAGCCGTTCCATCATCTCGGCGGCGCTGCGGCGGCGCAGTTCGACGATCAGCCGCAGCTTCATCTTTCGGCGCACGGCGGTTTCGCCGAAGATCGCGCGGATGTCGAGCAGGCCCAGGCCGCGGACCTCCAGCAGGTTGGCCAGCAGCGGTGGGCAGCGGCCCTCGATCGTGTCGGGCGCCACGCGTGCGAAATCGACCACGTCGTCGGCGACCAGCCCGTGGCCGCGGCTGATCAGTTCGAGCCCCAGTTCGCTCTTGCCGACCCCCGACTCGCCCGCGATCAGCACGCCCATGCCGAGCACGTCCATGAACACCCCGTGCATCGTGCAGTGCGCGGCCAGCACCCTGGCCAAATAGATGCGCAGCACGTCGATGACCTGCGAAGCGGGCAGCGCGGTCGCGAGCACGGCAAGGCCGGCGCGTTGTGCGGCGGCGAGCAAGCCCGGCGGTGGCGCCAGCCCTTCGGCGACGATCAGCCCGAGCGGTGCGCCGGCGATCAGCTCGCTGGAGTAGTGATCGATGCGCGCCGCGTCCATGCGCGCGATGTATCGGACTTCCGGCGCTCCCAACACGTGCAGCCGGTTCGGGTGGATGAGGTTGAGGTGGCCGACGAGGTCGGAGGTCGCCACACTGGTGCCGCCGGTTCCGGGCAGGGCGCTGCTGGCGCGATCGCGGCCGGCGAGCCACTCGAGCGCGAGGGTCTCGCGGTTGTCTTCGACGAGGTCCTGGAGCGTGACCATGCCGCGAGCATACCGACGGCCCGCGCGTGCGGCCTACGCGGCGGGTCGGACCGGCTCCCAGGTGGCGAGCATCGCGTGCAGCGCCGCCGGATCGGACACGGTTAGCAGACGTTCGCGGAAGGGCTTGTCGGACAGCATCTGGGCGAGTTCCGACAGGATGTCCAGATGCTGCTGGGTCGCCTGTTCCGGAACGAGCAGGAAGATCAGCAGGCGCACGGGGCGGCCATCCGGGGCATCGAATGGCACCGGCTCGGCCAGGCGGATGAAAGCGGCAACCGCCTCCTTCAGCCCTTTGATCCGCCCGTGCGGAATCGCCACCCCTTGGCCGAGACCCGTCGAACCGAGCCGCTCGCGCGCGAACAGGCTGTCGAAGACGGTCGCGCGGGCGATGCCCTGGTTGTTCTCGAACAGCAGTCCAGCCTGCTCGAAGATGCGCTTCTTGCTCGACGCATGCAGGTCGAGCAGCACGTTGGAGACGGGCAACAGTCGCGAAATCAGGTTCATCGGAGCGCGATGGCAATGCGGGCAAAGACGGCGCGCGGGGACATCGAGCCGTCACCCTAGACCCGGTCAGGGCCGGCGATGCCGCAGGAAAACGCCCGATACGGTCTCAATTCAGCGCAGACCTCCGCGCAAAGCCGGTGCGTGGTCACCCCGATCGGAGCCGCATTCCCGTGCATGAAGAACGCGCTGCCGGCTGACCAGGCCGACCGAAAGAAGGCGCGGAGTATACGCGCGGGTCGGCGGGGCGATCACGGCTGCGGCAAGGGTCCCGCCGATGGTCGGCCGCATGTTGCCGTCGGACAACAACGGAGATGCGGAAAGCTACGGATTCGGGGCGGGCGACGCGACACGGCACGGGCAAAGAAAAGGGCCCGCGCTCACGGGCCCTTCGCGGCGCTAGAGTCGCCGGCACGCGTTGCCGCCGGCCCGCGCCGCGCTACTGCTGACCGTGTGTGGCCTGGTGCTTGAGCGGTTCGCGCGCGTGGTTCTTGACGCGATCCTTGTGCCGCAGCACCTGGCGGTCGAGCTTGTCCATCAGGTTGTCGATCGCGGCGTACATGTCGCCGTCGATCGCCTCGGCATGCATGCTGTTGCCGCGCACGCGCAGCGTCACCTCCGCCTTGTGTTGCAGCTTGTCGACCGACAGCTGCACGTCAGCCTCGATCACATGGTCGAAGTGCCGCCGGATCCGTTCCAGTTTGCCGCCAACGTAGTCGCGCAGTGCCGGAGTCACTTCGAGATGATGACCTTGGATGATGAGGTTCATGCACAACCCTCCTTGGACTGGGTATCGATTCGCGAGCGACGCGCCGCCAAGCAGGATCGGCGTGCCGCTACAGCACCTTGCGCAGCGCTACCGGAGCGATCTTCAGCGACTCGCGGTACTTCGCGACCGTGCGGCGCGCGACCACGATGCCTTGTTCGCCCAGCAGCTCGGCGAGTCTGCTATCGGACAGTGGGTTCTTCGGGTCTTCTGCTCCTATCAGCTGCTTGATCAAGGCGCGGATCGCCGTGGATGACGCCGCGCCGCCGGTTTCGGTCGCCACGTGGCTGCCGAAGAAGTATTTGAGCTCGAACACGCCGAAGGGCGTGGCCATGTACTTGTTCGAGGTCACGCGCGAGATCGTCGACTCGTGCAACCCGACCGTATCGGCGATTTCGCGCAGCACCAGCGGCCGCATCGCGATCTCGCCGTGCGTGAAGAAGTTGTGCTGGCGGTCGACGATCGCCTGCGCCACTCGCAGAATCGTCTCGAACCGCTGCTGGATGTTGCGGATCAGCCAGCGCGCTTCCTGCAACCGGGCCGACCAAGGCGTCTGTCCTTCCTTGCCTTTTTCCCGTTTGACGATCGCCGCGTAGGACTGGTTCACGCGCAGCCGCGGCATCACGTCGGGATTCAGTTGCGCGACCCACCGGTTGCTGATCCGCCGGACATAGATGTCGGGTACGACATAGTCGGGCCCCGATGCGGCAAAGCCTACGCCCGGACGCGGATTGAGTCTACGGATCAGCGCATGCGCCTCGCGCAGAGCGTCGTCATCGGTGTCGAGCAGCTTGCGAAGCTTCGCGTAGTCTCTCGCCGCGAGCAGCGGCAAGTGCTCGCTAACGATCCGTTTCGCGAGCGCGAGGGTGCCGCGCGCTGCGGGCGGGTCCGGCTGGCGCGCCAGGGCGTCGAGCTGGATTCCGAGGCACTCGGCGGCACTGCGCGCGCCGACGCCGGCGGGATCGAAGCTCTGCAGCAGCTTCAGCGCCGCGCTCAGATCGTCCAGCTCGACGCCTGCTTCGTGCGGGCACAGCTCGAGCAGCTCGGGCAGCGGCGTCGCGAGATAGCCGTCCTCGTCGAGCGCCTCGATCAGCAATTCGACCAGCGCGCGGTCGCGCGGCGACGCCGTCGTCACCGCCAGTTGCGAGCGAAGATGTTCGGCGAGCGTCGGCGGCGCGCACGCCCACGAAAGCGGGCCTTCGTCGTCGTCGCGTTCGGCGCGGCTGCCGCTGCCCCAGTCGAGCAGCCCGTCGGCCCCGATGCTGCCGTTGGGAGGCTCGGCATCGGTGCCAGCCGGTGCGAAGTCCTCGCCGCGGTCGCCCGCTGCATCCGTGCCAACCGTACCGGCCGCGCCGGAGACGATCGCGCCATCGGCGGCGACCCGCAACGGCGTGGCGAGCGGATCGTCTTCGCGCTCGAGCAGCGGATTGTCGGCAAGCGCCTGTTCGATCTCCTGGTTCAGTTCCACCGTGGACAACTGCAGCAGCCGGATCGACTGCTGCAGTTGCGGCGTCAGCGCCAGATGCTGCGAAAGCCTGAGCTGCAAGGCATTCTTCATGGCAACTGAATCGGTCCGGTCGCTACATTCTGAAGTGCTCGCCGAGGTAGACGCGCCGCACGTTTTCGTTCTCGACGATCTCCTCGGGGCGGCCGGCGGCGAGCACTTCGCCCTCGTTGATGATGTACGCGTGGTCGCAGATGCCGAGCGTCTCGCGCACGTTGTGGTCGGTGATCAGCACGCCGATGCCGCGGTCCTTGAGGAAGCGCACGATGCGCTGGATCTCGATGACGGCGATCGGATCCACGCCCGCGAACGGCTCGTCGAGCAGGATGAAGCGCGGGCGCGCGGCGAGCGCGCGCGCGATCTCCACGCGCCGCCGCTCGCCGCCCGACAGGCTCTGCGCAGGGTTGGTCCGCAGATGCGTGATCTGCAGGTCGGCGAGCAGCTCGTCGAGCCGCGCGTCGACCGCTTCCGCCGGGAGCGGCCGGCCGTGCGCGTCGCGCTGCAGTTCGAGCACGGCGCGGATGTTGTCCTCGACGGTCAGGCGGCGGAACACCGAGGCTTCCTGCGGCAGATACGACAGCCCCATGCGCGCGCGGCGGTGGATCGGCAGGTGCGCGATCGAGCGGCCGTCGAGGGTGATGCGTCCGCCGTCCATCGGTACGAGTCCGACGATCATGTAGAAGCAGGTGGTCTTGCCCGCGCCGTTGGGACCAAGCAGGCCGACGACCTCGCCCGCATCGACCGTCAGCGACACGTCCTTGACGACGACGCGGCTGCCGTAGCGCTTGTGCAGATGTTCGATCAGCAAGCGACCGCGCGCAGGCGCGCCACCCGGCTGCACCTGCGGTGCGACGGCGGGGCGAACGGCGACGTCGTTCATCGGGTCGGCGCCGGCGCGGCAGGCGCGGGCTTCAGTTGCGCCGGTGGCGACGGCGACGGCGCCTGGCCGCGCGGCGCGATGATCGTTCGCACGCGACCGTCGCCCTGCGCGGGATCGGCTGCCCCCTCGGCCCAGTACTTCGAGTTGCGGCCGTCGTAGACGATCAGGCTGCCGCTGAGCTCGTCGCGCGGCTCGCCGTTTTCGAGCCGCCGCCATTGCGCGCGGCCGATAAACTTCACCGTTTCCGCGCGCTCGTCGTACTCGATGCGCTCGGCATAGCCCTCGACATATTCCTCGACGCCGGGAGTGGTCGCGTCGCGCCGCTGGCGGAAGCTGGCAAGCTGGCCGGGCGCAGCGGTGACGACCGCGAAGCGGTAGCGCTCGGGATCCTCGCGCAGTTCCATCCGCTCGCCGGTGATGCGCAGCGTGCCGCGCGTCAGCGTCACGCTGCCGGTGTAAACGACCGTCTGCTTCAGATCGTCGCCGACGAAGCGGTCGGCGACGATCTGCGTGGGCTTGTCGCGGTCGGCCCGTTCGGCCTGTGCGGCAGCGGCCGGCGCCAGCCAAAGCAGCACGGCTATCAACGGCGCAAGCGGCCTTCGCATCGGGTGGCTCCTCAGCGCGGCGCCGGCGGCGCGAGCTCGGTGCGCACGTTGCCGGCAAGCCGTATCGTGCGCGCGATGTTGTCCAGCTCGAGGCCGTCGGCGCGCATGCGGTCGGCGCCGCGCTCCAGCTCGACCGCGCGGTCGGTCCAGTAGCGGTCCTGATCCGGCAGCGCCAGCAGGTATTCGGTGGCGAGTCGCAACGGCGCAGCGCCGTCGGCCGCGCGCGTCAGCAGCACCGACCCGCGCAGGTGCACGCGCTCGCCGGCGTTCTCGACACGCGCGCGCTGCGCACGCGCTTCGATCTGCGGGCGGTCGGGCCGCAGACTGACCAGACGCGGGCTGGCCAGCTCGATGTCGTCGTTCTCCGTGAAGTGCGTCAACCGCTCGGCGAACAGCTTGTGCTTGGCGCGGCCCGCATCGTCGAACTGCGTCAGTACGAGCCGCTCGACGACGAAGTCGGGTGTGCCGGGGGCAGCCGGCTGCGCCGCCGGCGGACGGCGCAACATGCGCGAGTACCAGAAGCTCGTCGCGGTGACCGCAGCGAGAAGCACGATCGCGATCAGCATCGTCAGGCGGTCACGCACCCGCGACTCCGGCGCGATGCCGCGCGAGCAGCTCGTCGAACTTGCCCTGCGCGCGCACGACGAACTCGGCCAGTGCGCGCACCGCGCCGCGACCGCCGGCATACGGCGCGATCCAGTGGGCGATCGCCTTGACCTCGTCGGCCGCGTCGGCCACCGTCGCAGCAAAACCGGCGCGCGCGAGCACCGGCAGATCGGGCCAGTCATCGCCCATGTAACCGCAACTGTCGGCCGCCACGCAGGCGGCCGCGAGCAGCTGCTCGAAGCCGGCGAGCTTGTCGGATGCTCCCTGCAGCACGCGCTCGATGCCCAGCTCACGCGCGCGCACGGCAACGATTTCGGAGCGGCGCGCGGTCAACAGCGCGACTTCGACGCCCGCTTCGCGCAACAGCTTGACGCCGTGGCCGTCGCGCACGTTGAAGGTCTTCAGCACTTCGCCGTGCCCGCCGAAGTGCAGTTGCCCGTCGGTCAGCACCCCGTCGACGTCGAGGATCATCAGGCGCACGCGCGCGGCGCGCGCGGCGGCGGTGCTCGTTACCAGCGTTGCCATCGCCTCAAAGCACCTTCGCCGCGGTCAGATCGTGCATGTGAAGCGCGCCGACGAGCCGGCCGTCCTCGACGACCAGCAACTGGTTGCGCAGCGTACGATCGAGCAGCTCGGCCGCCTCGGCCGCGAGCTGGTCCGGGCGCACGGTCAGCGGGTCGCGCGTCATCACGTCGGCGATGCGCAGCGGCCGCACGTCGCCGGCCCGCTCGAGCAGCCGCCGCAGGTCGCCTTCGGTGAAGATGCCGGCCACGCGGCCGGCGCCGTCGACGATCGCGGTCATGCCGATTTTCTTGCGCGTGATCTCGTGCACCGCGTCCATCACGCTGGCGTCGAGCGGCACGCTGGGCACCGCGTCGCCGGTGCGCATGATGTCGGCCACGCGCGTCAGCAGTTTGCGGCCGAGCGCGCCGCCGGGGTGCGACCGCGCGAAGTCTTCGGGACCGAAACCGCGCGCATCGAGGCAGGCGATCGCCAGCGCATCGCCGAGTGCCAGCATCGCCGCGGTCGACGAGGTCGGTGCGAGGTTCAGCGGGCAGGCTTCCCGGTCGACGCGGCAGTCCAGATGCACGTCGGCGTGCCGCGCCAGCGACGAATCCGCACGGCCGGTCATCGCGATCATTGGCGTGCCCTCGCGCTTGACGATCGGCACCACGGTCAGCAGCTCGGCCGACTCGCCCGAATACGACAGCGCGACGAACACGTCGTCGCGCGTGACCATGCCGAGGTCGCCGTGCGCAGCCTCCGCCGCGTGCACGAACAGCGCCGGTGTGCCGGTCGACGCCAGTGTGGCCGCGATCTTGCGGGCGATGTGCCCGCTCTTGCCGATACCGCTGACGACCACCCGCCCGCGGCAGGCGAGCAGCAGCTCGACCGCGCGCATGAAGTTGCCGTCGATGCGCTCCGCAAGTGCGGCCACCGCTTGCGCCTCGATCGCGATGACCTCGCGCGCTAGCCGCTGCGCGGAGTCGCGGACCTGCAGGCGGTGGGTGTGCGGCGACGCGGCGCGCTCCATGGTGGCAATCGCGAAGACAGGCGGGTTCGAGACCGGCGCGCGCGATGATACTCTTGCCGTCGATCGCCTGGCATGGCTCTTGCTGAGGCCCGGCGCCGCGCATCACGAGATCGGGGAGCGATGAACGTCGGCAGCGCTGAGCGTGAGGTTCCAGGCACCGCGGCCGACCTTCCGGTGGCGCTACGCGCAGACCGGGAGCCGACGGCCGCCGCCGCGACAGCGCGCGGCGGCCCTCGCCCGGCCGGCGGCTTGCGCCCGCGCCGACGATGTTCCCCGAGCGACCTGCGAGATGCCTTCCGCCCTTGAACTGACGCTGCTGTTGCTGACGGCGTCGGTGCTCGGCGTCGTGGCGTTCCGCCTGGCCAACCTGCCGCCGATGCTGGGATATCTCGTCGTCGGGATCCTGATCGGGCCGCACGCGCTGGGCATCGTGCGCGACGTCGAACAGACCCGCCATCTGGCCGAATTCGGCGTCGTGTTCCTGATGTTTTCGATCGGCCTGGAGTTCTCCTTGCCAAAGCTGCGCGCGATGCGTCGCATCGTGTTCGGCCTCGGGCTCACGCAGGTGACCTTGACGATCGCCGCGGTGATGGTGGCGGGATTCGTCTTCCATCGGTTCTTCGCGCATGTGTTCGACATCAGTCTGGCGGGCGCGTTTGCGCTCGGCGGCGCGCTGGCGATGTCGTCGACCGCCATCGTGATGAAGCTGCTCGCAGAGCGGCTCGAACTGGAGACGGAACACGGCCGGCGCATCGTCGGCGTGCTGCTGTTCCAGGACCTGGCCGTCGTGCCGCTGCTGGTGATCGTCCCGGCGCTGGCGCAGCAGCCGGACCGGCTCGCGCCCGCGCTCGGGTTCGCGCTGGTCAAGGCGGCGGCGCTGCTGGCGGTGCTGCTGGTCGGCGGACAGTGGGTCATGCGTCGCTGGCTGCACGTCGTCGCCAAGCGGCGCTCGCACGAGCTGTTCACGCTGAACCTGCTGCTGGTGACCCTCGGCCTGGCGTGGCTGACGGAAATCGCGGGGTTGTCGCTGGCGCTCGGCGCGTTCGTCGCCGGCATGCTGATCGCCGAGACCGAATACCGGCACCAGGTCGAGGAGGACATCAAGCCCTTTCGCGACGTGCTGCTGGGGCTGTTTTTCGTGACCATCGGCATGCTGCTGAACGTCGGCGTCGTGGTCGCGCAGGCGGCCTGGGTGCTGCTCGCGCTGCTGGTGCCCACCGGTTTGAAGTTCGCGCTGATCTTGGCGCTGGCGCGCGCCTTCGGCGCCGCGGCCGGCACCGCGATCCGGGCGGCGCTGCCGCTGGCCACCGCCGGCGAGTTCGGCTTCGTGCTGCTGAATCAGGCCGGCGGACTGAAGTTGCTGCCGCCCGATCTGATGCAGGTCGTGCTCGCCGCGATGCTGCTGTCGATGCTGATCACGCCTTTCCTGATGCACTACAGCGGGCACATCGCGATGCGCTTCGTCGCGTCGGAGTGGATGCAGCGCGCGCTCGAACTGCACCGGATCGCCACGCGCTCGATGGCCACCGAGAGGCATGTCGTGATCTGCGGTTTCGGCCGTACCGGCCAGCATCTGGCGAAGATGCTCGACCAGGAGGGCATCGCTTACGTCGCGCTCGATCTCGATCCGGACCGCGTGCGCGAGGCCGCGGCCGCGGGCGAATCGGTCGTCTACGGCGATGCCGCGCGCCGCGAGACGCTGGTGGCTGCCGGCGTGGCGCGCGCCGCCGCGCTGGTGATCACGTACGCCGACACGCGCTCGGCGCTGAAGGTGATCCACTTCGCGCACGAGATCAACCCGAAGTTGCCGATCATCGTGCGCACCGCCGACGACGCCGAACTGGACAAGCTGCTGGCCGCAGGCGCGACCGAAGTCGTCCCCGAGATCTTCGAGGGCAGCCTGATGCTCGGCTCACACGCGCTGGTATTGCTTGGGGTGCCGCTGCAGCGGGTTGTCAAGCGCGTGCGCGAAGCGCGCGACTCGCGCTACCGGCTGTTGCGCGGCTACTTCCACGGCACCGACGAGCGCGAGGAGTTCGAGGAGCAGGCGCACGAGCGGCTGCACTCGGTACCGATCGAGGCGGGCGCGGCCGCGGTCGGCCGCACGCTTGGCGAACTGAAGCTCGACGAGATCGGCGCCGGGGTCACCGCGATTCGCCGGCGCGGTATCCGCGGCGAGGACCCCGCCCCTGAGACGGTGCTGCGCGAAGGCGATGTCGTCGTGCTGCGCGGCGTGCCCGAAGCGCTCGAACTGGCCGAGCAGCGGCTGCTGCAGCGGTAACGCGCCCGGGTCCTCGGTCTCGCTGAATCCGCTACGAAGCCAGCGGCAGATAGCGCAGCATGATCGTCGCCAGGTCGGCGTTCGTGTACGGCTTGGACACGTGCTCGTCCATGCCGACGGCGAGGCTCTTGTTGCGGTCGTCGGGCAGCGAATGGGCGGTGAGCGCGACGATCGGCACACGCGCGCGGCGGGTGCTCGCCTCTTCGGCGCGCCAAGTGCGCGCCGCGGTGTAGCCGTCCATGCGCGGCATGTGGATGTCCATCAGCACGAGGTCGAAGGCTTCGGCACGCAGCAGATCCAGCGCCTCGATGCCGTCGCAGGCGACCTCGACGTCGACGCCAAGTCCTTCGAGCGTCGTGCGGGCGACGATGGCGTTGACCGGGTTGTCCTCGACGAGGAGCACACGGCCGGCGAATTGCGGCAGGAGCGCTTGCATCGAACTCGATCGGCGTGCCCGCGCCGAGGAATCCGGACACGGCCGGGGCCGCGCGGGCGATGGTGACCCCGGATCGCGCCATGCTGCCGGGCGCCGGTCGCGGCGATGGCCCGAGTTGCGCGCGCCGCGCCGCGCTATTCCGCGCATCGCCGAGCGCTCGTCGCGTCGGTGGCGTCGAACCGCAGCCGGGCAAGCGACGCCGGCCGGCGGTGTGCCGAGCGAGCCGGTTCGATACGCACCGGCGACGACTGTCGACACTGCTCGATGCGTCGTCGAACGCGGTGTGCACCCCCGAACCGGGCGGCGCAAGCCGCGCCCGCGCGCGTCGTGCTACGCCGCCTTGCGTTCGCTGCCGCGCGCGAGTGCCCTGGCGAGGTAGCGCCCGGTGTAGCTCGCCGGGTTGGCGGCGATGTCTTCCGGCGCACCGACGGCGACGATGCGACCGCCGGCGTCGCCGCCCTCGGGACCGAGGTCGATGACCCAGTCCGCGGTCTTGATCACGTCCAGGTTGTGCTCGATCACGACGACCGTGTTGCCGGCGTCGCGCAACTGGTGCAGCACGGCGAGCAGCAGGTCGATGTCGTGGAAGTGCAGCCCGGTCGTCGGCTCATCCAGGATGTAGAGCGTGCGCCCGGTGTCGCGCTTGGCGAGTTCGAGCGACAGTTTCACGCGCTGCGCCTCGCCGCCGGACAACGTGGTCGCGCTCTGACCGAGGCGGATGTAGCCGAGTCCCACGTCGGCGAGCGTCTGCAGCTTGCGCGCGATCGCCGGCACCGCCTGGAAGAACTCGGCCGCCTGCTCGACCGTGAGGTCGAGCACCTGCGCGATGTTCAGCCCCTTGTAGAGCACATCGAGCGTCTCGCGGTTGTAGCGCGCGCCGTGGCAGGTGTCGCAGGTCACGTACACGTCGGGCAGAAAGTGCATCTCGACCTTGATGACGCCGTCGCCCTGGCACGCCTCGCAGCGGCCGCCCTTGACGTTGAACGAGAAGCGCCCGGCCTCGTAGCCGCGTTCGCGCGCGGTCGGCGTTTCGGCGAACAGTTCGCGGATCGGCGTGAACAGCCCCGTGTACGTCGCCGGGTTGCTGCGCGGCGTGCGTCCGATCGGGCTCTGGTCGACGCTGATGATCTTGTCGAAGTGCTCGAGCCCTTCGATCGACTCGTACGGCGCGGGTTCGACCGCAGAACCGTGGATGTGGCGCGCAACCGCGGCCGCGAGCGTGTCGTTGATCAAGGTCGACTTGCCCGAACCGGACACGCCCGTCACGCAGACGAGCAGCCCGACCGGCAGCTCGAGGTCGACACTCTTCAAGTTGTTGCCGCGCGCCCCGATGAGCTTGAACCAGTGCAGGCCGGGGCGCGCGCGCGCCCGCGGCACGGCGATGCGCTTGCGGCCCGCAAGGTAGGCGCCGGTCAGCGATTCCGGCGCAGCCTCGATATCCGCGAGCCGGCCCTGCGCGACGACGCGGCCGCCGTGCTCGCCCGCGCCGGGGCCCATGTCGACGACGTGATCGGCCGCGCGAATCGCGTCCTCGTCGTGCTCGACCACCAGCACCGTGTTGCCGAGGTCGCGCAGCCGCTTCAGCGTGCCGATCAGGCGGTCGTTGTCGCGCTGGTGCAGTCCGATCGACGGTTCGTCCAGCACGTACATCACGCCGGTCAGTCCCGAGCCGATCTGCGAGGCGAGCCGGATGCGCTGGCTCTCGCCGCCCGACAGCGTGTCGGCGGCGCGGTCCAGCGTCAGATAAGTGAGCCCGACGTCGTTGAGAAACGTCAGTCGCGCCGCGATCTCGCGCACGATGCGGCCGCCGATGTCCTGCTGCGCGCCCTTGAGCCGAAGTGCGTCGAAATATGCACGCGCGTCGGCGAGCGTCATGCGCTCGACCTGGTAGATCGCGCGGCGCTGATTGCCTTCGCCGACGAAGACGAAGCGCGCCTCGCGCCGCAAGCGCGCGCCTTCGCACGCGGGGCAGGGCCGGACGGCGCGGTACTTGGCGAGTTCCTCGCGAACCGCCGGCGAGTCGGTCTCGCGCCAGCGCCGCTCCATGTTCGGCAGCACGCCTTCGAACTCGTGCCGCCGCACGATCTTGCGTCCCTTGTCGTTGGTGTACGAGAACGCGATCTGCGCGTCGCCGCTGCCGTGCAGAACCTGCTCGCGGAACTCGGCGGGCAGCGACTCGAACGGTCGCTCGATGTCGACGTTCGCGTGTCTGGCGAGCGCGGTCAGCATCTGGAAGTAGTACGGGTTGCGCGCGTCCCAGCCGCGGATCGCGCCGCTCGCCAGCGACAGTTCGGGATGTGCGACGACGCGGCGCTCGTCGAAGAACTCGACGCTGCCCAGCCCGTCGCAGCGCGGACACGCGCCGGCGGGGTTGTTGAACGAAAACAACCGCGGTTCGAGGTCGGCCAGCGAGTAGCCGCACATCGGGCAGGCGTAACGGTTCGAAAACACCGTTTCGGTGCCGTTGTCCGTGTCGAGCAGCAACGCACGGCCGTCGCCGATGCGCAGCGCGGTTTCGAACGATTCGGCGAGCCGTTGCCGCGCATCGGGCCGCACCTTCAGCCGGTCGACGACGACGTCGATCGCGTGCGCTTCGCTGCCGGCGGACGCGGGCAGGTCATCGGCCTCGACGATCGCGCCGTCGATGCGGAAGCGCACGAACCCCTGCGCCTGCAGGTCGGCGAGCAGATCGTCGAATGCGACCCGGCGCTCGCGCGCGACCGGCGCGAGCACAACGAGCCTGGTGTCGGCAGGCAGCGCGAGTGCCGCATCGACCATCTGCGCAACGCTGTGCGCGGCGAGCGCCTGGTCCGGATGATCGGGACAGTGCGGGCGGCCGACGCGCGCGTACAGCAGCCGCAGGTAGTCGTGGATCTCGGTGACGGTGCCCACCGTCGAGCGCGGGTTGTGGCCGGCCGCCTTCTGCTCGATCGCGATCGCGGGCGACAGTCCTTCGATCAGATCGACATCGGGCTTTTCCATCAGCTGCAGGAACTGCCGCGCGTACGCGGACAGCGACTCGACGTAGCGCCGCTGCCCTTCCGCGTACAGCGTGTCGAACGCGAGCGAGCTCTTGCCCGAGCCGGAAAGCCCGGTGATCACGACCAGCTTGTTTCGCGGCAGGTCGAGCGAAACGTTCTTCAGATTGTGCGTGCGTGCGCCGCGGATGCGGATTTCTTCCATGAGCGTCGGGCGGGATCAGCGAACCCGACACTATAAGAAACTCGGGGCGCGGCGCGCGAGTCGCGCCGCGCCCCGGGCCGCTTCGTGGTTGCGCGCGAGGCAGCGCAAATCCGTTGCGCGTGTGTGCCGCCGTTGCCCGAATGGCCCCTCGGCCGACGCCGCCGGATGTGGCCATTCGGGCGGTGGATTCGGCGGCGGGATCGAGCACGCGCGTCGATGGACGGCAGTCCTCGAGACACCTGCCGTGCGGCCGGCGCGCCGAGGGAACCCGAGCGGCCGCTGCGGGCCAGAGGCGGGATGTGCCCGCATCACGCACGGTCCGGGAGCGCGCGATGGATCGCGCCGGCGGGTGGCGCTGCGGACGGATCGACTACCATTCGCCTCCCGCGCGCGTCCGAGTGCCTCCGCTGCGCCGCCCGCTTCAAGCTTTCTCCGATGACCGCCGCCGACCGCATGTCGCCGCTGGAGATCCGCGCGAGCGTTTCGCTCGCTTCGATCTTCGCGCTGCGCATGCTTGGGCTGTTCCTGATCTTGCCGGTGTTCGCGGTGCACGCGCGCGGGCTCGCCGGCGCGCAGGACCCGGCCACGAGCGCGACGCTGGTGGGCATCGCGCTGGGCATCTACGGGCTCACTCAGGGCATCCTGCAGATCCCGTACGGCCTGCTCAGCGACCGCTACGGCCGCAAGCCGCTGATCGTGATCGGGCTGGTGCTGTTCGCGATCGGCAGCTTCGTCGCCGCGGCCGCCGACGACATCTGGGCGACGATCGTCGGCCGCGCCATTCAAGGCTGCGGCGCGATCTCCGCGGCCGTGACCGCGTTCATCGCCGACGCCACGCGCGACGAGCATCGAACCAAGGCGATGGCGATGGTCGGCGCATCGATCGGACTGACCTTCGCGCTGTCGCTCGTCGGCGCGCCGCCGCTGTACGCCGCGATCGGCATGGGCGGGCTGTTCGCGCTGACCGGGGTGCTCGCGATCGCCGCGATCGGCGTCGTGCTGTGGATCGTGCCGCCGGCGCCGCCGAAGATCCACCACGAGGATCCGGCGCACTGGCTCGACGTGGTGCTGCATCCGGAGCTGCTGCGGTTGAACGTCGGCATCTTCGTGCTGCACGCGGTGCAGATGGCGACCTTCGTCGTCGTGCCCGTGCTGCTGGTCGAGCGCGGCGGGCTGCCGCTGGCGCAGCACTGGCAGGTCTACCTGCCGGTCGTGCTCGCATCCTTCGCGCTGATGATGCCGCCGATCGTCGCGGCCGAGCGCCGCGCGCGGATGCGGGCACTGTTCCTTGGCGCAATCGCGCTGCTCGTTGTCGTGCAGCTCGGCTACGCGTGGTTCGCGCCTTCGCTCGCATGGCTCGCATTGTGGCTGTTGTTGTTTTTCGTCGCGTTCAACATCCTGGAGGCAAGCCTGCCGTCGCTGACTTCGCGCGTCGCGCCGCCGGCGCACAAGGGGCTCGCGCTCGGGCTCTACAACACGACGCAGGCGATCGGGTTGTTCGCCGGCGGCGCGGCGGGCGGTTGGCTGGCGGCGCGAGCTGGCAGCGCGAGCGTGTTTTACGCGTCGGCCGCGCTGCTGGCGGCGTGGTGGCTGTTGGCGACCGGCATGCGCGAGCCGCCACGCCGCGCGCGCGGCGAACCGCTGGCGGTCGGCGAGGCCACGCCGCGCTGAGGCGCCATCCGGACCAGCGGGCACGAAAGGTATGATGCCGGCCTTCCGCTTGGGTGGCATGAACGAGGAGACGAGCGCATGGCCTCCGTCAACAAGGTGATCTTGATCGGCAACCTCGGCCGCGATCCCGAGACGCGCTACACGGCCGACGGCGCGGCGGTCACCAACGTGTCGATCGCGACGACCCGCCGCTACAAGGATTCGTCTGGCCAACAGCAGGAAGAGACCGAGTGGCACCGCGTGGCCTTCTTCGGGCGGCTAGCCGAGATCGCCGGCGAGTACCTGCGCAAGGGGCGCCCCGTCTACGTCGAGGGCCGGCTGCGTACGCGCAAGTGGACCGACCGCGACGGCAACGAGAAGTACACGACGGAAATCGTCGCCGAGAACATGCAACTGCTCGGCTCGCGCGAGGGAATGGGCGGCGAGCGCGGCGCCGACTTCGATGCCGACGCGCCGCCTGCGCGCGCCGGCAAGCCGGCCTCCAAGCCGGCGCAGGATGCGGCGAAGCCCGCACCGAACATCGCCGACATGGACGATGACATTCCGTTTTGACCGCCCCGCCGGCGGGTCGCGCCGCGGTGCCCTCGTGCGCGCCGCTTGAAGCCGTACGGAGAGATGGCGCCCCTGACGCAACGACTCCAAGCTTGGAAGACAGAAGGCGCCCGCGGGCGCCTTTTTCTTCTGGGTGCGGCGTTCGTCGCGCTGTACGTCGCCGTCGACGCGCTGACCTACGTTTTTCCGAGCGAACCGTTTGCGGCGACTCCGTGGAATCCGCAACCCGCGCTGGCGCTGGCGCTGATCCTGATCGGCGGCGCAGCGTTCGCGCCGGCGGTGCTCGCCGCGGCCGTGCTTGCCGAGACCTTCGTGCGCGAGGCGCCCGGCGGCGGCTTTGGCTTCATCGTGGCCTCGGGCGGCATGGGGCTCGCGTACGTGCTCACCGGCATCGCGGTGCGGTCGAAGACGCGGATCGTCGTCGCCGAATTGACGCTGCGTGACCTGACGTGGTTCATCGTCTTCGTCGCGTCCGGCGCGCTGCTGTCCTCGGTCGTCTACGTCGGCGCGTATCTTCTGGACGGCACGCTGCCGCAGGAGCGCGCCACGCGCGTGTTCCTGCGCCTCGCCGTCGGCGATGCGCTCGGGCTGGTCGGCGTCACGCCGCTGCTCGTGTACCTGGCGCGGGCGGCGCTGCTGCCGGCGGACGTGGCGCGGCGGCGGATGGCGCTGCGCGATGTCGCCGTCTTCATGCTCGTGCTCGTGGCAACGCTGCTGCTGGTGTTCGCGGTCACGCCCTTCGACGAGTTCCGGATGTCGTACCTGCTGTTCCTGCCGATGATCGGTTTCGCGTTGCGACAGGGGGCGGCCGGGGCGGCGCTGGCGGTACCCCTGGCGCAGGTGAGCGTGATCGTCTCGCTGTACGCGGTCGGCGAAGGGGCGGCCACGGCGTTCGAGTTCCAGACGCTGCTGCTGGCGCTTTCGCTGACCACGCTGTACTTCGGCGCGCTCGCGCAGGAGCGCGCGCGCGCGGCCGACGCGCTCGCGCAGCGCGAGCAGCAGCTGCGCGAGCAGCAGGCGCGGCTGAATCAGGCGCAGCGCATGGCGGCGGCGGCCGAGCTGGCGGCCTCGCTCGCGCACGAACTGAACCAGCCGCTGTCGGCGATCGGCACCTACGCCGGTGCCTGCCGCATGCTCGCCGCCGGCGGAGAGGCCTCGCGCCGCGAGCTGCACGACGCGTTGACGCAGGTCGTGCGCGAAAGCGCGCGTGCCGGCGAGTTCGTCCGGCGCATGCGCGACTTCTTCCGTACCGGCGCGGCCGACGTCGAACGCACCGCGCCGTCCGATCTCGTCGAAGCCGCGCACGACCAGGTGCGCGACCGTCTCGAACGCCTCGGCGTGCAGTGGACGAGCCGTGTCGAGCCCGGCCTGCCCGCGGTCGCGGTCGATCGCGTGCAGATCGGCGCCGTGCTCGGCAACCTTCTGGCCAACGCCATCGACGCAGTCGTCGCCGTGCCCGCGCCGCGTGCAATCGAAGTGCGTGCGCTGCGTTCCGGCGACGGCCTGATCCGCATCGAGGTCGAGGACAGCGGCCCGGGCGTCGCCCTCGAGGTGCGCGACCGCCTGTTCCAGCCGATGGCCACCAGCAAGCCCGGCGGCATGGGGCTGGGATTGGCCATGGCGCGCACGATCGCGCAGCGGCATGGTGGTAGCCTGTGGCTGGACGCAACGCGCTCGAAGACCACGTTTTGCTTGGAGTTACCTGCCGATGACCGCTGACGCTGTCCCGGTCGGGGACAACACGAACTTCGCCGGGTCGACCGTCTATGTCGTCGAGGACGACAAGGCGGTGCGCGACTCGCTGTTGCTGCTGCTACGACTGCGCGGGTTCGCACCAAGCGGCTACGAAAGCGCCGAGGAGTTCCTGCAGCTCGATGCGCTGCTGCGGCCGGCATGCGCGCTGGTCGACGTGCGGCTGCCGGGCATGGACGGGCTGGCGCTGCAACAGCGGCTCAAGGAGCGTCATCCCGGCTTGCCAGTGATCGTCATTACCGGACATGGCGACGTCGCAACCGCGCGCAGCGCGCTGCGCGACGGCGCGGTCGACTTCCTCGAAAAGCCGATCGACGAGAACGAGCTGCTCGACGCCGTCGCAGTCGCGCTTGCCAGCGACCAGCGGCGTGTGGCGCAGGCGCGCGACCGCGAGGA
The DNA here is from genome assembly GCA_037442465.1 of Burkholderiales bacterium. Lineage (GTDB taxonomy): Bacteria > Pseudomonadota > Gammaproteobacteria > Burkholderiales > Burkholderiaceae_F > DSNY01. The sequence goes on from JBBIQI010000005.1 coordinate 21,779, forward strand.
GATCACGGCGCGCCTGGCGCGGCTGACCGCCCGCGAGCTCGAGGTGTTCGAGCGCATCACCAACGGCCAGCACAACCGCGAGATCGCCGAGGAATTCGGCATCAGCCCGCGCACGGTCGAGGTGCACCGTTCGCGCATCATGGAGAAGCTGCAGGCGCGGCGCGTCGCCGACCTGTTTCGCCTGCGCTTCGAGCTCGAACAGAGCAGCCCGCCGGTGGGCTGACCGGCATTCGGCAAGCGCTCGCCGCCGGCGCGCCTTGCCCGGCGCCCGGCCCGCACGCCCGCGCATCGCGCCGGCTACGTACGTGTGGCGACGAATGGTCGGCGCGCGTGTGCGCGCCTATCGTGCAAGCGCATGGCGCGCCGCAGGCGCGGTGGTGCCCGCCACATGACATCTTCGAGGCTGCGCGATCCGGAAGCCGGCACCCGTGCGTCCGACCCCGTGTCGGCGGCGCAGACCGATGGCGCGCTCGTGCGAATCGCCGCGGCGGCGCAACGCGTCGTCGTGCTCTCTCGCGCCACGCTCGACGCCGTCGAGCTTGCGTGCGCGACGCTGGTGCGGCTGCAACGCCACGAGTCCTGCGGTGACGTGCTGTTGTTCTGGTTCGAGCCACACGACTCGATCCACGTCGAACGGATGTGGAGCCGCGAGCGAATTGCCGAGTGGCTCGCGCAGCAGCGCACGGTGATCGAGCAGGCCGCGCGCGCGCGGCTGGCCGGACTCGGCACGCAGGCGGCCGTCGTGTGCGGCGTCTGCGACGCGCGCCAGCTCGGATCGCTGGTGGACGACGCCGGTGCTGACCTCGTCGTGCTGCCGCGTCCGCGCGCCGAACTCATGCCGGCCGGGCCCGAGTGGTGGGCGATCCATCTGACGCTGCGCGAGGTCGCCCGTCCGGTGCTGATCGTCTGAACGTGAAGGCCGGCAGCGCACGCTGCCACCGCATCGGCCGGCGAGCGCGCAGGCGCGATCGGCCGTTCAGGCTTGTACGTACGCTGTTGTGCGAATTTCGGCGCGCGCCGGGCACCAGTATCGTGCGTCCGTCGTAGCGCAACTGCTGCATCGGCGGCCGGCCCATCCCGCTGGCCGCGAAGTGGACCCGCAGCGGTTGCGTCACGGTGACCAGCGACGGCAGCAAGCAAGCGAGGTCATATCCTCCTCGCATTGACGCCCGCGGGTGCTGCGAGGCCCCGCGGGCGCTTTTTTTCCGATCCCATCCACTACGATCCGGCCGCGAGTGCGCGCGTTGGTTTGCCGATGACCGATTCGAGCTTTTTCCCCGACTGGCCCGCCGACTGGCCTGGCGCCCTGTCGCTCGCGCTGCTCGCGCTCGCCGCAAGCGTCGCCGGTGAGAGCGCCACGCGCTGGCGCGTGCCGCGCCTGGTCGGCTACACGCTGGCCGGCTTCGTCTTTGCGCTGCTCGCCTACGGGCTCGCACAGATCGATCTGGTCGCGATCGCGCCGGCGGATGCGGCACTGGCGATCGACATCGCCGCCGCGCTGATCCTGTTCGATCTCGGGCAACGCGTCTCCTGGGGCTGGCTGCAACGCAATCCGGCGCTGGCCGCCACCAGCATCGCCGAGAGCGTGCTGACCTTCGGCGCGGTGTTCGCCGTGCTGCGTGCCTTCGGCCTGGCCGCGCTGCCGGCGGCGATGACCGCGGCGATCGCGATCGCGACGTCGCCCGCGGTCGTGCTGGCGGTCACGCGCGAGGTGCGCGCGCAGGGCCAGGTGACCGAACGCCTGCTACTGCTGACCGCGCTGAACTGCATCTACGCGGTCGTGCTGTCGACGTTGCTGCTCGCATGGGTGCACGTCGAGCGGCGCGGCGTGCTCGACACCTGGGTGCTGCAGCCGCTGTACCTGGTCGCCGGTGCGCTCGCCCTCGCCGCGGCCGCGGCGCAGGCGATGCTCGCCGTGCTGCGTTACGTCGGCCGCGAGCGCGCGAGCCAGATCGCGGTGGTGCTTGCCGCCGTTGCCGTCGTCTTCGCGCTGGCGCAGGTGCTGCGGCTGTCGCCGCTGCTCGCGCTGCTGACCTTCGGCGCCTTCGCGCGCGCGTTCGACCGCGAGCGACGGCTGATGGCGGCCGACCTCGGTCTGCCGGCTGCGCTGGCGCTGTTGATCTTCTTCGCGTTGTCGTTCGCGACCGTCGACTTCTCGCTGCTCGCACCCGCGTGGCTGCCCGCACTCGCGCTCGTGCTGGTGCGTGTTGCGGCGAAGATCGGCGCGAGCGTGGCGCTCGCGCACGCCTCGGGACTCGCGTGGCGCAAGGGTGCGTGGCTCGGCGTGGGTCTGGCGCCGATGTCGGCGGTCGCGCTGCTGATGTCGCGCGAACTGGCGCTGGCCTATCCGCAGCTCGGCGCGCAGGTGGGCGCGGTGATCTTTTCCGCCGTGTTCGTGCTGCAGATCGGCGGCGCGCTGCTGCTCGTCTGGGCGCTGCGCGCCACCGGCGAGGCGAGGGAGGCGTGATGAGCGAAGCGCTGGCGTTCACGAAGTCGGAAGCGCTGACGATCGGTGTGGAGCTCGAGCTGCAGATCGTCGACCGGCGCACCGGAGATCTGACGCGCGGCGCCTCGGATCTGATCCACCTGGTCGAGCGCAAGCCCTATCCCGGCGACATCAAGCCCGAGATCACCGAGAGCATGGTCGAGATTTCGACTAAGGTGCACACCGCGTTCGGTCCGTTGCGCGACGAGCTGCGCGCGATCCGCGCCACGCTGGTGCAGGCCGCGGACAAACTCGATCTCGCCATCGCCGGCGGCGGCGCGCATCCGTTCCAGCGCTGGCACGAGCGGCAGATCTTCGACCGGCCGCGCTTCCGCCACGTCGCCGGGCTGTACGGTTACCTCGCCAAGCAGTTCACCGTGTTCGGCCAGCACGTGCACGTGGGCTGCGCCAGCGGCGACGCCGCGATACGCCTGCTGCACAGCCTGGCCCGTTACGTGCCGCACTTCATCGCGCTGGCGGCGTGCAGCCCGTACTACCAGGGGGTCGACACGGCGTTCGACTGCTCGCGGTTGAACACCGTGTTCGCGTTCCCGCTGTCGGGCCGCGCGCCCTTCGTCACCGACTGGGCAGGCTTCGAGGCCTATTTCGCGAAGATGAAGCGGCTCGGCGTCGTCGAGAGCATGAAGGATTTCTACTGGGACATCCGCCCGAAACCCGAATACGGAACGATCGAAATCCGCGTCTTCGACACGCCGCTGACGGTCGACCGCGCGGCGGAGCTGGCCGGCTACCTGCAGGCGGTGTGCGCGATGCTCGTCGATGCGGGCGCGAAGCCCGAGTCCGAGGACATCTATCTCACGTACAGCTACAACCGCTTCCAGGCGTGCCGCTTCGGGCTCGAAGCGCAGTTGATCGACGTCGCCTCCGGAGCCGCGATCCCGTTGCATCGCGACGTTCTCGACACGATCGAACGCTGCCGACCGTACGCACAGCGGCTCGCGTGCACGGAGGCGCTGGATGCGATCGAGGCGCTCGTGCGCGTGCACGGCAACCACGCCCGTTGGCAGCGCGAGACCTATCAGGCGTCGCGGTCGCTCGCGGAGGTCGTGCTGCGTAGCGCGGCCCTGTGGTCCGGGAGCGCAGCGTGATGCCGTCGGCCGGTTTCACTGGCCGGCATCGGCGGGTTCGCCCGTCGCTTCGGGGGCTCGACGGCCGAAGTTCCCCGGTCCTCGGTTGACAGAAAAGCCGATGCGCCTGAATTCGGCGCTCGGCCCTTGGCAGTTTCGATGACGAGCAGTGCGCGGCCGTGGTTGGAGGATTCGAACGCGTTGCCGCGTTGCACAGGCGCGCGACCGGCTGCGGTTCTTGACCCCGGCGCAATGCTGGGGGGTCGAAACGACGGGTCGTGCGATTCCGAGCGGGGTCTGCTCGTTGCGAGACAAGCGCGGGATCTCGGTGTTGCAAGCGGGAGAGACTTCTCGCCTTCGGCTTGTATGGTCACTGGCCGGGGATCATCTCCCGCCGCGCAGCAGCGCCAGCACTTCGTCGTGCAAAGATCCCGCGGTGGCGATCAGCGACGGCCGGGCGAGCGGGTCGCCGCCGCTCCAGCCGGTGACGCGGCCGCCGGCGCCTTCGACGACCGGGACGATCGCGGCGACGTCCCAGTAGGCGAGCGAGGGGTCGAGCATCACATCGGCGCCGCCGGTGGCGAGCGCGAAGTAGCCGAAACAATCGCCCCAAGTCCGATACAGCCGGGCGCGGCGGATCAGCGTTTCGACAGCGGGCCCGCCGGCCTGCTCGCCGGTCGACCAGTGCGTGGTCGCGAGCACGGTCGCGTCTTCGAGCCGGGTGCAGGCCCGCACGCGTGCGACGCGTTGCGTGCCATCGGCTCGATACAGGCGGCATTCGCCGACGTGGCCGATCAGCGCCACACCGGCCGCCGGATGCGCGATCGCGCCCAGCAGCGGCCGGAATCCCGCGCCGTCGTCGCGTTCGAGCGCGATCAGCGTGCCGAACAGAAAGCAGTTCGTAATGAACGCGCGGGTGCCGTCGACCGGGTCGAGCACCCAGCGGTAGCGCCGGCCTGCCTTGACGCCGAACTCTTCGCCGAGGATGCCGTGGCCGGGGTAACGCCGCTCGATCAGCGCGCGCATCGCCTCTTCCGCGCCGCGGTCGGCGCGCGTGACCGGCGAAGCGTCGCTCTTGATGTCGACCGCAGTGCCGCTCAGAAACAGCGGCCGGATGGCGCCGAACGCGCAGCCGATCAGCTCGTGGACGAACGGAACGAACTCGCGCAGTTCGGCGGCTTCGGCGGTGGCGCTGTAGTTCACGTCGCGTGCGGCGGCATCGAGTGGCGCGATGTTAACCGCGGGTGAACGCCAGCGCGCGCACCGGGTGATCGAGTTCTCCCGCCGAGCGCGCCGAAGCGGGTCTGCCTGCCACGCATCTCGGTGGCCGCGTTACGGTCGTGCGCTGCCCGGCGATCTGGCCGAGCACACCGAGAAATGCAGTTCGCTCGAAGACGGGACTCACCGCCGCGCCACGCGCGCGGCGACGGCGAGGTAGTACGACAAAGGCGGCGTGGCCGTGCCCGCGCTCTTGGCCAGGTCGTCCCAGCGGCGTAGCCGCACCGCATCGGCGGCAAACGGCTGCGCGATGAAAGCCTGCGCTTCCGCCGCACCGAAGACGCCGCCCTGCAGTTCGAGGCTGCGCTTGGAGTCCTCCGACAGCGCGGCCCAGTACTCGGCCCCCGACAGCGTGCCGTCGCCGTGCACGCACAGGTAGCGTTTGGCGTCGACGTGCAGCTTGATCGGCTGCAGCACCTCGTCGCCGAACAGTCCGCGCAGAAACGGCAGCGCCACGTACTGGTGCTTGTCGTCGACGCCGCGCAGCGTCGGCGTTTCGCCCTGGTCGTTGAGCAAGTGGCCGAGATCGTGCAGCAAGGCGGCGGTGATCAGCGCGTCGCCGGCGCCGGCGCGTTCGGCGAGCTGCGCCGACTGCAGTGCGTGTTCGAGCTGGGTCACCGGCTCGCCGCTGTACTGGCGGCCGCCCTTGGCGTCGAACAGCCGCGCGATGTCGTCGAACGACAGAGCCATCTATGCGTGACGCTCGTCGTGCTTGAACAGCAGCGACTGCTCGGCACCGAGCACGCGTGTCTTCGACAGCACGCCGGCCGACTCGAGGATCGGGTAGGCGATCGAGCAGAACAGCGAGTTGATGCGCTTGAAGTCCGCCAGCAGGTCCAGGTGCAGCGAACTGGTCTCGATCGACTGCGGCGTGTTGCCCGAAAGCCGCTGCAGGTGGCTGTCGGCGTAGCGCATCTCGAGCTCGCGGAACGCGACCTTTTCCGCCATCAGCTGCTGCGCGGACTTGAAGTCGCCGTTGAGGAACACCGCGATGGCGAGTTTGAGGTTCGCGAGCAGCCGCGCGTGCAGATGCTCGATCTCCTGCATGCCGGCGTCGGAGAACGACAGCCCGAGCTGGATCTTGCGTTCGGCGATGTCGATCAGCACGCGCTCGATGATGTCGCCGACGTGTTCCATGTTGATCGTGAACTGGATGATGTCGGTCCAGCGCTTGGACTCGCGCTCCTCGAGCGCCTCGCGGCTGATCTGCGCCAGATACAGCTTGATCGCGGTGTACAGCCGGTCGATCTCGTCGTCACGCTTGCGCAACTGCTCGGCCAACTGAAAATCGTTGGTCTTCAGCACCGTCAGCAGGCCGGTCAGCATGTCCTGCACGATGTCGGCGAGCCGGATCGCTTCGCGCGCCGCGCAGCCGATCGCCAGCGCCGGCGTGGCGAGCGCAGTCGGATCGAGATGGCGCGGCGCACCGGGCGTTTCCTTCGCGGCCTCGGCCGGCACCCATGCCTCGACCAGCCGCGCGATCTTCGCCACCAGCGGCAGGAACAGCAGCGCCACGACGACGTTGAACGCCAGGTGCATGTTGACGACCATGCGCTGCGGCGTCGGATCGAGCGCGGCGAGCCACTGCACGGCGAACGGCAGCAGCGGCAGCGCGATCAGGCAGCCCACCCCCTTGAACAGGAAATTGCCGAGCGGCACGCGGCGCGTCAGCGGATCCGACTTCAGCGTGGTCAGCACCACGAGCAGCCCGCTGCCGAGATTGGCGCCGACGACGATCGCCAGCGCCACCTGCACCGGGATCACGTGCGAGGCCGTCAGCGCGGCGGTCAGCAGCACGACGGCAAGGCTGGAGTAGCACGCGATCGCGAACAGCGTGCCGATCAGCATGTCGAACAGCATGTCGCCCGACAGCTGCGAGAACAGCACCTTGACGCCGGTTGCGTGCGTCAGCGGTGCGGTCGCCTGCATGATCAGTTGCAGCGCCAGGATCATCACGCCGAGCCCGAGCACGATCTTGCCGATCTGGCCGGCGCGCTCGTTCTTCTTGGACAGGTACACGATCACGCCGGCGGCGATCAGCAGCGGCGCGAGCCACGACAGGTTCAGCGCGAACACCTGCACCATGATCGCGGTACCGACGTCGGCGCCGAGCATCACCGCCAGCGCCGCGGCGGTGGCGATCGCGCCCTGGCCGACGAAGGTCGACGTCAGCAGAGCGGTCGCGGTCGAACTTTGCAGCAGTCCGGTGACGCCAATGCCGGCGAGAAAGGCGGTCGCGCGCCGCCCGACGCTGCGGCGCAGGATCTGCCGCAGATTGGCGCCGGCCACACGCAGCACGCCGGTGCGCACGATGTGCGTTCCCCACACCAGCAGGGCGATCGCGGCGATCAGGTTCAGCAGCGTCTGCATTTCCGTCGAAAGCTCATCGTTCTCGCCTGCGGCGCGCACAAGCATCGGTCGCGCCGGCGGGCGATTTCTTGCTCGCGGCGCGCGTCAGAACGGGATCGAGTAAGTCTTCGTGTTGGTGAACGACTTCATCGCTTCCAGCACACCCTCCTTGTACCCCAAGCCCGAGTCCTTGATCCCGCCAAAAGGCGTCAATTCGAGCCGGTATCCCGGAACCTCGCGCACGTTGACCGTGCCGACCTGCAGCTCCTGCACGAAGCGCGTCACGTAGTCGAGGCGGTTGGTGCATACCGCAGAAGACAGTCCATACGCGGTGGAGTTCGCGATCCGGATCGCCTCGTCGATGTCGGCAAAGCGGATGACCGGCGACACCGGACCGAAGGTCTCCGTTTTCACGACGCGCATTTCGGGCGATACGCGGTCGATCACCGTCGGCGCGTACAGCGCACCCTGCCGCACGTGCCCGGCAAGCAGCTTCGCGCCCTGTGCGATCGCCTCGTCCACGCGCGCTTCGAACTCGCGCGCGGCAGCCTCGTCGATCACGGTGCCCATGTCGGTCGCCGGATCGAGCGGATCGCCGTACTTCACGGCCTTGGTCTTCTCGACGAGCCGCTCGACGAAGCGATCGGCGACGCGCTCGTGCACCAGCATGCGCTTGACCGCGGTGCAGCGCTGCCCCGAGTTCCTGTACGAGCCGGCGGCGGCGAGCGCAGCCGCCTCGTCGATGTCGGCGTCCTCCATCACGATCAGCGGGTCGTTGCCGCCGAGCTCGAGCACCTGCCGCTTGTAGACGGCGCGCGCAGCGATGTGTTTGCCGACCGCCACGCCGCCGGTGAACGTCACCAGATCGACGTCGGGACTGGTCAGCAGCTCGTCGGCGATCTGCCTCGGATCGCCGGTGACCACCGACAGCATCTCCGGCGGCAAGCCGGCTTCGTACAGCACGTCGGCGAGCACGAACGCGGCAAGCGGCGTCTTCTCGCTCGGCTTCACGACGATGCGATTGTTGGTCGCCACCGCCGGCGCGACCTTGTGGATCACCTGGTTCAGCGGGTGGTTGAACGGTGTGATCGCGCTGATTGCGCCCAGCAGCGGTTCGCGCAACGTGTAGACCTTGCGGTGCTTGCCGTACGGCGTGAGGTCGCAGGAAAAGACCCGGTCGTCGTCGACCAATGCCTGGTTGGCCGCGAACAGCAGCACGTCGGAGGCGCGGCCGACCTCGTAGAGCGTGTCGCGCAGAGCAAGCCCGGATTCGAGCGTGATCAGGCGTGCGATCTCGTCGCGCCGCGCGGCGATCAGCTCCCCCGCACGCATCAGGATGCGATAGCGGTCGTGGCGCGTCAGCTTGCTGCGATAGTTCTTGGCGATGCGCAGCGCCTCGCGCACTTGCGCGACCGTGGCCAGCGGCACGGTTGCGACGACCTCGCCGGTGTACGGATAACGGACCTCGAAGCTGCGCTCGCCCGCGACCTTGCGCCCGGCGATGCGCAGCGATTCGTGCCTGACGACGGTGGCCGGGGCGTTCATGGGCCGAGCATGCGAACCACGAAGGCACGCAGGCACAGAGAACGGCAAAGCACGCTTTCCTCCGTGCCTGCGTGCCTCCGCGGTGCAAACATCCTGTGAACTTCACTGCGCATGGTTCAACGCGAGGTCGAAAGCATCGAAGTTACGCCACCGGCGCCGGCCGTCCAGTCCGTGCACGCGCCGGTTGACGACGAGCGGCACGCGCTGCTCGGAGATGCCGCCGTGCGAACGCAGCGGCCGCTCGAGCTGGGTCAGGTCGTGGCGCGTCACGGAGGTGCCCAGCACGACGCTGCGCTCGGACACGACGACCAGATCGCCAATGCGGTCGGCCGGCAGCTCGAACCGCTCGGCCGCCTCTTCGCGGCTGGCAACGACTTCGATGCCCGGGATCTCGCGCAGCCGTCCCATGACACCGTAAGCCGTGTCCGGGGGCAGGTAGATCGTCGCGAACGATCCCAGCGCGCCGTGATGCACGACGTACGGATCGGTGATCGGCAGGATCACGCGCGCGCGGCCGGCCCCGAGCCAGCCGTCGAGCAGGTCCTGCAGGTAGATGACGTTGGGGCTGGCGTCGAGCTTGGTCTTCGCGTTCATGCCGTGGTCGGCGGTGAGTGCCACCACTGCGCCCAGCGCGTCGAGCTTGGCGAGATAGCGGTCCAGCATCGCGTAGAAGCGGTTGGCGTCCGGGTCGCCCGGGGCGTGCTTGTGCTGCACGTAGTCGGTCGTCGACAGGTACAGAACGTCGGGCCGACGTGTCTCGAGCAGCTTCACGCCGGCGGCGAAGACGAACTCCGACAGCTCCGCGCTATAGACCGACGGCACCGGCATGCCCACCAGCGGCAGCACGCCGTCGACGCCGTTTTCGGCGACGGTCGCCTGGTCGGCCTTCTCCGACGAGAAGCAGATGCCGCGAAGGCCGTGGCCGAGCAACTTGCGCAGCTTGTCCTTGGCCGTGACCACCGCGACCGCGTAGCCTGCCTCGGCGAGCCGCGCGAGCAGCGTCGGTGCGCGCAGCCACTTCGGGTCGTTCATCATCACTTCGGTGCCGGTCGCCGTGTCGAACAGGTAGTTGCCGCAGATGCCGTGCACCGAAGGCGGCGCGCCGGTGACGATCGACAGGTTGTTCGGGTTCGTGAAGCTCGGCACGACGCAGTCGGCGACGAGCGCCGTGCCTTCGGCGAGCCAGCGCTTCATCGTCGGCATCTGCCCGGCGGCCACCGCCTGCGCGATGTAGTCGGGCTCGCAGCCGTCCACGCAGATCACCACGGTCGGCCGTTTCGGCGCCGCGTAACCGCGGCCGTTGACCTGCAGCATCGTCTATCCCTTCTTGCCGGCGCGTACCCGTGCCACCGCCGGGCGCGCCACGGTCGCCTTGAGCATGCGTTCCTTGCTTTCGATCACGTGCTCGTACATGGCGCGGCCGGCCGCTTCGGCGTCGCCCGAAGCGATCGCTTTCAGGATCTGCCGATGTTCGGCGACTGACTGCGGAAGCACCGCGCGGTCGTTCAGGTTGCGCCGGCGGAACAGCGCCAGCTCCTTGACCAGTTTGCGATAGATCGCCGCGAGCTTGCGGTTGCCGGCAAACTCCACGAGCGCGTCGTGGAACTGCAGATTCAGCCGGTGGTAGGCGTCGGCGTCTCCACGCCTGGCCGCCGCCTCCATGCCGTCGACGATGGTACGCGCCGACTTCAACTGCTCGGGCGTGATCGACGCGGCGAGCCTGCGGCCGATCAGCTCGTCCATCGCGGCGCGCAGATCGAAGATTTCGACCGCCTCGTCGAGCGGGATGTCGCGTACGAAGACGCCGCGATTCTTCTCCTGCCGCACCAGTCCCGCTTCTTCGAGCATGCGGAACGCTTCGCGAATCGGCCCGCGCGAGATGCCGAGCCGCTGCGACAGCCACGCCTCGGTGAGCTTGGCGCCGGGGGCGATCTCGCCGGCGAGGATCATGCGCTCGATTTCCTGCTGCGCGGCGCTGCCGAGCGACGCGGTGCGCAGCAGCGCGATGGTCGGATGCGGAATCACCTGCGAAGCGGGCATGCGCCGAGTCTAAGGCCGCGCAAGACGATTGTCGACAATCTGCAAAAAACAATTGACACGAAATTTCGCCGCTGCGTAGACTGGGTCGGCAGAAGGAGGTGCCGCCGGCGTGATGCCGCAGGCACGTGCAGGAGCGATCGCATCGGCGCGCGCGGTCGGGCTACGCTGGGCGCCCGGCGTCATCGGTCGGTCACGCAAGACGGTTAGCTTCGAGGGCTGGCCGACGCCGGTCGCGGCGGCGGCGCTGCCGCGGGGTCCCCTCGTGGTGCGTACAACAAGGAGGCGTTCATGAAGTTCCGCAATCCGGCGCAAGGCGTGCTGTGCGCCCTGGCCCTGTCACTTGCTGCCGGCGGCGTGGCGGCACAGAAGACGCAACTGACCGTTTACACGGCGCTCGAGACCGACCAGTTGAAGGCGTACCAGACGGCCTTCGAGAAGGCCAATCCGAACATCGAGATCGTCTGGGTGCGCGACTCCACGGGCGTGATCACCGCCAAGCTGCTCGCCGAGAAGTCCAACCCGCGGGCGGACGTCGTGATGGGAGTGGCGGCGACCAGCATGGCGATCTTCGACGCCGAGGGAATGCTGCAGCCGTATGCGCCCAAAGGGCTCGAGCGGATCGCGCCGCAGTACCGCGACCCGAAGAACCCGCCCGCCTGGGTCGGCATGGACGTGTGGGGCGCGACCATCTGCTTCAACACCGCCGAGGCCGCCAAGCGCAACATCCCGAAGCCCGAGACGTGGAAGGATCTGACCAAACCCGTCTACAAGGGCCAGATCGTGATGCCGCACCCGGCCTCCAGCGGAACCGGCTTCTTCGACGTGTCCGCGTGGCTGCAGCTCTGGGGCGAGGCCGAAGGCTGGAAATACATGGACGCGCTGCACGAGAACATTGCGCAGTACATGCACTCGGGCTCGCGTCCGTGCGCGGCGGCGGCCAACGGCGAGTACGTGGTCGGCATCTCGTTCGAGTACCGCGCCAACCGCGAGAAAGCCCAGGGCAAGCCGATCGAACTGGTGTTCCCGAAAGAAGGCCTTGGCTGGGATCTCGAGGCGATCGGCATCCACAAGGGCACCAAGCACCTCGCCGCCGCGCAGCGGCTGCTCGACTGGTCGATCTCCGACGAGGCGATGGGGCTGTACGCGAACAACTTCGCGATCGTCGCGGTGCCGGCGCTGAACAAGCCGCTTCCGAACGTGCCTGCCGATTACGGCTCGCGGCTGGTGAAGAACGACTTCGCGTGGGCCGCGAAGAACCGCGACCGCATTCTGAAAGAATGGAGCAAGCGCTACGAGAGCAAGGCCGCTCCGAAGTGATGTCATTCCGGACGCGCGCGCGCCGGAATAACTCGCCGCGTTGCAGCCGGGCGTATTGCGTCGGCTCGACGCGGCGTTTCGTTGCTACTGTGCGCGAATGACCGGCGAAGCGCTGCGGCTCGAAGGCATCCACAAGGCGTTCGGCGGCTTCGTCGCGCTGCAGTCGGTCGATCTGTCGATCCACGCCGGCGAACTGGTCTGCTTCGTCGGCCCGTCGGGCTGCGGCAAGACCACACTGCTGCGGATCATCGCGGGGCTGGAGTCGGCCACGCGCGGGCGCGTGATCCAGAACGGACGCGACATCTCGACCGCGCCGCCGGCGGCGCGCGACTACGGCATCGTGTTTCAGTCGTACGCGCTGTTTCCGAACCTGACGATCCGCGACAACATCGCCTACGGCCTGGTCAACCGGCGCCGCGCGCGCGCGCAGATCGAGGCGCGCGTGCAGGAGCTGCTCACACTCGTGGGCCTGCCCGACTCGGGGCCGAAGTACCCGAGCCAGCTTTCCGGCGGCCAGCAGCAGCGTGTCGCGCTCGCGCGCGCGCTCGCCACCGCGCCCAGCCTGCTGCTGCTCGACGAGCCGCTGTCGGCGCTCGATGCCAAGGAGCGCGAGCGGCTGCGCGGCGAGATCCGCCAGCTGCAGAAGCGCGTCGGCGTCACCACGATCATGGTCACGCACGATCAGGAAGAGGCGCTGTCGATGTCCGACCGCGTCGTCGTGATGAACCACGGGCGCATCGAGCAGGTCGGCACGCCGCTCGCGGTGTACGAGCAGCCGGCCACGCCGTTTGTCGCCGACTTCCTCGGCAAGGTGAACGTGTTGCGCGCGACCAGTCTGGGCGGCGGGCGCTATCGCGTCGGTCGCGTCGAGCTCGCCACGCTGGCCAACGGCTTCGCCGCCGGCGAGCCCGTGCGACTGTATCTGCGACCGGAAGATCGGCTGCTGCCGGACTCGGGTCCGGTCGAGCAGATGGCCAACGCGATGCGCGGGCGCGTGCTCGGCATGGACTTCCTCGGCACCTATTGCCTCGCGACGATGCAGGTCGATGGGTTCGACGACCAGAAACTGCTCGTCTACTTTTCGCTGAACCAGGCGCTCGAATTGGGCGTGCGCGAGGGTGCGACGATTCCGTTCGCGCTGCGCGGCGAACGCGTGCGCGCGTTTCCGTCCGCATGACCGCGGTCGCGCGCCCGGACTTCACGCCGCGGCCGGCGCGGCTGGCGAGCGAGATGCTGGTCGCGCACGGCGGACTGTTGCTCGTCGCCGCCGCGTTGGCGGTGTTTCTGACGCTGCCGCTGGCGAGCCTGCTCGCCCGCTCCGTGCAGGGCAGCGGCGGGCAGTTCGTCGGGCTTGCCAACTTTGCCGAATACTTTGCCGCGCCGGCGTTCGCGCTGTCGGCGCGCAACACGCTGGTGTTCGCCGGGCTGACCACCGGCATCACGGTGCCGCTCGCGTTCGTGTTCGCCTACGCCATCCAGCGCAGTTGCATTCCGGCGAAGAGCGTCTGGCGCAGCATCGCGATGATTCCGATCCTGGCGCCGTCGATGCTCGCTGCGCTGTCGTTCATCTATCTGTTCGGCAACCAGGGTTGGCTCAAGTTCATGCTCGGTTGGTTCGGACTGCAGAGCATCTACGGCCTGCCGGGCATGGTGCTGGCGATGGTGTTCGCATCGTTTCCGCATGCGGTGATGATCCTGCTGGCGGCGCTGGCGCTGTCGGACGCACGACTGTACGAGGCGGCCGACTCGATGGCCACGCCCGGCTGGCGCAAGTTTCTGACGATCACGCTGCCGGGCGCGCGCTACGGGCTGATCTCGGCGGCGCTGGTGGTGTTCACGATGGCCGTGTCCGAGTTCGGTATACCGAAGGTGATCGGCGGCAACACGAGCGTGCTGGCAATCGACGTCTACAAGCAGGTGATCGGCCAGCAGAACTTCTCGATGGGCGCGGTGGTCGGGCTGATCCTGCTGGTTCCCGTGCTGGTCGCTTTTGTCATCGACCATGCGGTGCGCAAGCGGCAGAAAGCGTTGCTGACCGCGCGCAGCGTGCCGTACCGGCCGCGGCCGGTGCCGCTGCGCGACGCCGTGCTGCTCGCCTTCGTGCTCGTGATGTCGGCGTACATGCTGCTGGTTGTCGGCATGGCGGTCTTTGGTTCGTTCGTCAAGGTCTGGCCGTACAACCTGTCGTTCACGCTGAACCACTACACCTACGGCTTCGAGGAAGCGGGCGTGGACAACGCGTACCCGAACAGCCTGAAAATGGCGCTGTGGTGTGCGTTGTTCGGCGCGGCGGTCACCTTCGCCGGCGCGTACTGGCTCGAAAAGACCCGTGGGGCCGACTACCTTCGCCCCGCGATCCAGCTGCAGGCGATGATGCCGATGGCGGTGCCGGGCATGGTGCTCGGCATCGGCTACATCCTGTTCTTCAACCACCCGGCGAATCCGCTCGGCTTCCTGTACGGCACGATGACGATCCTGGTGCTGTCCACCGTCATCCACTTCTACTCGTCGAGCCACCTGACCGCGGTCACCGCGCTCAAGCAGCTCGACAACGAGTTCGAGGCGGTATCGGCGTCGCTGAAGGTTCCCTTTTACAAGACGTTCTGGCGCGTCACGGTGCCGGTCTGCCTGCCGTCGATCATCGATATCAGCCGCTACTACTTCGTCAACGCGATGACGACGATCTCGTGCGTCGTGTTCCTGTACTCGCCGAAGACCACGCTCGCATCGATTTCGATCCTGCATCTGGACGAAGCCGGCAACGTCGGCGCCGCCGCCGCGATGGCCACGCTGATCGTCGCCACCTCGGCCGTCGTCACGGTGCTGTTCTTCGTCGCCGAGTGGTGGCTCGTACGACGCACGCAGCGCTGGCGCGACGCGGCCCGCACCTGAGGAGTGACCCATGATCCGCGGCAACGATCCGATCCTTCTAACCCCCGGCCCGCTGACCACTTCGCTCGCGACCAAGCAGGCGATGCTGCGCGACTGGGGATCGTGGGACGCGGCGTTCAACAGGATCACGCTGTCGATCTGCCGCGACCTCGTCGACATCGTCGGCGGCGGCGACGACTACGTCTGCGTGCCGATGCAGGGCAGCGGCACGTTCTCGGTGGAGGCCGCGATCGGCAACGTCGTGCCGCGCGCGGGCCGCGTGTTGGTGCCGAACAACGGCGCGTATTGCGCGCGCATCGTCAAGATCTGCAGGTATCTCGGGCGCGACGTCGTCGACCTGCCGGTGCCCGAGGACCAGCCTGCGACGGGCGAGATCGTCGACGCCGCGCTCGCGGCCGACGCGACGATCACGCACGTCGCGCAGGTCCACTGCGAAACCGGCGCGGGTCTCTTGAACGACCTGCCCGGCATCGCGCAGGCGTGCGCCAGGCGCGGCAAAGGGCTGATCGTCGACGCGATGAGTTCGTTCGCCGCCATCGCGATCGACGTGCGCACCGCACCGTTCGATGCGCTGGTCGCCGCCAGCGGCAAGTGCCTCGAAGGCGTGCCCGGCATGGGCTTCGTGATCGTGAAGAAGTCCGTGCTCGAAGCGAGCGCCGGCAACTCGCATTCGTTGGCACTCGATCTGTACGACCAGTACGTCTACATGCAGAAGACCACGCAGTGGCGCTACACGCCGCCGACGCATGTGGTCGCCGCGCTGCGCGCAGCGATCGACCAGTTCAAGGAAGAGGGCGGCCAGCCCGCGCGCGGCGCGCGCTACGCGGCGAACTGCGCCGCGCTGGTCGAGGGCATGGGCACGCTTGGCTTCCGTGCATTCCTCAAACCCGAAGTGCAGGCACCGATCATCGTGACCTTCCACGCGCCGGCCGATCCCGCCTACGACTTCAAGCGCTTCTACGCGGCTGTGCGCGAGCGCGGATACATCCTGTACCCGGGCAAGCTCACGCAGGTCGAGACCTTCCGCGTCGGCTGCATCGGCGCGATCGACCCCAATGAAATGCGCAACGTCGTCTCGGCCGTCGGTGAAACGCTGAAAGACTTGGGCATCCGCCAGATCGGGCCGGCGCGGCACCGGCAGGCCGCATAGCTGGGCTAGCGTCCCATGGGGTGTCGGTTTTTCTGACGTTTCTTTTCTATGGGTTTTCTAAGTCCATGATTTGACTAGTTGGCATTGACCTTGCTCCCATAAAAGGGTGACGGCATATGCTGTCAACAATAACGACAGGAGCCTGTGTGAAGTCGATTAAGTCCTTCCTTGCCGGCGCGATGCTGACCACGCTGGGTGCCGCCGCAAACGCCACCGTGATCCTGCCGGGCAGCGAGACGCCGCTGCAGCAGGTTATCAACAGCCTGTACAAGAGCGCGGGCTGCCCCTCCTGCTCGGAGATCACGCTCGCGCCGAACGTCAACACCGATCAGTACGCCTACGACGAACTGTGGTCGATCGAGGCCTCGGGCCTGTCCGCGGCGACGGTCATCATCGAGATCGCCGGCAATTCGTCGACCAACACCTTCGGCATCTACGACGCCTACAACGGCAACACGGTGCAGCTTTTTGGCGGACCTGCCGACCAGGCCGACCAGGCGCTCGTCAGCATCTCGTTGACCGGTCAGGTGACGACCGTCTACCTGCAGCGCGACGGCAACGGCAACCTGCAGGCGATCAACTTCTGGTCGAGCGGTTCCGGCTACTTCACCGGCAACCTGTTCGGCTACTACCTCGGTGCGGGCGGCGACACGTTCTACTCGCAGTCGAACCGCAACCCGGACGGCGCGGACCAGATGGTGGCGTTCCGCGGCGACGGCGACACGATCCGCCTGCCCGGCAACACGGCCGGCGTGTGGGGCTCGTCGAGCTACATCCTGGCGTGGGAGGATCTGCGCTACAGCTCGAGCGACAAGGACTTCAACGACTTCGTCGTGTACGTCGAGTCCGTGACCGGTGTTCCCGAGCCCGGCACGCTGGCGCTGCTGGGTCTCGGGTTGGCCGGCATCGGCTTCGCCGCGCGTCGCCGCGCCAAGCGCTGAGACGAATCCGAAA
>JBBIQI010000006.1:0-37668 GCA_037442465.1 Burkholderiales bacterium
GGCATTGGTCAGATCCGGCAAATCCACAAGCTCGCGCACGAACGCCTGCCGCGCCGGCGCGTCGAAGGCGGTCGCGACCGCCGCCGTGACGACGATCGCGTAGAGGAGCCCGAGGCTGACCGTGCCGCTGGCGATCGCGAGGCAGAGCACGCGCCCGCTCGCGAGCGCGCACGATCGTGATTCCAAATTCGGTCTGGTACAGGTGGTAGATCGTGCTCGGACGCCGCTCGAACTTCGCTTGCGTGAGCCCACGCAGCAGCTTGGCCGGCACCGCGATGCGGTCGTACACGACCGCCTGGCCCTGTAGCGAAAGGCGGTTCTCGATCAGCACGGCCGGCTCGCCGGCCGGCACACCCAGCGCGTCGGCGGCCTCGTCGTCGAGCCGGCCGCGTTCGAACGACAGCAGCTCGACCCGCGGCACCTCGCGCAGCCCGTCGCTGCGCTCGACGTGAAAGAACTGGAACAGGAAGCGGTCGGCGTTGTGGGTGGCGACGAAGGTGCCGCGGCCCTGGCGCCGGACCAGGATGTGTTCGGCCACCAGATCGTCGACGGCGCGGCGCAAGGTGCCGATCGACACGCCCAAGGCCGCCGCCAGCGCCGACTCGCTCGGCAGCGCCGCGCCCGGCGCCACCGCACCGGACTCGATCGCCTGCAGCAAGGCGCGCTTGACCGCCCGGTACAGCGGCAGGTCGGCGGCGTCCTGCACCGCAGGGCGAAACACGGCATCGATCGACACCGCTGCATCGTAGTGGGCGACACCGCGATCCTTCAAGTCATCTAGATGACCTGTTTGACAGCGTCTCGACCGCTGCCGACACTAGCGGCGCATCACACGGGGGCCAAAGGATGATTCATTTTCTGTTGCACGACCCGCGCGACACCGTCGGTGTCGTCGTAGTCGAAGGCGTGAAGGCCGGCATGAGCCTGAACGGCTGGATCATGGACGAAGACAAGAGCGTGACGCTGCAGGCGCGGCAGGACATTCCGATCGGGCACAAGATCGCGCTGCGCGACATGAACCCCGGCGACACCGTGATCAAGTACGGGCTCGACATGGGCCGCGCGGTCGCGCCGATCCGGGCCGGCGAGCACGCGCACGTGCACAACATCAAGACCAAACGCTGGTAAATCCGAGGAGCGAACATGAGCATCGTCAATCGCGACACCACCTTCCTCGGCTACCGGCGCGAAAACGGCCGCGTCGGCGTGCGCAACCACGTGATCATCCTGCCGGTCGACGATCTGTCCAACGCGGCCGCGGAAGCCGTGGCCCACAACATCAAGGGCTGCATGGCGCTTCCGCATCCTTACGGACGGCTGCAGTTCGGCGCCGACCTGGAGCTGCACTTCCGCACGCTGATCGGCACCGGCTGCAATCCGAACGTGGCGGCGGTGGTCGTCATCGGCATCGAGGAAGGCTGGACGCAGCGGGTCGTGGACGGCATCAAGGCCACGGGCAAGCCGGCTGCGGGCTTCGGCATCGAGCTGCACGGCGACCACGACACGATCATGCGCGCGAGCAAGGCGGCGCGCGAGTTCGTGCAGTGGGCGAGCGAAAAACAGCGCGAACCGTGCCCGATCACGGAGCTCTGGGTGTCGACCAAGTGCGGCGAGAGCGACACCACCAGCGGCTGCGGCGCCAATCCGGCCGTCGGCAACGCCTTCGACAAGCTGCACGCGCTCGGCAACTACCTCTGTTTCGGCGAGACCACGGAGCTCACCGGCGGCGAGCACATCGTCGCCGCGCGCTGCGCCAACGACGCGGTGCGCGAGCGCTTCATGTTCATGTTCAACCGCTACCAGGAGGTCATCAACCGGCACAAGACCTCGGATCTGAGCGAATCGCAGCCGACCAAGGGCAACATCGCGGGCGGACTGACGACGATCGAGGAAAAGGCGCTCGGCAACATCCAGAAGATCGGCAAGAAGTGCACCGTGGACGGCGTGCTCGACAAGGCCGAGACGCCGACGCACCCCGGGCTGTGGTTCATGGACTCCTCGTCGGCCGCCGCCGAGATGGTCACCCTGTGCGCGGCGGCCGGCTACGTGGTGCACTTCTTCCCCACCGGCCAAGGCAACGTAATCGGCAATCCGATCCTGCCGGTCATCAAGATCTGCGCCAACCCGCGCACCGTGCGCACGATGAGCGAGCACATCGACGTCGACGTCACGGGGCTGCTACAGCGCGAGATCACGCTCGATCAGGCGGGCGATCGGCTGCTCGAGTGCATGCTGCGCACGGCCAATGGGCGGCTGACCGCCGCCGAGGCGCTCGGCCACCGCGAGTTTGTGCTGACCCGGCTGTACGAGTCGGCGTAAGCCCTGCATGGCGCGCATCGTCGTCAGCGAATTCATCGACGAGAGCGCGCTGGCACGGCTGCGCGCTGCCGGCCACGACGTGGTCTACGACGCCGCGCTGGTCGACGATGCGGACCGGCTGCGCAGCGAGGCCGCGGGCGCCGATGCGCTGATCGTGCGCAACCGCACCCAGGTGCGCGGCGCGCTGCTGGCAGCGCTGACGCGCTGCCGGGTCGTCGGCCGGCTCGGCGTCGGGCTGGACAACATCGATACCGCCGCCTGCGCGGCGCGCGGCATCCGCGTGATCCCGGCCACGGGTGCCAATGCGCAGTCGGTGGCCGAGTACGTGGTGACGGCGGCATTGATGCTTCTGCGCGGCGCGTACTTCGCCACGGCCGACGTCGCCGCCGGCCGTTGGCCGCGCGCGGCGCTGTCGCTCGGGCGGGAGGCGAACGGCAAATCGCTGGGACTGATCGGCTTCGGCTCGATCGGCCAGCGCACCGGCGCGCTGGCGCGCGCCATCGGCATGGAAGTCACCGCTTTCGACGCCATGCTGGACGCGGATCATCCGGCGTTCGCAGCCGCGGGTGTGCGTTGCGCCGGTCTGGAGGAAGTAATCACCACGAGCGACGCGGTCAGTCTGCACGTGCCGCTGCTGGACTCCACGCGCGGCCTGTTCGACGCGCGACGCATCGCGTCGATGAAGCGCGGCGCCATATTGATCAATACCGCGCGCGGCGGAATCGTCGACGAGGCGGCATTGGCCGACGCGTTGCGAAGCGGCCAGCTCGGTGGCGCGGCGATCGACGTGTTCGACGCCGAGCCGCTCGCGGCCGCGCCGCACTTCCAGGGTTGCCCGAACCTGATCCTGACCCCGCACATCGCCGGGCTCTCGCTGGAGTCCAACGAGCGCGTCGGCGTGCTGATCGCCGACCGCGTGCTGGAAGCGCTGGCATGACCGCACCGAGGCTGCATCGATGAAGCTGCCGCTCGCCGAGGTCGAAGCGCTGGTTGCGCGCACGCTCGTTGCCGCCGGTGCGAACGAGGCCATGGCGCAGGCCGCCGCGCGCGCGCTGGTGTTGGCCGAAGCGCAAGGGCTTGCCTCGCACGGTCTGGCGCGCGTGGAGCAGTATGTCGCGCATTTGCGCAACGGTCGCGTCGATGGGCGGGCCGTGCCGCGCGTGCTGCGCGAACGCGGCGGCGCGCTGCTGGCGGACGCCGGCGACGGCCTGGCGTTTGCCGCCTGTGCGCTGGCAGTCGAGCGCGCGATCGCGCGCGCCCGCGAATACGGTGTCAGCTTCGCTGGTGTGATCAACAGCCACCACGCAGGCGTGCTCGTCGATCACCTGCGGCCGGTGGCGGCGGCCGGACTCGTCGGGCTGGGCTTCGCCAACTCGCCGGCGGCGATGCCCGCTGCCGGCGGCAAACACCCGATCTTCGGCACCAATCCGGTCGCAGCCATCTTCCCGCGGCGCGGCGCCGCGCCGCTGCTGATCGATCTGAGTCTTTCGGAAGTCGCGCGCGGCAAGATCATGGTGGCGGCCAAAGAAGGCCGCCCGATCCCGCCCGGCTGGGCGCTGGACGCGCGCGGGCAACCGACCACCGACGCGCGTGCGGCGCTGGCGGGCTCGATGCTTCCGCTCGGCGCCGCCACCAGCGCCAAGGGCGCGATGTTGGCGCTAATCGTTGAACTACTGGTGACCGCGTTGATCGGCGCCCGCTTCGGGTTCGAGGCGTCGAGCTTCTTCGTCGACGAGGGCGACCGCCCGCGCATCGGCCAGGCGTTCCTCGTCATCGACCCCGCGGCGCTCGCCGGCGCCGAGCACTACTTTGGGCGCATCGAGGCGTTGATCGAAGAAATGCTGAAAGACGACGGCGTGCGCCTGCCCGGCGCGCGTCGCGAGGCGTTGCGCCAAGCCGCCGAGCGCGACGGACTGGAGGTGCCCGCCGCGCTCGCCGAGCGGCTGCGTGCCGCCGCCGAGCAGACGCATCCGACATCGACTATTTCCACGAGGAGACAGCCATGATTCGACGCCGAAGCCTGATCGCCGCCACCGCCCTGCTCGCGCTGGCTATTCCCGCGGTCGCCCAGGACTATCCGAAACCGGGATCGACGATCCGCTACGTGGTGCCCTTTCCGCCCGGAGGCCTCACCGACGTGATGGCGCGCCTGGTCGGGCAGCAGCTTGGCGAGCGCTGGAAGGTCAACGTCGTCGTCGACAACAAGGCCGGCGCCGGCGGCATGATCGGTGCGGCCGAGGTCGCGAAGGCCGCGCCCGACGGCTACACGCTGCTGGCGATCACGATGACGCACGCGGTCAACGCAACGCTGTTCAAGGGCAAGGCGCCGTACGATTTCCAGAAAGACCTGAAACCGGTGGCGCTGCTCGCGGGCAGCCCGATGCTGGTGGTCGTGCCCGCCGCCAGCCCGATCAAGGACTTCAAGGACCTGATGGCCCAGTCCAAGGCGCGCACGTTGAACGCCGGATCGAGCGGCAACGGCACGCCGCCGCATCTGACGCTGGCGCTGTTCAACCAGCTCAACGGGTCCAGTATCCAGCACGTGCCGTACAAGGGCGGCGCGCCCAGCATGACCGACCTGATCGGCGGTCAACTGGACGTCGTGTTCTCCAACTTCCCCGAAAGCATCGCGCACGTCAAAGGCGGCAAGCTGCGTGCGCTGGCCATCGCCAGCGCGCAGCGGCACCCCTTGGTGCCCGACGTGCCCACGACCGCCGAGGCCGGGATGCCCGGCCTGGCGGTGGAAAACTGGACGGCCATCATGGCGCCCGCCGGCACGCCGGACGCGGTCGTGGAGAAGATCGGCGCCGAAGTCGTGAAGATCATGGCCACGCCGGACATCCAGGAGCGCGCGAAAACGCAGGGCTTTCGTGTCGACGCACGTGGCCCGCGCGAGTTCGCGCCGTTCGTGCAGAGCGAAGTCGAGCGCTGGGCGCGCGTCATCGACGCCGCGAAGATCCGCGCCGACTGAGGCCGCGCGGCGCGGGCGCGGTGGACTCGCGCACGATCAGCTCGACCTCCAACTCGGTACGGCGCGGCACGCTTTCGCCGCGCAAGGCGCCGATCAGCCGCTCGGCCGCCAGCGTCCACATCAGCTCCGACGGCACGCGCATCGTCGTCAATGCCGGATGCACGTGGCGCGCGAGTTCGAGGTCGTCGAAGCCGATGATCGATAGCGCCTGCGGAACGCGTATGCCCAGACAATGAGCCTCGAGCAGCGCGCCGAATGCGAGCACGTCGTTGCCGCAGACCACCGCGGTCGGCGGTTGCCGCGCGCTCATGAGCTGACGCAAGCCGTCGCGGGCGTCGGCGAGCGCATAGCGTCGCTCCACGAGCAAGTCCGCCGGCAAAGAAAGACCGGCGGCTCGCAGTGTCGCGCGCACACCTTCCACGCGCGCGCGCGCGCGATCGTTGTCGCGCGTGATCCCCGCCAGCATCGCGATGCGCCGATGCCCCAGGTCGAGCAGGTGGCGTGCGGCCTGTCCCGCTGCACGACGGTTGTCGAAGCCGACGCACAGGTCCATCGCTTCGTCGCCGAGCGTCATCACATGCACGAACGGCGTCCCGCGGCGACGCAGGAACTCGAGCAACTGCGGGCGCTGCCCGTGCCCGCACAGCACGACGGCGTCGACGCCACGCGCGACCAGCGTTCGTACCTGGCTGTCTTCGACGGCCGTGTCGTAGTCGCTGGTGGCGATCAGCAGCTGCAGGCGATCTTGCGCGAGCCGGCGCTGCAACGCGTCGATCGCCCTGGCAAAAATGGCGTTGTCGAGTGTCGGAACAACGGCGCCGACGGTCCCGGTGCGATGCAAGGTCAGCGCACGCGCCCCCGCATTCGGCACGTAGCCCAGGGCGACCACGGCCGCCTGCACTCGGCTGCGCGCCGGCTCCCGCACCGTCTGCCCGTTGAGCACGCGCGACACGGTGGCGGTCGACACGCGCGCCGCGGCGGCCACGTCTTCGATGCGCGGGCGTTGCTGCGGCGGCGTCGGACCGGCCCCAGAGACTTTGCCTCGCATGGCCAAACTGTACGCGCTTTCAGCCTTACCTGTACTGTGATTGCCCGGATTACAGAGCGTTACTCCATCGCCCGCTACCGATACTGTAGTCGACGCGGGCGCTTGACAGGGACCACGATCCGGGTCCAAACTGAAAGCGCTTACAGTTGGAGCCGGCGCACCTCGCTGCCGGTGACACAAGTCGCATCAACAGCTAACACAGGGGCTGCATGACCACGGCGACGGCGCCAACAGTGGCGCCAACCGACCGGAAATCACGCCTGATTTGGTCGCTGGCGACGTTGTTGTTGCTGCTGGTGCTATGGCAGGGGGCCACCGGCTGGTGGGGCTGGGTTTCGAGTGCGCGTTTTCCGACGCCGGCCGAGGTCGTTACCGCGCTGCGCCAGATCGCCGTCGACGGTTACGGTAACGCCCGCCTGCACGAGCACGCGCTGCGGAGCGTCCTGCTGGTGACGGCCGGTTTCGTCATCGCTTCCGGCATTGGCGTCGTGCTCGGGTTAGCGATGGGCGCGAGCCGACGAATCGAGGCCTTCGTCAACCCGGTGTTCCTGCTGCTGCGGCCGATCCCGCCGCTGGCCTGGATTCCGCTGGCGATCGTGTGGCTCGGCCTCGGCGACGCGGCCAAGCTGATGGTGATCTTCGTCTCGGCCTTCGTACCCTCCGTCATCAACAGCTTCACCGGCGTGCGCCAGATCGATGTGCCGTTGTTCGAGGCGGCCGCGATGCTGCACGCGCGCGGCTGGCGCTACTGGAAGGAAGTCCTGGTGCCGGGCGCCTTGCCGAGCATCTTCACCGGTTTGCGCCTGTCGCTGCAGGCGTCGTGGACGACGCTGGTGGCGGCCGAACTGGTCGGCGCCGTCGCCGGCCTCGGATCGATCCTGAACCAGAGCGCGCAGGACATCTATCCGGCCATGATCGTCGTCGGCATGGTCAGCGTGGCGCTGTGCGGGTGGGCGATGACCCTTGCGCTCGGACACATCGAAGCGCGCGCGATGCCGTGGAGGACGGTGCCGTGATCGGACCGCCACTGTCGCAGCATCAGCTGCTGCGTTTCACGGCCGCGGGAACGCTGGCCTTTCTTGCCCTTTGGTCGGCGGCTGCCCTCTCAGGCATCACAGCGGAACAGTTTCTTCCGCCCCCTTGGGAGGTGGTGGCTCGCTTCGCACGGCTGCTGACCGAACCATTTGCCGGCCACAGTCTGCCCATACACCTGGCGTCCAGCCTGCAGCGATTTGCCTTGGGGTTTGCGCTGGCGGTCGCCGTGGGCCTGCCGCTGGGCCTGCTGATGGCCCATTTCACGTGGCTCGACCGCCTGGTCGCACCGCTGTTCGAAGCCGTGCGGTTCGTCGCGCCGATCGCCTGGGTTCCCTTTGCCGCCCTGTGGTTCGGCACCGGCATCGGCGGCCCGGTGTTGATCATCTTCATGGGCGCCTTTCCGCCCGTGCTGATCAACACCTACCGGGGCGCGAAGTTCGTCGAGATCAAGTACTTGGAAGCGGCGCGCATGCTCGGAGCCGGCCCCGGGCGCACGATCACGCAAGTGCTGCTGCCGGCCGCGGTGCCGTCGATCGTCGCCGGACTACGCATCTCGGCCGGATTGGGCTGGCAGTCGTTGGTCGGCGCCGAGCTGATCGTGGCGTCCAGCGGCGTCGGCTACATGCTGGTCAAGGGGCAGGCTGCCGTGTCCACCGCGACGGTGATGAGCGGAATGATCGCCATCGGGCTCGTCGGTTTGCTTATCGACGTCGCGCTGCGACGCTTGCACCGGCACATCGAGCAACGGCGAGGACTTTGAGCGCAGACCCATGGCCAATATTCAGTTCCGGGGCGTCGGACGCGTGTTTCGGCAAGGCGGCAAGGACTTCGTCGCGCTGGAGAACATCGATCTCGATGTGCAGGACCGCGAGTTCGTCGCCATCGTCGGACCCTCGGGCTGCGGCAAGACGACCTGCCTGCGACTGGCCGCCGGCCTCGATCACGCCACGTCCGGCTCGGTGCGCGTCGGTGGCGTCGAAGTCAGGGCGCCGGGACCCGATCGCGCCGTCGTCTTCCAGCAGTTCGCTCTGTTCCCGTGGAAGACCGTGTGGGACAACATCGACTTCGGACTCGTGTCGCTGGGCGTCGCTGCCGACGAACGGCGGCGGCGCATCGAGCACTACATCGCCTTGATGGGACTGACGGGCTACGAGCGCGCCTTCCCGCATCAGCTTTCGGGCGGCATGCAGCAGCGGGTGGCGATCGCGCGCGCCTACGTGCTCGACCCCAAGGTGCTCCTGATGGATGAGCCGTTCGGCGCGCTGGACGCGCAAACGCGCGTGGTGATGCAGGAAGAGCTGGTGCGTCTGGCCCGCCGGCATCCCCGCACGGTCCTGTTCATCACGCACGCGGTCGAGGAGGCGGTGTACCTGGCCGACCGCATCGTGGTCATGACGCGCCGTCCCGGCCGCATCCGCGAGGTGATCAACGTGAAGTCGGTACGCGACCAGGAGCACTGGGACGCGCTGGAACGCATCGAAGACGTCATGGATCAACCGAGCTTCGTGCATTTGCGGACGCACATCTGGAAGCTGCTGCGCGAGCAGCAGGGCAACGACGCTCATTGAGAAGACCGAGACCTCCACTGGCACCCATCGCTCGCATGTTGGCCGGCGCACCCGGCCCAATTCCAACCCCGAGGAGACCTGAAATGACAAACCATTCCACCCCGCCCCGTCGACTGGCCGTGCGCAGCGTCCTGATCGCGGCGCTCGTCTCGGGCGCCGTCGGCGCCCAAGCTCAGACCCTCACCGAGATCAAGGTGAGCTACCAGCCGGCGCTGTACTGGGCGCTGCCGTTCTACGTCGCCAGCGAGAAAGGTTGGTGGGCCGAAGTGGGCCTGAAGCCGGTATTCAGCACCTTTCCGGCGGGCGTGCCGCAGATCGCCGCGTCGGCGTCGAAATCATGGGATGTTGGGGGCACCGGCTCGGTGCCGGCCGTGCTCGGACACGTGCGCTTCGGCATCAAGACCATCGGTATCACCAACGACGAATCGGCCGGCAACGCACTGCTGGCGCGAAAGGATGTCGCCGACAAGTACCAGAAGAACCCGGCTTCCATGAAAGGCCAGACCATCGTACTGACCGCCAACTCGACGGGTGACTACGCGGTGCAGTCGTGCCTGCGGAAATGGGGCCTGTCGAAGAGCGACGTGACGATCAAGAACATGGGACAGGCGGAGATCATCTCGGCCATGTCATCGAACAACGCCGACCTGGGGGGACTGTGGGCACCGAACATCTACACGCTCGAAGAGAAAGCCGGCGCCCGCGTGCTTTGCTCGGGCAAGGAAGGCGGGGCGATCGTGCCCGGTGCGTTGATCGCGCGTGGCGATTTCGCCGAGCAGCACCCCGACCTGGTGGCAAAGTTTCTGGCCGTGTACCTGCGGGGCTGGTCGTGGGCCAATGCCAACCGCAACGAGGCGATCGCCATGATGAAGAAGTTCTACGAGCAGGGCGGCGTGTCGATCAGCGAGGCGTCGATGCGCAAGGAGTTCGACACCCGGCCGACGTTCAACCTTGAGCAGCAGCTGGCCATCATGAGCCGCGCCGGCGGCGCCTCCAAGGTCGACGGATGGTTCACGGCGATCGGTGAGTTCATGAAGAGCACGGGCGCCATCCCGACGGTGCCGGCCGCCGCCGACTACATCACCGACGCCTACATGAAACGCGTCGGCGCCGACCCGAAGTTGCGCGAGTTTGCGAATTCCACGAAGTGAGCCTTCGATGGCGATCACGTACCTGAAGAAGGCAACCAAGACGCCGGATAGCGAGACGGCCTCCGCACGCAAGGTCGTCGACGAAATGCTTGCCGAAATCGGCGCGCGTGGCGAGGCGGCGGTGCGGGAGTACGCCAAGAAGCTCGACGGCTGGGACGGGGAGATCGTCGTCAGCCGCGCCGAGATCGAACGGCGGGCGGCCGAGGTGCCGAGCGAGGTTCGGCGTGACATCGAGTTCGCGATCCGACAGGTCACCGACTTCGCGCACGCGCAGCGGCGTTCGCTGCAGGAGTTCAGCGTCGAGCTGCATCCGGGCGTGATCGCGGGTCAGCGCGTAGTTCCTGTCAACGTGGCCGGCTGTTACGCACCCGCCGGCCGCTACGCCCACATCGCATCGGCTTACATGGGGGTCGCCACCGCGAGGGCGGCGGGCGTGCAAACGATCGTGGCCTGCTCTGGGCCGTATCGCGGCGGCCCGATGCATCCGTACCTGCTGTACGCGTTCGACCAGGCGGGCGCCGACGTGATCTTGACGCTCGGCGGCGTGCAGGCGATCGCCACCCTGGCCTTCGGCCTGTTCACCGGCAAGCCGGCCGACGTGATCGTCGGCCCGGGCAACAAGTACGTGGCGGAAGCCAAGCGTACGCTCTACGGCAAGGTCGGTATCGACGTGTTTGCCGGCCCGTCGGAGATCGCCGTCATCGCCGACGACAGCGCCGATGCCGCCACCGTCGCGGCGGACCTGGTTGGCCAGGCCGAACACGGGCACGAGTCGCCGGCCTGGCTGTTCACGACCTCGGCCAAGCTGGCGCAGGAGGTGATGCGCAGTGTGCCGCAACTGATCGATGCGCTGCCGCCGACAGCCCGGGACGCCGCCGCTGCCGCGTGGCGCGACTACGGCGAGGTCATCGTCTGCGATACGCGCGAAGAAGTCGTCGAAGTCTCCGACCGTTATGCCAGCGAACATCTGGAGGTGCACGCGCGCGACCTCGACTGGTGGCTGCAGCGGCTGACCTGCTATGGGTCGTTGTTTCTCGGCGAGGAAACGACGGTGGCGTTCGGCGACAAGACGAGCGGCCCCAACCACGTGCTGCCGACCAAGGGGGCCGCGCGGTACTCGGGCGGCCTGTCGGTCCACAAGTTCCTGAAGACGCTGACGTGGCAGCGCATGACGCGCGACGCGGTACGCGAGATCGGCGCGGTCACGGCGCGAATCTCGCGGCTCGAGGGCATGGAAGCGCACGCGCGCACCGCCGATCATCGTCTGGCCCGATATTTCCCGGGTGAGCGCTTCGCGCTCGGCGAACCGGTCAGCGTTTGAGCCGAGCGTGAGCCTCGCGCATCTGTTCGACCTCGCCGGCCGCCGCGCGCTGGTCACCGGTGGCAGTTCAGGCATCGGCCTGGCGATGGCGCAGGCGCTCGGCGGCGCCGGAGCGCGCCTGCTGCTCGCAGCCCGGCGCAAAGCCCAGCTCGATGAGGCAGCGGCCTCGCTGCGAGCGCAAGACATTACGGCCGATGTTCTGGTCGTGGATCTGTGCGACGTCGAGGCGCTGCGCGCCGCCGCGCGTCAGGCGGAGGCGCTGATGGGCGGGGTCGACATCCTGGTCAACGCCGCCGGAGTCAATCTGCGTCAGCCCTTCGAACGAGTCACGCCCGAGTCGTGGCAGACACAGATCGCGCTGCACCTCGGCGCACCGTTTTTCCTGACGCAAGCGCTGGCACCCGGCATGCGCGAGCGCCGCTGGGGCCGCATCATCAACGTCGCTTCGCTGCAGTCTTTCCGCGCCTTCGCCGACAGCGCACCCTACGGAGCCGCTAAGGGCGGCGTGGTGCAACTGACGCGCGCCATCGCGCAGGCGTGGTCGCGCTACGGCATCACCTGCAACGCGATCGGCCCGGGCTTCTTCCCGACGGCGTTGACAGCGCCGGTCTTCGCCGACAGCGCGCTCGCACAGCGCCATGCGGACGCGACCTGCATCGGCCGCAACGGCGAGCTGCGCGATCTCTACGGCGCAACCATCTTTCTCGCCAGCGACGCGTCGGCCTACATCACCGGTCAGACGCTGATGGTCGACGGCGGTTATACGGCGCGCTGACGATGCAACTCGACCCGTACTGGATGCCCTTCACGCCAAACCGGCAATTCAAGGAACGGCCGCGGCTCGTGGCGAGCGCCGAAGGCATCGTCTACCGCACGCCCGAGGGCCGCGAGGTACTGGACGGCATCTCCGGCCTGTGGTGCGTCGGCGCGGGACATCGTCACCCGCGCATCGTCGAAGCGATCAAGCGGCAGCTCGACACGCTCGACTACGCGTCGAGCTTTCAGGTCGGCCACCCGGGCGCCTTCGCACTCGCCGAGCGGCTGGCAGCGCTCGCTCCGGCTGGCCTGGACCGCGTCTTCCTGGTCAACTCGGGCTCCGAGGCCTGCGACACCGCGTTGAAGATCGCACTGGCGTACTGGCACGCGCGCGGTCAGGGCGCGCGCAACCTGTTCGTCGGCCGCGAACGCGGTTTCCATGGCGTCGGCTTTGGCGGTATCTCGGTCGGCGGCATGGTCAACAACCGGCGCGTGTTTGGCACCGCGCTTCTGCGCAGCGATCACCTGCGCAGCACGTGGGACCCTGCGACCCAGGCGTTCGTGCGCGGCCAGCCCGATGCCGGCGACGAGATGGCCGACGAGCTGGAAACGCGCATCATCGCCCTGCACGACGCCAGCCAGATCGCCGCTGTCGTCGTCGAACCGTTGGCGGGCTCCACCGGCGTGCTGGTGCCGCCGAAGGGATACCTGCAGCGGCTGCGCCAGATCTGCGATCGCCATGGCCTGCTGCTCGTGTTCGACGAAGTCATCACCGGCTTCGGCCGCCTCGGCGCGATGTTCGCCGCTGAAGTGTTCGGCGTCGTACCCGACATGATCGTATTCGCGAAGACTGTCACCAACGGCGCCGCGCCACTCGGCGGCGTGCTGGTTCGGCGCGAGATCTACGACACGCTGATGCACGGCCCGCGTCATCTGGCCGAACTGATGCACGGCTACACCTGTTCCGGCCATCCGCTCGCCTGCGCCGCCGCCAACGCGATGCTCGACGTGCTGAGCGAGGAAGCGCTGCCGCAGCGAGCTGCCGAACTGGCACCGCATCTCGAACGAGCAGTGCACGCGCTGCGCGGCACGCCGGGCGTCATCAGCGTGCGCAATTTCGGCCTCGCCGCCGGCGTCGAACTAGCCGCCGTTCCGGGCGCTGGCGGCCTGCGCGGCGCGCAGGCGCAAGCGGCTGCGTTCGACCACGGCGTGCTTACCCGCGCGCCGGGTGACACGCTGGTCCTCGCACCGCCCTTCGTCAGTGCGCCTGCCGATATCGACCGCATGGTCGAGCGCCTGCACGCGGCGATCGTCGACACCATGAGAGCCACGCCATGAAAGCAGTCGTCTACACACGGCCCAATGAGGTGCAACTGCAGGACCGACCCGATCCGGAGCCAGCCGCGGACGAAGTGCTGCTGCGCGTCGATGCCGCCGGCATCTGCGGCTCCGACATGCACGCCTACCACGGCCACGATCCGCGCCGCAAGCCCGGGCTCGTGCTGGGCCACGAGTTCGCCGGCACGGTGGTGCGCTCCACCAGCCCGCTGTGGCAACCCGGGCAACGCGTGACCGGAAATCCGCTGATCACCTGCGGCCGCTGCGACTACTGCGTGCAGGGGCGCGACAACCTGTGCAGCAATCGCAGCATGATCGGGATGACGCGCCCGGGCGCGTTTGCCGAAGCGATGAGCATCCCCGGCCGCTGTTTGATCGGGCTGCCCGAGTCGCTTGACGCCGTCCGCGCGGCGCTTACGGAGCCGGCCGCCACCGCGCTGCACGCGCTGCATTTGTCGTCCCGCGCACTGGCGCGGCCGCTGCCCGAGTGCCGCGTGCTGGTGCTCGGCGGCGGTGCGATCGGCATGCTCAGCGCACTGCTGGCGCGCCACTATGGCGTCGACGATCTCACGGTGGCGGAGGTCAACCCGCTACGCCGAGCAACGATCGAGCAGCATGCCCGCTGTCGGGTCTACGACCCGTTGACGCAACCGGTGTCCGAAAGCGCGTTCGATCTTGTGATCGACGCGGTTGGCAGCGCCGCCACTCGAACGGCTGCGCTCACGGCCGTCAAACCCGGCGGTGTCGTGATGCATATCGGTCTTCAGGATTGGGCCAGCGAGATCGACATGCGCAAGCTGACGCTGGCGGAGATCACGCTGCTCGGCACGTACACCTACTCGATGGCGGACATGCGCGCCACCGTTGCGGCGCTGGCGCGCGGCGCCTTCGGCGATCTGTCGTGGATCGAGCGAAGACCGCTCGCCGACGCCGCGCGCGCCTTCGACGATCTGCACCACGGCCGGCTTGCCGCGCCTAAGGTCGTGCTGACGCCGGCTCAGTAACATGCGATTAGGGCGGCGGGCGCGACCGTACGCTACGAGGCGCCTTCTTCGCGGAACCGGTTCGTGATCGGATAGCGCCAGTCGCGCCGCGAGCCGCAGGCGAGTCAAGACCTTCCCGCCAGAGGCGGCGGGCGCGACCGTACGCTACGAGGCGCCTTCTTCGCGGAACCGGTTCGTGATCGGATAGCGCCAGTCGCGCCCAAAGCCTCTGTGCGTGACGCGGATGCCGACCGGCGCCTGGCGGCGTTTGTATTCGTTGGCGTGAATCAGCCGCACGACCTTGCGCACGTCGGCCTCCGGGTAGCCGCCGGCGATGATCTGCGCCACGGTTTCGCCCTGCTCCATGTAGCGCTCGATGATGGCGTCGAGCACCTCGTACGGCGGCAGCGAGTCCTGGTCGGTCTGATTCGGCCGCAGCTCGGCGCTCGGCGCGCGCGTGATGATGCGCTCTGGGATCACCGGCGACAGCGAATTGCGGTAGCGCGCCAGCGCGTACACCAGCGTCTTGCGGATGTCCTTGATCACGGCGAAGCCGCCCGCCATGTCGCCGTACAGCGTCGCGTAACCGACCGCCATCTCGCTCTTGTTGCCGGTGGTCAACACGATCGAGCCGTACTTGTTCGACAGCGCCATCAGCAGCGTGCCGCGGACGCGGGCCTGGATGTTCTCCTCCGTCGTGTCCCACGGCAGCCCGCGGAATTCGTTGGCGAGCGCGGCAAGAAAGCTGTCGAACACCGGCTTGATCGGAATCTCGTCATAGCGCACGTTGAGGGTGGCCACCATCGCGCGCGAGTCGAGCCACGAGATCTCGCGCGTGTACTGCGACGGCATCATCACCGCGCGCACGCGGTCGGCGCCGAGCGCGTCGACCGCGATCGCCAGGGTCAACGCCGAGTCGATCCCTCCCGACAGTCCGAGCAGCGCGCCCGGAAAGCCGTTCTTGCCGAGGTAGTCGCGCACGCCGAGCACCAGCGCGCGGTACGCCTGCTGCTCGAGCGGTCCCTGGTCGGCGCAATCGGCGGGCTTGGGAGCGCCGTCGACGAAATCGACTAGCATCAGGTGCTCGTCGAACTGCGGCGCCATCTGCGTCAGCCGCCCCTGCGCGTCGAGCACGAACGAGGCGCCGTCGAACACCAGCTCGTCCTGTCCGCCGACCAGATTGGCGTACACGAGCGGCAGACCGAAGCGGGTCACGTTCTTGCGCATCACGTCCAGGCGCTGCGACTGCTTGCCGAGGTGAAACGGCGAGCCGTTGAGCACCAGCAGCACCTGGGCGCCGGCCGCCCGTGCGCACTCGGGCGCGTACGCATACCAGGTGTCCTCGCAGATGTTCAGGCCGAAACGCATGCCGCCCACCTCGAACACGAACGGGCGGCTGTCCGGCGTGAAATAGCGCTGCTCGTCGAAGACGTCGTAGTTCGGCAGATCGCGCTTGCAGTACGTTCCGGCAATGAGACCGCCGTGCAGCACCGAGGCCGCGTTGAAGCGCCGGCCCTCGCGCGCCAGCGGGTGACCGACAACGACACGCAGATCGGGAAACTGCAGAAGCTGCGCGGCGAGCCTCTCGAGCGCGGCGTCCGCCGCTACGTAGAATGCGCCGCGCAGCAGCAGGTCCTCGGGCGGATAGCCGGACAGCGACAGCTCCGGCGTGACCAGCACCTGCGCGCCGGCGTCCGCGGCGCGCGCCGCCATGTCGAGGATGCGACGGCTGTTGGCTTCGAAATCGCCGACGGTGCAGTTGATCTGTGCGACGGCAACCCGAACCTGCGAACTCATTCACCGCACCGCTTCAAATGTCGCGCGATTATCGCACGCAGGTTTTCGGCGACATCGCTTCGATCGACAGCCGCGTCTGGAACGCGCTGCTCGCGGGCGATGCCGACGCCAACCCGTTCGTTCGGCACGAATATCTGCATGCGCTCGAGGCGAGCGGCTGCGTGGGACCGCGCAGCGGCTGGACGCCGCAGCACCTGACGCTCGCGCGCGGCGACGAACTGGCGGCTGCGGTCCCGCTGTACGTCAAGTCGCACTCCTTCGGCGAATACGTTTTCGACTGGTCGTGGGCCGATGCGTATGCGCGCTACGGATTCGCCTACTACCCCAAGCTCGTCGCTGCAGTTCCGTTTGCACCGGTCGCCGGCACGCGACTGATCGCCGCCAGTGACGACGCGCGCGCGGCACTCGCCCGCGCGCTGCTGGCGCACGCGCGAGAAAGCGGCCTGTCTTCGCTGCATGTCCTGTTCGCGCCGCCGCCGCAGATCGAGCGGCTCGCGGCGTTCGGCATGCTGACGCGCCGCGGCGTGCAGTTCCACTGGCGCAACGCCGGCTATGCGAGGTTCGAGGACTTCCTCGCAGCGCTCGCGCAGCCGAAGCGCAAGAAGATCCGCGCCGAGCGCCGCCACGTCGCGCAGGCGGGCGTGACGCTCGAGCGGCGCACCGGCGATGCGATCACTGCGGCCGACTGGGACTTCTTCCACCGCTGCTATCGCGCGACGTACGCGGCGCACGGCTCCACGCCCTACCTGAACCGCGACTTCTTCCACCGATTGGGCGAAGCGATGCCGCAGCGGCTTCTGCTCGTGATCGCACACCGCGAACGGCGGCCAATCGCCGCGGCACTCGGCATCTTCGACGGCACACGGCTGTACGGCCGTCACTGGGGTGCGGTCGAGCACGTGTCCTGCCTGCACTTCGAGTGCTGTTACTACCAGATGATCGAATTCGCGATCGAGCGCGGGCTGCAGGTCTTCGAAGGCGGCGCGCAGGGCGCACACAAGCTCGCGCGCGGGCTCGACCCCGTGGCCACGGCCTCGGCGCACTGGCTCGCCGAACCGTCGATGCACGCGGCCGTCGCGCGCTTTCTGGCGCGCGAAGACGACGCAATCGAACATACGCTGGACGAACTGAACGAGCACCGCGCCTGGCGCCGCAGCGATTCGCTCGGGCTGTCGCGCTGATGGCTGCGGCCCGTACTTCGGCGGGCACAGCTGCGAGCGATACGGCGCCCGGTCAACCGTTTCACGCCCCCGGCCACGGCGTGTGCACGAACCGGTATTCGCCCAGCACGCGCTCGCCGCCCGACTCGACCGCGACCAGCCGAACCGTCTCGGTGGACACACCCAGCGCCCGGATACGATCGATTCTTGGCACGACCACGACCTCGCCGGCCGCCGCCGAAAACGGGATGTCGCGCAACCGCAGCGGCGCGGCGCCTTCGCCTTCGACGGTCACCAGATCGAGCCGCTCGACGCCGGCAAGCGGCGCCTGCAGGCGCGAGACCAGCAGATCGTCGTCGGGCGCGACCGTGCAATGCACGCTGCCGTTGCGCGCGACGCGGTATTCGCGCAGCCGCAGGCCGGCCGCGCCCAGCGCTTCGACGAAACCGGGCGTCACGACGGCAGCCACGGCGCCGCGGCGGACCAGCGCGCGAATGCCGCCGGCCAGTTCGACGATGCGCTGAAGCGCCGCGCAGCATTCGCCACAGCCGAACAGGTGCCGCTCGACGTCCTCTTCGCGCGCGGCCTCGAGCTCGCCGAGCCAGTACTCGACCAGCGCGGCCAACGGCACGGGCGTGGCGCAAACGGGCCCGCTCATCACGCCCCCGCCTCGACACAGTCGCGCAGCCGCGCGAGCGCCCGATGCCGGATCACGCGCACGTTGGCCTCGGACAAACCGAGCTCGGCGCCCACAGCCCGCGCCGGGCGCTCGTCGTAGAAGCTGAGCACCAGCACCGAGCGCTCGCGCTCCGCGAGCCGCTCCAGACACTCGCGCAGCCGCGCGTGGTCGAGCGCCGGCGCGCGCGACGCATCGACCGCCGGCACGTCGTCGGCATACGTCTGCAGCAACCGTTCGCGGCGCGCCAGCCCGCGCCGCAGATCGACCACCAGTTGGCGGCTCGTGCCGAGAACGAAGGAGACGATCTGCTCGGCATCCCGGATCGCGCCGTTGCGCAGCCGTTCGATGGTCATCAGTAGCACCTGTTGCGCGAGGTCGGCTGCGGCGTGCGCATCGCGCAGATGCCGCAGCCCGTACAGGCGCACGCGCGGCGCCAGCCGCCGGTACAGCGCCGCCTCGGCGTCGCGGTCGATACCGGGACGGGCGGCGGCGATGCGGCGCGCCAGCGCCGCATCGTCATCCCCTGCGGTCGGGTCGTCATGTCGTGGCTGCACACGGCAAGGATAAGCCGCCGCCGTCATGCCGAGGAGGTGTAACGACGCGCCGCCTCGTTACACCTCCTCGTTCCCAACCCCACGGAGGCACCCATGATCACGAACTCGCAATCCGGCACCAACGTGCACGAAATCGCCGACGGCATCTACCGCATCAACACGCCGGTGGCGATTCCGGACGGCCCGGGCGGCTTCAACTTCAATCAATACCTGATCGTCGACGACGCGCCGCTGCTGTTTCACACCGGACCGCGCCGCCTGTTCCCGCTCGTGCGCGAAGCGGCGGCCGCGCTGATGCCGGTCGAGCGGCTGCGTTACGTCGCTTTCTCGCACGTCGAGGCCGACGAATGCGGGGCGCTGAACGAGTGGCTGGCGGTGGCGCCGCGCGCCGAGCCCGTGTGCAGCCGCATCGCGGCGATGGTCTCGATCGCCGACCTGGCCGACCGCGCCCCACGCGCGCTCGCCGACGGCGAGGTGCTTTCGCTCGGGCGCCATGCGCTGCGCTGGTTCGACACGCCGCACGTGCCGCACGGCTGGGACGCCGGCCTGATGATGGAGACCTCGACCCGCACGCTGCTGGCCGGCGACCTGTTCACGCAGGGCGGCAGCGGCGCGGTGCCGCTGACCGAATCCGACATCCTGGAGCCGAGCGAGGCGTTCCGCGCGCCGCTCGACTACTTTGCGCACGCGCCCGACACCGGCGCGGTCCTCGAGCGGCTCGCGCGCGAGCAGCCGGCAACCCTCGCCTGCATGCACGGATCCGCGTGGCGCGGCGACGGCGCCGCGTTGCTGCGCGCGCTGGCGCGGCGGTTGAAGGCCACCCACGCGAGCGCTACCGAGCGACCCGACAGCGTCGGGCTCGCGGCGTGATACCGCCGGTTGACAGCAAGCGGCACGCCGCCCCAAGAAGTCAGTGCCCTCACCACCGCCCTGTCCCACCGCGTGGGACAGGGCGCTTCGAGCGAGGGCTCGCGCAGAAACCGGCGTTTTGATTGCGACTCGCCGCCGCGATGCCCAAGCGCTTCAGCCGCGCGTGCAGCGCGCTATCGAATGACTCGCTCCTGCGCCGCCATCCGGGCAAAGCGGTCGACGCCGGCCTTGAGCCCGCCGACGATCGCATCGAAGACATACCCTGGAAAACCGTGCGGCAGCTTCATGCCTACCGCATCGATGACCGCGGGCGTTTGCTCGACGATGAACACGGCCGTCTCACAAAACTCGCGCTCCAGGCCGTGCCGGTGCGCCACGGCCAACCAATGCCGGAAATGGATCTCGCCGATGCGCCAGTGGGCGTTTTTCGCCCGCACCGCCATCGCGAGCTTTACCCGTTGCGCCGGCACCCGGTTCGCTCCGCCGCCGAGCACCGGATAGGCGGATAGCACGTCGTACACGGGCGTCATGCGAAAGTCTCCACCGGGCAGCAGAAAGACGCTGAAGTTCTTCGCGTGTCCGTCGGTGGCGCACAACAGCCAGTAAAGCAGGTTCGCTGTCAGAAAGGTGCGCCGGTCGATGGCCGCCTGACGCGATGCGCGCAGCAGGTTCAGGATCGTGTTCATTCCCGGTCCGCCGTCGCTTTCGTACTTGCGCGACGGCAGCGTGCCGGTCGCCTGGCACATGTCCTCCACAGGCAGGCGCATGATCCACCCGCCTTCTGGCGCCAGCCGGCGGTCGAACCGCTCGACCACGAGCGTCACCTGCCCGCCGAACTTCGCGATTTCGCATGCGGGGACCGGCACCCCATACGCCGCGAGCAACTGCATGCACAGCCACTCGTTCTGCACCGAATCCTGCATGTCGAGCTTCAGGTGTCCGACGAGGCCGAGCGGAAGCTTCAGGATGTGAGTGGTAGGCGTCGCGCCGCGCGGCCGCATCCAGCGGCCCTTATGGCGAAGCAGCGCGGTCTTTTCCTGCGCGCCGGCGATCGACACGCGCAACGCGTGCTCGCTGTCGGCCTCCCCCAGCCGGGCCGCCGGCGCCGTGGCCAGCGCAAGCTGGCGTTCGACATCCGCCTCGGAAAGTCGGTCGCCGACGATTCGACGCACGTCGCCGGGGTCGCTGCCGGCGGGGACGAGCTGCAGGGCGCCGACGCAGTCGCGTCCGATCTGTTCGAGCAGGTCGAACGCCTCGGTCGAAGCCGTGTTGAACCGCCGCGCCAGGCGCTCGCGGATATCGCGCGCATCGGGCAGAAGGTTCTCGAAATAGGCGCGCACCTGCGGCCCGCGGTGCGGCGCGTTGCCGGCCTGAAAGGGCAGCGACAGGGAGATCGGGCGGGCTCGTGGCGAGGCCAGCCAGCTTGCGGCGTACTGCAGCTCCTCCCGCCGCGGCGACACCGACCAGTGGCCGACCAGTTCCCCATTCATCCACAGGTCGAGTCTGCGGGTATGCGAGGGGCGCCCCATGCGCTTACCAGGCGAGGCGCGAATCGCGGTCGGTCTTGTTCGAGCCGGCCCGCGCACCGTCAGTTTCGCGCAGAACCAAGTCGACGCCGAGCGCTGCCAGCGTCTTCAGCAGTCGCGCAACGCTGACCGCGGAGGGATCGCGTTCCAGCCTCGAAACGGCCTGCTGCGTCGTGCCAAGCATACGCGCGAGCTCGGCCTGCGACATCCGGCGGGCGCGCCGAAAGCTCGTCACGAGCGGTCCGAGCTGAGCCGGTATGCGGACGACGAATTCCTGCATCACATAGTTTTCGGCGTAATCAGTGTTTACATACGATAGTGTGTAAACGCGAACGACGCAACAGGAAGCGTGGTCGCTTCACACGCCCGATCGACTGTGAACATCGTTGGCATTCGCAATGTCCACTGGTTGTGCTGCCTCGGCGCTGCCCGTCACGCATGCGAGAAGAGCGCAGCCCCCGGGGCGGGCAGCAGCGCCGACAGAATCGTCCCACTCTGAGACTCGGTCATTACGAGTTCCGCGGTCCCGGGGCGAAACGCCACATTAGTGACCGTGGTGCCGGTCGGACTGCGGATGATGTGCGTTACGTCGCCGCGCGGGTTCAACAGGAAGGCTGCACCGAGGCTCGCGTGCGCGACCGCGAGGCGGTTCTCGACGTCGATCGCTAGACCATCTGGGCCGCTCGCACCGTAGAAGGTGCGGAACGCTCCGACCTTGGACACGGAACCGTCAGGTTGCAACGGTGCGCGCCAGATCGCGTTCGCGCGGGTCACCGCGACGAATAGCGTCTTTTCCTGCAGATCGAGTGCGAGCCCGTTCGGGCTCGGCGCGGTGGCGAGCAGACAGTCGAGCCGGCCGCTGTCCGGGTCCCAGCGATAGACGCGCCCGCTTGCGTCGTGCAGGCCGGTCTGCCCCTGATCGGTGAAGTAGCAGCGCCCCCTGCTGTCGAATGTCAAGTCGTTGAGGCCTTTGAACGATTCGCTGTTGCGATGGCCGAGCAAGGTCTGAAGTGCGCCGGTGGCGACGTCCAGTCTGAGCAAGCCTTTGCGATAGTCGGCGATCCAGAGGCTGCCGTCGCGATGGAATGCGGTGCCGTTGGGCCAACCGTCGTATTCGACGACGACGGTCCAAGTCAGGGTGCTGTCGATGCGCAGGATGCGCCCGTGCGGGATATCTACCAGGTACAAGTTTCCGTCGCAATCGAACGCGGGGCCTTCGAGAAAGCAGTCGACGGGTTCCCCCGCCTTGTTGGCGTCGGCCCATGCCGTTCGCACGGGGCGCCGCAAATGTGCGGGCATCCGGGTGAGTTCTCGCGCTTCGATGATCGCGGGCGCGGTTCCATCGAGGTTCCACATACGGTCGGTCGCTCCTGATCGATCGCGCGGCGTAGCGCCGGAGTGGGTTAGGTCGGCGGCTCGCCGCCGAGGGCTCGGGTCAGGCTGGCGGCCGCCTTACGAACGGTTTGTACGAAGCCGGGGCGCTTGCGCGCCGTCGGCATTGTCAGGGTCAGCGCACCCACGAGTTGCCCGCCCGCACCGAACACCGGGGCCGAGATGCCGGACAGGCCGGGGACTCGGTCGCCGTCGGTTTCGGCGTAGCCCTGCTTGCGGATGTGCTCGTATATCGCGCCTGGTGCGCCACTGAAGGCGCACAGCACGCGCCCGCCGGCACCGCGCTCCAGCGGCAACAGGTCGCCCGCCTTGATGTGGTCGCGAACGACGTGCGGCGAGTCGACGCGGTACAGGCATAGGCGTTGGTCTCCCTGGCGCACGTGAAACGCCGCGCTTTCCTGCGTGGCGGCGACCACTTCCCGCAGCACTGGCAGCACCACCTGATCCAGTGCGAACGAAGCCGTAAATACCGAATGCAGCCGCGCGACCTCCGGGCCAAGCGTGTAAGCGCCCTCGCTGGTCCGCACCACCAAGCGCGCGTGCTCCAGCGACGCAAGCATGCGCAGCACGGTGCTCTTGTAAAGGCCGGTACGGCTAGCCAAGGCGGCGAGCGTCAGCGCCTGGTCGCCGCTGCGAAAGGCGCACAGCACCCGTAACGCGCGATCGACCGCAGCCACGCCGCCGGGGGCTGTCTCGCCCGCGACGGGCGTTCGTTTAACGGTTTTCTTCGGCATGGCGATCCGTTGGGACGCGCAGCATAAGACTCGGTCCGGGTTGACAGCGACGAGGCGCGGCCTGTACGATTCAGAACGTCGTTCTATTCTACAGAACGCCGCAGACATTGTCTACCTCTTGGCTCGACTGGAGACTCCTCATGTTCGACTTCCTTGTGCGGCAGATTGGTGTCGCGATACTCGCCTGCGCCGCGACCGCTGCCTCCGCGCAGTCCTTCCCCGCGCGCCCGGTCACCATCGTCGTCCCCTACGCGCCCGGCGGTACGACCGACATCGTGGCGCGTCTGGTTGCGCAACAGATCGGCCAAAGCCTGGGACAGCCTCTAATCGTCGAAAACAAGCCTGGCGCCGCGGGCGCGATCGGTTGGGGAACCGTAGCCCGCGCCGCGGCGGACGGGTACACGTTGCTGGCGACCGAGATGTCGATGACGATTGCGCCGGCGTTGCAGGCTCAGTTGCCGTTCGATCCAAAAAAGGGCTTCGCGCACATCACCATCGCCGCAGCGGCGCCGCATGTGCTGGTGGTGAGCCCCGCAGTGCCGGCGCAAACCGTCAAGGAGTTCATCGCGTACGCCAAGGCGAGTCCCGGCAAACTGAACTACGGATCGGGTGGCAATGGCACGAACACTCACCTCGGCGGCGAGTTGCTCAAGCGTGAGGCGGGAATCGACCTAATGCATGTCCCTTACAAGGGCGCCGGTGCCGTGCTGCAGGACCTGATGGCTGGCCGAGTGGAAGCGCTGGTGACGGCGTTGCCGACCGCCTTGCCGCATATCAAGGCGGGCAAACTGCGCGCGTTGGCGGTGGCCGGCTCGAAGCGCTCGCCCTTGCTGCCGGACGTTCCGTCGGCACCGGAGGCGGGACTGCCCAACTTCGTGATGGACTTCTGGGTCGGATTCGCTGCCCCGCACGGCACGCCTGCGCCGGTCGCGCAGCAGCTGCATCGCGCAATCGTCGCCGCGCTGAGCTCCGACGACGCGCGCAAGCGCATCGCCGATCAAGGGCTCGAGGTTGTCGCCAATACGCCCGAGGCGGCCACGAAATTCGTCCTTAGCGAAACGCAGCGCTGGGACGCCGTCGTAAAGGCGGCCGGCATCAAGGCGGAGTGAGTCCGACCGATGTCGATCAAGCCCTTGCGAGGCGTTCGCGTTCTGGATCTGACCAACGTACTGGCCGGGCCGTTTGCCTGTCACCAGCTTGCGCACCTCGGCGCCGACGTGATCAAGGTCGAGGTGCCGGGCAGCGGCGACCTGGCGCGTCAGTTGGGCGCCGACGTGGCCCTGAACCGCGCTCACATGGGCGTGTCGTTCCTGGCTCAAAACGCCGGTAAGCGGTCCCTGACGCTGAATCTGAAACACGAAGCTGGTAGGGAAGTGTTCAAGCGACTGGTTCGCACGACCGATGTTCTGGTCGAAAACTTTCGGCCCGGCGTCATGGACCGACTGGGAGTCGGCTTCGAAGTTGTAAGCCACGAGAATCCGAAGCTGGTGTACTGCGCGATTTCCGGCTTCGGTCAGGACGGGCCGCTACGCGATCTTCCCGCTTACGACCAGATCATCCAGGGCATGTCCGGCGTGATGAGCATCACCGGCGATGCCGCATCTGCGCCGCTACGCGTCGGCTATCCGGTGGCGGACACGATCGCCGGAATCACTGCGGCATTTGCGGTCGCCGCCACGTTGGTGGATCGCTCGCGTAGCGAAGCCGTCTTCATCGACGTTTCGATGCTGGAGTCCATCATCGCCACCATGGGCTGGGCAGTGTCGAACTGGCTGATGGCTGGCCGGGAGCCTGCGCCGATGGGCAATGACAACGTGACCGCCAGTCCCTCTGGTGCCTTCCGCACGGCCGACGGCCTGCTCAATATCGCTGCCAACAAACAGGATCAGTTCGCGGCGCTGTGCAGGGTCGTCGGTCATCCCGAATGGACCGCGGATCCTCGCTTCCATGATCGCCATGCTCGCTTGCAACACCGAGGCGAGCTCAAATCGCTGCTCGAGGGTGTGCTCGCGGCTGCGCCCACGGAGACCTGGTGGCGGCGGCTCACCGATGCAGGGGTGCCGGCGGGGCCGGTGTACACGGTGCCGCAGGCGCTTAACCATGAGCACATCACCCAGCGCGACCTGGTTGCGACGTTCTACGATGTACCCGGGGTGGGGCGCGAGGTTCGCGTTTTACGCACCGGCTTCAAGTTGAACGGGAATTCGCCGGCGGTGACCGCGCCGCCGCCGCGTCTGGGCGAACATACGGAGGCCATACTCGCCGAGCTCGGCTACGACGCCGAGGCAATCGCGGCGCTGCGGAGGAACGGGGCCATATGAGCGAGCAGCAGCGAGCAAGCGGATCGCAGGCTGTGCGCGATTGGTGGCGCACGGCAATCATAGAAATGTCGCCCGGCGTCATTCGCTTTCGCGGCTATCCGATCGAGCAGTTGATCGGGCGCGTGAGCCTGGCTCACATGATCTGGCTGATGACGCGCGGAGAACTACCCACCGAGCAGCAGGCGCGTCTGCTGGACGCTGCGATGGTCGCGGCAGTGGACCACGGTCCGCAGGCTCCCAGCATCGCGATCGCGCGTATGGCCGCCACCTGCGGCGTCGGCCTGAACAACGCGATCGCCTCCGCCGTCAACGTCCTGGGCGACGTGCACGGAGGCGCTGGCGAGCAGGCCGTCGAGCTGTACCACTCGATTGCGGTGCGCCTGGACCGCGCAGAGCCGTTCGAGCGGGCAGTCCAGGCGGGGATCGACGAAGCCGTCGCGGCGCATGGCAAGTTCGTCGCCGGTTTTGGCCATCGTTTCCACCCGGTCGATCCGCGCGCACCGCGCTTGCTGGAACTGGTGGACGAGGCGGCGCGCACGTCGCGGGAGATCACGGGCCGCTTCGCGCGCATTGCGCGCGGCGTCGAAGCCGAGCTCGCGGCGCGCAACCAAGGGAAGCGTATCCCGCTCAACATCGACGGCGCTACGGCGGTGATCTACGCCGAGCTGGGGTTTCCGGCGCCGCTTGCGCGGGGGCTGTTCTGCATTTCGCGCTCACTCGGCATCCTGGCCCACGCTTGGGAGCAGACTCAGCAAGGCGGCCGCAATAAGGGTCCGATCCCGCGTCAGTACCTCTGGACGTACGATGGGGTGCCACAGCGATCGTTGCCCTAAAGCCGTAGCGCCGGCTACTTCGCGCACGCGCCCGACACCGGCGCGGTCCTCGAGCGGCTCGCGCGCGAGCAGCCGGCAACCCTCGCCTGCATGCACGGATCCGCGTGGCGCGGCGACGGCGCCGCGTTGCTGCGCGCGCTGGCGCGGCGGTTGAAGGCCACCCACGCGAGCGCTACCGAGCGACCCGACAGCGTCGGGCTCGCGGCGTGATACCGCCGGTTGACAGCAAGCGGCACGCCGCCCCAAGAAGTCAGTGCCCTCACCACCGCCCTGTCCCACCGCGTGGGACAGGGCGCTTCGAGCGAGGGCTCGCGCAAAAGCGTCAAAACGCCGGCTTCGGCGAGGCGCTCCTGTACGCCTCGACCGCCGCCAGGATCTCGCGCCGCGCCTCGTCGGGGCCGGCCCAGCCGATCACCTTGACCCACTTGCCCGGCTCCAGATCCTTGTAGTGCTCGAAGAAGTGGCGGATCTGATCCAGCCGCTCGGGCGCGATGTCCTCCGGTTTGCGCCAATGCTTGTACCAAGGCAGGCACTTGTCGATCGGCACCGCCAGCAGCTTGGAGTCGCCGCCCGCCTCGTCTTCCATCCTCAGCACACCCAGCGGGCGGCAGCGCACGACCACACCGTGCTGCAGCGGAAACGGCGTGATCACCAGCACGTCGACCGGATCGCCGTCATCGGCGATCGTGTGCGGGATGTAGCCGTAGTTGCACGGATAGTGCATCGAGGTGCCGATGAAGCGGTCGACGAACAGCGCGCCCGAGTCCTTGTCGACCTCGTACTTGATCGGATCCGCATGCGCGGGAATCTCGATGATGACGTTGAAGTCGTCCGGCAGTGCGCAGCCGGCGGGCACGCGGTCAAGTC
This sequence comes from Burkholderiales bacterium, assembly GCA_037442465.1. Lineage (GTDB taxonomy): Bacteria > Pseudomonadota > Gammaproteobacteria > Burkholderiales > Burkholderiaceae_F > DSNY01. Next base: position 27,224 of record JBBIQI010000006.1, read on the forward strand.
CCATCGTCTACTCGCTTCGGATTCGGTTTGCGCACGATTCTAGCGGCGCATCCGCTTGGATCCGCGCGCCTCCGCGCCTCATAATCGTGGTCGCAAGGCAAGGGGAGGACGGCCATGGATGGCGGATGGATCGCCGCCGGCGGCGGGCATCATTTCATCGACAACCGCTGGGTGCCCGCGCGCTCGGGCCAATCGATCGACGTGATCGACCCGTCGGACGGCAAGCCCTTTGCCAAGATCGCGCGCGGCAACGCCGCCGACGTCGACGCCGCCGTGAAAGCGGCGCGCGCGGCGTACGGCGAGTTCGGCGACGGCGCGTGGGGACGGCTCAACGCAACCGAACGCGGGCGGCTGCTGGCGCGGCTCTCCCAGGCCGTGCTCGATCACCTCGAGGAGTTGGCGCGACTCGAATCGCGCACCACCGGCAAGCCGCTGAAACAGGGCCGCGCCGACGCCACGGCGCTGGCGCGCTACTTCGAGTACTACGCCGGCGCGGCCGACAAGCTGCACGGCGAGACCATTCCATACCAGCCCGGCATGACGGTGCTGACGCTGCGCGAGCCGCACGGCGTGACCGGCCACATCATTCCGTGGAACTATCCGCTGCAGATCTTCGGCCGCAGTGTGGGCGCGGCATTGGCCGCCGGCAACGCGTGCGTCGTCAAGCCGGCGGAAGACGCGTGCCTGTCGTTGTTGCGACTGGCCGAGCTTGCCGCCGAGGTCGGCGTTCCCGCCGGCGCGCTGAACATCGTCACCGGCTACGGCCACGAGGCCGGCGCCGCGCTAGCCGCCCATCCGGGCATCGACCACATCTCGTTCACCGGGTCGCCGGCGACCGGCACGCTGGTCGCGCAGGCCGCCGCGAAGCATCACTGCCCGGTCACGCTCGAACTCGGCGGCAAGAGCCCGCAGATCGTCTTCGCCGACGCCGACCTCGACGAAGTGCTGCCGGTCGCGGTCAACGCGATCGTGCAGAACTGCGGACAGACCTGCTCGGCCGGCAGCCGGCTGCTGGTCGAGCGGCGCGTCTACGAGCCGCTGCTCGAGCGCATCGGCGAAGCAATGTCGAAGCTGCGCGTCGGTCCCGCGCTCGCCGATCTGGATGCCGGCCCGCTGATCCGGCGCAACCAACTGCAGCGCGTCTGGGACTACCTGAGCCAGGCGCAGGCCGACGGCATCGCGATCGCCGCGCAGGGACACGTCGTCGAAGACGCGCCGGAAACGGGCTTTTACCAGGTGCCGACGCTGCTGCGCGACGTGCCCCCAAACCATCCGATCGCGCAGGAGGAGATCTTTGGTCCCGTGCTCGCCGCGCTGCCGTTTGAGTCCGAAGAGGAGGCGCTGCGCATCGCCAACGGCACGATGTACGGCCTGGTCGCCGGCGTGTGGACGCGCGACGGCGCGCGCCAGCTCAGGCTCGCGCGCAAGCTCGCCTGCGGCCAGGTGTTCGTCAACAACTACGGTGCGGGCGGCGGCATCGAGCTGCCGTTCGGCGGTGTGAAGGGCAGCGGCTACGGCCGCGAAAAGGGCTTCGAGGCGCTGCTGGGCTTCACGCGGCTAAAGACCATCGCCATCAAGCACGGGTAAGTCGATTCACCACAGAGACACCGAGGCACTGAGCAAGACAATGCATGGCTCCGTGTCTCTGCGCCGCTGTGGTTCAAACAGGACTCCAACGACATGAGACTGCACAACAAAGTGGCGATCGTCACCGGCGGCGCGTCCGGCTTCGGTCGCGGTATCGCCGAGCGTTTCGCCGACGAAGGCTGCGCAGTGATCGTCAACGATGTCGCGCGCGACGCGGGCGAGCGTGTCGCGGCGGCGATCCGTGCTGCGGGCGGGCGCGCCCAGTTCGCCTTTGGCGACGTGTCGAAGAGCGCCGACGTCAAGGGCCTGCTCGATGCGGCGCTCGCGCATTTCGGGCGGCTCGACATCGTCGTGAACAACGCCGGCACCACGCACCGCAACCGGCCGCTGCTTGAAGTCGACGAAGCGACGTTCGACCGCGTCTACGCCGTCAATGTCAAGAGCATCTACTGGACCGCGCAGCACATCGTGCCGTACTTCCGCGCGCAGGGCGGCGGCTGCTTCGTCAACATCGCGTCGACCGCCGGCGTGCGACCGCGCCCGGGGCTCGTCTGGTACAACGGCAGCAAGGGCGCGGTAATCGTCACCAGCAAGGCGATGGCCGCGGAACTCGGCCCGGATCGCATCCGCGTCAACTGCGTCAACCCGGTGATCGGCGAAACGGGTTTGCTGGAAGATTTCATGGGCATGCCCGACACGCCTGAAAACCGCAAGAAGTTCCTGGCGACGATTCCGCTCGGACGCTTTTCGCGCCCGCTCGACGTCGCCAACGCGTGCCTTTATCTCGCTTCGGACGAAGCCGAGTTCGTCACCGGCGCCTGCCTCGAGGTCGACGGCGGCCGCTGCGTCTGACGCGCTCACCGCGCCGTTGCGTCGGCGCGCGGCGTCACGCGCAGCCCGACCCGGCGGATCCTTCCTCCTTCGGCCTGCCGCACCGCCAACACCACGCGGCCGACGGCGATGCGATCGCCGATCGCCGGCCGGCCGCGCAGTCTCGCTCGCAGGAACTCACCCACCGACTGCCCCGCCGTCGCGTCGGACGGAATCTCCAGCCCGTAGTACTCGCGCAGATCGCCGAGCGTGGCGGCGGCGTCGAGTGACCACTCGGGAATCGCCGGCGCCGGCGCGAACAGCTCCTCGAGATCGCCGACGGTTTCGTCGCGCGCAAGCACGGCAACGACATCGCCGGCGGCGAGCGTCGTGGCGGCGATCGAGTGTCCGCCGCGCACGACCTCGACCACGCGTGCGCCACCCGGCAGCTCCAGCTCGTCGAGCGCCCGCCCGGCTACGCGCGCGTCGGGCAGCACGCGAAGCTGCACCAGCTCGTGCCCGTCGCGGCTTCCCTCGATCGCTTCGGCCGCAAGGATCGGCGAACTCGCAGGAACGACCACCTTCGCCAGCCGCGCGGCAAATGGCAACGAAGCGCCTTGCGCAAGCAGCGACAGCAACACGGTGAAGAACGTGAGATGGAACAGCAGCGCGGCGTCGGCGATGCCGGCCATCAGCGGAAACAACGCAAGCACGATCGGCACGGCGCCGCGCAGCCCGACCCAGCCGATGAACGCGATCTCGCGCAGCGAGTAGCGAAACGGCGCGAGGAACACCGCGACCGCGACCGGACGCGCGAAGACGATCAGACCGACGCCGATGGCCAGCGCGGCGGAAGCAACCTCGGCCAGGTTCTTCACGTCGGTGATGAGTCCGAGGATCAGGAACATGCCCGCCTGCGCGAGCCACGCCAGCCCGTCGCTGACGCGCAGCACGTCTTCCGTCACGTGCACACGCCGGCGCGCCACGATCATGCCCGCGAGGAAGATCGCGAGAAAGCCGCTGCCGCCCAGAAGATTGGCGGTCGCGAAGATCAACAGCCCGCCGGACTGGATCAGCAGCGCGTACAGTCCCTCGGTCACGCGCACCCGCGCGATGATCTCGGCCAGTACGCGGCCGAGCAGTCCGCCGCAGGCGAGCCCGACGCCGAGCTGCAACGCGAACATCGGCACGAGCTGCGCCACGGTCGCGTCCGGCAACCGGATCAGCTCGATCATCGACAGCGTGAGGAACACGGCCATCGGGTCGTTGATGCCCGATTCGACCTCGAGCGTGGCGCTGACGCGCTCGTTCAGCCGCAGTCCGCCGGCGCGCAGCAGCGCGAACACCGCGGCGGCGTCGGTCGAGCCGACGATCGCGCCCATCAGCATCGCGTAGCGCCAGTCGAAGCCAAGCAGCGCCGCCGCGAGCAGCCCCACCAGCACGGCGGTCAACACGACGCCGAAGGTAGCGAGCACCAGCGCCGGCGCGGCGACCATGCGAAAGGTCGATGCCCGCGTGCGCAGGCCACCGTCGAGCAGGATCACCGCCAGTGCAAGGTTGCCGATCAGCGCCGCGGTGTGCGTGCCGATGAATCCCTCCGGTGCGCCCGGCAGCTCGGTGGCGAAGAGTCCGACCGCGAGGAAGACCAGCAGCGCGGGCACCCCGATTCGCTGCGACAGCGCCGACAACAGGATCGCGACGAACAGCAACGCGCCGGCCGCCAGCAGCACTTCGTTGATTGTCCCCATGCCTCGATCAGAGCACGCGGCGGCGCCCGCGCTCAAGTCCGGCGGTACACCGATCGAGCGTCACGATGCCTCACGTCGCGGGCCAGCGGGCTGGCTTTTCCGGGTCGGCTGCTCCACCGGGCGACCCAAATCCGCACGACATCTATGGACCGACCGGCACAGGCCGTCGCCGGAACGCAACGCAGGCACGGATGACGGTCGGCGGCGAGCGGGTTGCGCCCGATCGGCGCGCGGCGGCGCGTCGAACGCTCGCGCGCTATCAATACGCGAGGTCGCGCAATGCGAGCGTCAACGGCGGAAAGTAGGTCACGACCAGCAGGCAGCCGAGCACAACGGCGACGAACGGCACGAGTTGCGTGACGATCCGGTCGAGCGAGATCCGCGCGACCGTGCACGCGGCGAACAGGTTGACACCGAACGGCGGCGTGATCATGCCGAGCGCGAGGTTGACCACCATCACGATGCCGAAGTGCACCGGGTCGATGCCGAAATGCGCGGCGACTGGTGCCAAGATCGGCGCCAGCACGATGATCGACGCCGAGGTCTCGATGAACATGCCGATCAGGAACAGCGCGACGTTGACACCGAGCAGGAATAGCTCCGGCGATCGAAGCGCCTCCTTCAGGAACTGCCCGATCTGCGCGGGCACGCCGGCGCGCGTGATTAGATAGGCGAACAGCCCCGCGTTGGCGATGATGAACATGATCACCGCGGCAGAGATTACCGAGCGCTTCAGGACTTCGAACACCTGAACCGGCTTGACCTCGCGGTAGACGAACACACCGATGAACAGCGCGTAGAACACCGCGACGACCGACGCTTCGGTCGGCGTGAAGATGCCGCCGTAGATTCCGCCCAGGATGATCACCGGCATCATGAGCGCCCACGCCGCGTGGCGCAACGCGACCGCAAACGGCAGCCGGCCGTCGCCGTCCTGCTTGCCCCAGCCCCGTCGCTTGCAGTACAGGTAGACGAACAGCATCAGCGCGCCGCCGATCAGCAGCCCCGGGCCGAAGCCGGCGATGAACAGTTCGCCGATCGACACCTCGGCCGACACGCCGTACAAGATCATCGGGATCGACGGCGGAATCACGACACCGAGCTCGGCGCTCGTGGCCTGCAGCGCGGCCGCGTAGTGCGTCGGATAGCCGTGCCGAATCAGCGCGGGAATCAGGATCGCGCCGATCGCGAACGTCGTCGCCACCGACGAGCCCGACACCGCGGCGAAGATCATGCACGTCAGCACGCAGGTCATCGGCAGCCCGCCCTGCACGCCGCCGACGATCGACTTGGCGAAATCCACCAGCCGACGCGAGATGCCGCCCGCCTCCATCAGGTTGCCGGCGAGGATGAAGAACGGGATCGCCGCGAGCGGAAACTTGTCGATCGCGGTGAACATCTCCTTGGGGATCGCCAGCCACGGCAACTCGGTGAAGCCGGCCACGCCGACGAAGGCCGCCAGCCCGATCGACACCGCCACCGAAATCGACAGCGCGAAGCACAGCAGCATCGTGACCAGCATCGCGATCGACATGCCGTCTCCCTGTCGCCGCCGCGCGTTAGCGGCTAGCGCTGCGCTTCCAGCTCGCGGTGGATCGGGTCGAAGTAATGCGCGAGCACCGCGAGCGACGAAAAGCTCGCGCCGACCGGCAGCGCGAGGTAAGCCCAACTGATCGAGATCGGCAGCGCGGCGAAAGTCTGGAACCGGATCCGCCACGCCAGATCGAAGCCGACCCAGGCGATCACGCCGAGGAAAAACAGCGACGCGGCGAGGATCACGTGTCGCATCGCGCGCCGCAGGCCGCCGCGCGCAAGCCGCAGCAGCACGTCGACCGACACCAGCGCGCCCTGCCTGAACGCAGCCGCCACACCGAGCATCACCATCCAGATCAGCAGCCGGCCGATCAGCTCCTCTGTCCACGGGCTCGGCCGATCGAACACGAAACGCATCAGCACCTGGTACAGGCCGAGGCAGGCGACGACGCCCAGCAGCACCGCCGCCAGCGTCCAGATGGCATTCGTGACGAGGCGATCGACCGCGAGGATCCACCGGCTCATGCGCGTTTTCCGCAATCGCGCCCGTCGCCCGGCCACGCCGAGCGCCGCGACGGAAGAAGGTCGCCGGCGACGTCATCGCGCACGCGGAAACCTGTTGTCCTTGCAGCGTCCAAGAAGCTCCTCGCCTGCGCGCCGATGACGCCTGCGCGGCCGCTCACCGCGCGGCGGCGCCGCTCGCATTCGGTCGAATGCGTCGTCAAGCGTCCTCGGCGCACTCGATCGCGCCTCCTCGGCCGGGCGTGCGGGGCTCGACCTGGCTGCCGAAGCGAGCCCGCGATGCGCCGCACGCGCACCTGCCGCCTACTTGACCTCCTGAATTCGGCGGATGTTGTCGGCGCCGAACTGCTTGGCGAACTCGGCCCACACCGGCGTCATCGCCGCGCGGAAGGCGGCGCCGTCGACGTTCGTGACCACGTTCATGCCCGCCTTGCGCAGTTCGTCGATGCCGACCCGCTCGTCGTCGTTGACCTTCTTGCGCTGCGCCGCGCTGCCTGCCTTGGCCGCCTCGGTGAACGCCTTCTTGTCCGCGTCCGACAGCTTGTTCCACAACGCCGGCGACATGATCAGCAGCGCCGGCGAGTACACGTGGCCGGTCAGCGACAGGTGCTTTTGCACCTGCGCGAACTTGGCCGACAGGATCACCGGGATCGGGTTCTCCTGGCCGTCGACCGTGCCCTGCTGCAGCGCTGTAAACAGCTCCGGAAACGCCATCGGTGTGGGCTGGATGCCGATCGACTGAAACGCCTGGATGTGCACCTTGTTCTGCATGCTGCGGATCTTCAGACCCTTCGCATCCTCGGGCTTGACGATCGGCCGCTTGCTGTTGGTCATGTGGCGGAAGCCGTTTTCGGTCCACGCCAGCGCGATCAGTCCCTTGGCCGGGAACTTGGCGCGCAGCTCATCGCCGATCGGGCCATCGAGCACCTTGCGCGCGTGCTCGTAGTCGCGGAACAGGAACGGGATGTCGACGATGTTGACTTCAGGCACGAAGTTGCCGACCGGGCCGGTCGACGTATTGACGATGTCGAGTGTGCCCAGTTGCACCGCCTCGATCATCTCGCGTTCGCCGCCGAGCGCGGCGTTCGGGAACTGCTGGCACTTGTAGCGGCCGGACGTGCGCTTGTCGAGTTCCTCGCAGAACACGGTCGTGCCGACGCCGTAATGCGACTGCGGCGTGGTCGCATAGCCGATCTTGACCGTCGTCTGGGCGGTCGCCGCGGCGCAGGCGAGCATGCCGGCAGCGATCCATGCGTAGCGCAAGCTGTTCATCGCATCTCCTGTTGTCGTAGCGGTCCGTTCCGGGGTCCGGAGCCGGCGAAGTCTCGTGACCGCCGCGGTCCGTGTCAAGCCGGCGCGCGCACCCTCAGATCGAGAACTCGCGCAGCGCGCCGCGCGGCGAGTGCGCCGCTTCGGCCACCTCGGGCTCCGCAAGCAGATTCGCGTAACCGAGCGCGGCCTCCCGATAGCGGCGTGCCGCCTCCTGCTCGTCGCCGACGGTCTCCGCGAGCCGGGCAAGCGCCAGCAACGTGGCCGGGTGCGCTTTCGCGCGCAGGCTTTCCTCGAGGTAGGTGCGCGCCTTGCCCCAGAGCTGTTCGCGCAGGCACAGCAGACCGAGGCAGCGCAGCAGCGCGGCATCGCCCGCGTGATCCTGGAGCCAGGCTTCGGCGCGCTCGATGCGCTCGCGCGAAGGCAGGTCGTAGGTCTTGGCGTACTCATCGAGCAGGCGCGGATCCCACGCCTTGTCCAGCGCCGCCTCGATGGCCGCGCCGGCGGCGCGCCCGCGGCCCGCGAGGTTCAGCAGCCGTGCGCCTTCGAGCGCGAGCTCGGGAATGCGACGATCCTCCGCCGGGACGCGGTTCCACGCCGCCTCGAGCGCCGACGGATCGTGGCGGCGCTGCGCGAGCAAGGCCCGCCACGCGAGCACCTTGTAGCGCGTGGCCACGGCGTCGTGCAGCGCGTTGCGCTTGGCCAGCAGGCGCACCCCCTTGAGCACCTCCTCCCAGCGCCCGGCCTGCAGGTTGGCCGCGAGCGCGACGCGCGCGGCGTGGATGTGGCGCCCGCCGGACGCCTGCAACGCGTCGATCGCCTCCAGTGCGCGTGCGTTTTCGCGCCCTTCGGTCCACATCTCGGCGCTGGCGACCAGTCGCGCCGTGTTCAACTGCGGGTCGCCCTCGGCGCGCGTCAGCCACTCGTCACGCCGCTCGTGCTCCTGCATCCGATGCGCAGCGCGCGCGCCGATCAGCGCCGCCAGCCCCGCCAGGGCCGGCGCTTCCTGCGCCGCTTTCGCGGCGCGTTCGGCGCGCGCAAATCGCCCCTCGAACAGTGAACGCAACGCCTCACGCAGCGCGCGCTGCCCGCCGACCTCGGCGCGCCGCTCGCGATACAGCTTCGCGCGCGCCGGAAAGTCGGCGATCTTCTGCGCCGCGCGCGCGATCCAATAGACCGCGCCGAGCAGCAGCAGCGCCGCCAGCAGAAACGAGTTCAGCGACAGATCGATCCGGTACGGCGGCAGCAGCAGCACCACGTTGCCGTCGTTCAGGCGCGCTACCAGCGCGGCGGCGACGGCCGCCAGCGCGAGCACCACCGCCCAGACGAGCCACTTCATCGCGCCACCGCGCGGCCGCCGGTCGTGGCTCGCAGTGCACCCAGGCTGTCGTTCAGCGTCGGCAGCTCGACGGCGAGCGTCGAGGCGGCGAGCTGCCGAAGTTGCAACGCCGCGCTGGCCGCGCCCGGATGCTTCGTGTCGAAGTAGCGCGCGATCGATGCCTGCGCCTCGGCAAGGTCGGCGCGGAACAGCCGGTCATTGCGGGCCAGCAGCGCGATCCGCGCCTCGAGCAGCCGCAAGCGCACCTGGTGCCGCACGAGCTGCTGCTGCGCGCCCGACAGCAGCAGCGCCTCCGGCGTGTCGACCTCGCGGATACGCACCAGGTCGCCGAACTCGCGCGCCAGCCAGGCGCGCAGGCGCGCGGCGAAGTCATCGGTGGCGGCGGCGTCGCCCTTCTTCTCTGCGGCCGCCCTCGTCTGCGCGGCACGCGCGGGCCGGGGGGTCACTTCCGACAGCAGCGGCCAGCCATCCACGCCCTGTGCGATTTGGTCGAGCTTCAGGGCGATGCCGGTCAGATCGACGGCGGGCACCGCGCGCAGCCGCTCGATGTCGCGCCCGATCGCGCGCCGCAGGTTGCCGAGTTGCGGACGTTCCAGCCGCGCCAGGCGCGCATCAGCGCTTTGCAGTGCCGCCAGCGCGGCGCCGACGTTGCCGGTGAGCTGCAACTCCTGCGCGGCGAGCCCCAAGAGTCGCTCGACCTCGATCAGTGCGACGTCGTCGCGCCCGCGCGTCAGTTCCTGGTAGAGCTGATCGAGCGCGGCGCGGCTGTCATTGACGCGTTCGAGTTCCTCCTCCAGTCGCGCGATGCGGTTGCGCGCCTCGGCGTTCGCGCGCGCCGCTTCGGCGAGCGCGGTCGCCGTCTCGGTCTGGAACTGCTCGAGCTGCTGACGCAGCCGCCGCGCTTCGCGCAGCTCGTAGACGAGGGCGGCCGCCACGATCCCCGCCAACGCAAGCAGCATCAATGCACGGACGAGCCGACGCGGCCGCCGCGCGGGGGTCGTTGCGATGGGCTGGGGAGTTTCGTTCATGCCGGTGCAGCCGGTGCGCGCTGCCGCGTGCGCGCATTCGACGACTCACCCTTCGAGGGGCTCAACGCGGGCTTCGGCGCGGTCCGAGATGGCTCGATTCAGCGCGATTCTACTTGCGCCTCGAGCGCGCCCAGGATCGCAGCGGCGCGCGGCGCCGCGAGCGCGATCCGCGCGAAGCCCGCCGCGCGCAACCGCTCGGCGATGCGCACATGCGTCGCGAGCGCGAGCCCGGCATGCAGCCAGTCACGCGCGCCGGCGCAGTCGATGTGAGCGAGCAGGATCTGGACCGCCTCGCTGCTGGTGACGACGATGGCCGGCGCACGGCCGGCATCCCGCCAGCGCCGCAGCGTGGCGACGTCATCGTCGCTCGCGCCGTGCGCGCGCCGCGAATACACCGCCACCGCGGTGACGCGCGCCCCGGAGTCGGCAAGCCGATCCGCCAGCCACGCGCGCCCGTCCTGCGCGCGCAGCAGCAGCACGCGTTGCGGCCGCAGCGCCGAGCGCGTCAACGCGTCCCAGAAGGCTTCGGAGCCGGCATCGTGTTCGTCGGCCTCGTCGGGCGCGATGCGCGGCGCCCACTGCGCGCCGGGGATCGCCTGCGCGACCGCG
>JBBIQI010000007.1:0-27882 GCA_037442465.1 Burkholderiales bacterium
CCGCGCGCCGCCTACCCGTCGTGGACCGGCTCCGGCGCCGCGGACGGCCAAGCGGTCGGGCGCGGCCGTACCGTGCTCGTCGCCAGCGCCGATGACGCGCTCGCAGCCTTCGAAGGGGCCGCGGCCGGCGACGCGATCACCTTTGTACCGGGCACCTACCGCTTCAACGGCCACGCGCTCGCTCTGACGCGCGCGGGTCGCGCCGATGCGCCGATCGCGGTGCGCGCCGCGCTTCTGGGCCAGGTCGTGCTCGAGTTCGAACTGCTCGAGGGCTTCCACGTCAGCGCGCCGTACTGGATCTTCGAGAACCTGGAGATTCGCGGCGTGTGCCGTACGCACGACGGTTGCGAACACGCGTTCCACGTGGTCGGCGGCGCCCATCATGTCGAGATCCGCAACAACGTCGTGCGCGACTTCCACGCGCACGTGAAGGTCAACGGCGCCGGCGGACGCTTCCCCGATGACGGGCGCATCGTGTTCAACACGTTCGTCAACGGTGCGCCGCGCGCCACCGATGCGCCGGTCACGCCGATCGACCTGGTCGCCGCCAGCGGCTGGACCATCGAAGGCAACCTGATCGCCGACTTCGTCAAAGCCGGCGGCGACCGCACGAGCTACGGCGCGTTCGCCAAAGGCGGCGGCAGCGGCAACCGCTTCGTCGGCAACGTCGTGCTGTGCGAGCACCGCCTGCGCGGCGCGCCCGGCAGGCGCGTCGGACTGTCCTTCGGCGGGGGCGGCTCCGACGCCCGAGGGTGCCGCGACCGCCGCTGCGTCGTCGAGCACGACGACGGGCTGATCGCCAACAACCTGATCGCATCGTGCTCGGACGAGGGCATCTACATCAACCGGTCTGCACGCACCCGACTGTTGCACAACACCGTGCTCGACACCGCGGGTGTGGTGGTCCGCTATGCGGACAGCGCGGCGCACGCCGCGGGCAATCTGATCGACGGTGCGCTGCGTTCGCGCGACGGCGGCGCGCTGGACGCGATCGACAACCGCACGCCATGGCTGGCGGCAGCGTTCGTCGGCCTGCATCCGGTGCGCCGGCTGTTCGCGGACGCGGATGCGCTCGACCTGCGCTGGAACGGCGCGCCGCCACGGCGCGCGAACCCGGGCGAGCCGCCGACCGACCTGTGCGGCGCGCAGCGCACGGTACCGCCTGCGTACGGAGCCTTCGAAGACTTTCGCCGCTGTGTCGAACGCGCCGAGGCGACGCGCCGCTGAACGCGCGGCGCGGACGCGAATCAGTCGCGCGCGGCGAGCGCGTCGGCGCGCGCCTGCGCCTGCTTGAAGTCGAGCGTGCCTTCGTACAGCGAGCGGCCGAGGATCACCGCCTCGATGCCCTCGTCCTCGACCGCACACAGCCGCTCGATGTCGGCGAGATCCCTGATCCCGCCGCTGGCGATCACCGGGATCTTGACCGCACGCGCAAGTTCCACGGTGGCCTCGACGTTGACGCCGGTGAGCATGCCGTCGCGGCCGATGTCGGTGTACAGGATCGCGTCGACCCCGTAGTCCTCGAACTTCTGCGCAAGATCGACGACATCGTGCCCGGTGAGCTTGCTCCAGCCGTCGGTGGCGACCTTGCCGCCCTTGGCGTCGAGCGCGACGATCACGTGCCCGCCGAACGCCGAGCAGGCGTCGTGCAGGAATCCGGGGTTCTTGACCGCGGCGGTGCCAATCACGACGAAGCGCACGCCGTCGTCGATGTAGCGCTCGATCGTGTCCAGATCGCGCAGCCCGCCGCCGAGCTGGACCGGTACGTCGTCGCCGACCGCGGCGACGATCTTCCTGATGACCGGCTCGTTGACCGGCTTGCCCGAGCGCGCGCCGTTCAGATCGACGATGTGCAGCCGGCGCGCGCCGAGTGCGACCCAGTGCCGCGCCATCGCAACCGGATCCTCGGAGAAGACGGTCGCATCGTTCATGTCGCCTTGGCGCAGGCGCACGCAGCGCCCGTCCTTCAGGTCAATCGCGGGGATCAGCAGCATCGAGTGCTCGCTGCGGCAGGTTCGTTCGTGGGTAAGGCGAGGCCGGAGACGGCGGCGGGATGTTTCGGGGCGGCAGCGGCGCCGGCAGCGCCGGCCATCAAGGCGTCCAGCGGGCGAAGTTCTCGTAGAGCCTGAGTCCGGCGGCGGCGCTTTTTTCGGGGTGAAACTGGGTCGCGAAAATATTATCCCGCGCCACCACGCAGGTAAAGACGCGCCCGTACGTCGACTCGCCGAAGACCAGCGACGCGTCGGCCGGCACGACGTAGTAGCTGTGCACGAAGTAGAACCAACTGCCGTCGGCGATGCCGTGCCACAGCGGGTGCGGACGGGTCTGCGCCACGCGGTTCCATCCCATGTGCGGCACCTTCAGCCGCGCGCCGTCTGCTTGCTGCAAGTGCGCTTCGCGAAAGCGCACAACCCCGCCCCGGAACAACCCCAGCCCCGGCGTGCGCGTGCCTGCCGTCCGCGTTTCTTCGGACCAGTCGAACAGCATCTGCTCGCCGATGCACACCGCCAGCAGCGGCTTGCGTTGGGCGGCACGGCGTACGCAGTCCTCCAAGCCCGCGTCGCGCAGGTACTGCATGCAGTCGGGCATCGCGCCTTGGCCGGGCAGCACGACGCGGTCGGCCGCGTCGATCTCGGCCGCGCTCGAAGTCACGCGCACCGTCTCGCGCGGCGCGACATGCTCGAGCGCCTTGGCCACCGAACGCAGGTTGCCCATGCCGTAGTCGACGACGGCGATCATCGCGCGACTACAGCGTGCCCTTGGTGCTCGGCACCGCGCCGACTGCGCGCGGATCGAGTTCGAGCGCCATGCGCAGTGCACGCGCGAACGCCTTGAACACCGTTTCGCACTGGTGGTGCGCGTTGGCGCCGCGCAGGTTGTCGACGTGCAAGGTGACCTGCGCGTGATTGACGAAGCCCTGGAAGAACTCGTGCGCGAGGTCGACGTCGAACGCGCCGATCATCGCGCGCGTGAAAGGCACGTGCCATTCGAGCCCCGGCCGGCCGGAGAAGTCGACGACGACGCGCGACAGCGCCTCATCCAGCGGCACGTACGCGTGGCCGTAGCGGCGGATGCCGCGCTTGTCGCCGGCCGCGCGCGCCACCGCCTGCCCGAGCGTGATGCCGACATCCTCGACCGTGTGGTGCGCGTCGATGTGCAGGTCGCCCGTCGCTTCGATCGTCAGATCGAGCGCACCGTGCCGCGCGATCTGCTCGAGCATGTGGTCGAAGAAGCCGATGCCGGTGGCCAGCTGCGACTTGCCGGTGCCGTCCAGATCGACGACGACGCGGACCTGCGTCTCGGTGGTGTTGCGGACGATTTCAGCGATGCGAGGGGTCATGGTGGTCGGCTCTCGAGATCCCCCCTCGCCCCCCTTCTTCAACGGGGGGAACAGGCCGCGCGCCTCGAATCACCCCCGTTTCATAAAGGGGGGTAGGGGGAACTTCAGTCATCGCGCTCAAAGGCTCGCTCTCAAGGCGTCGAGAAAAGCGTCGTTTTCCTGCGGTGTACCGACCGTCGTTCGTAGGCAGCCGGCGAGCAGCGGGTGCATGTGGGCGACGTTCTTGATCAGTATGCCGCGCGCCTTCAGTCCTGCAAACACGGCGTCCGGATCGGCGACACGGAACAGGATGAAGTTGGCGGCCGACTCGAACGCGGTGACCGCGGGCAGCGTGCGCAGCGCGGCGAGCAGTCGTGCGCGCTCCGCGCGCACGGCGGCCGCCTGCGCGTCGAGCACCGCGAGATGGTCGAGCAGCAGATCGGCCGTGGCCAGAGTCAGCACGTTGACGTTGTACGGTGGGCGCAACTTGTCGAACTGCTCGATCCACGCCGGGTCGCCGGCCAGGTATCCGAGCCGGATGCCCGCCAGCCCGAGCTTCGACAGCGTGCGCAGCACCAGCAGGTTCGGCCTGGGTTTGGCGTGGTCGGCGAGCTGCGGCAGCCAGGTGTCGCACGCGAACGGCAGGTACGCCTCGTCGAGCACGACCAGCCCCGGCGCGGCGTCGAGGACGGCCTCGACCGTCGCGCGATCGAACAGGTTGCCGGTCGGGTTGTTCGGCCAGGCGATGAAGACCACCGCCGGTCGTTCGCGCGCGATCGCGGCGAGTAGCGCATCGCGATCGAGCGCGAAGTCGGCGCGCAGCGGCACGCCGACGAAGCGGCAGCCGTCGAATTTCGCGCTGATTTCGTACATCACGAACGAAGGCCACGGCGACAGCACGACCGCGCCGGGCCGCGCGCAGGCCTGGATCACGAGGTGGATCAGCTCGTCGGAGCCGTTGCCCAGCATCAGCGCCATGCCGGCGGGCAGGTTGACCGCACGCGCCAGCTTGGCCTTGAAATCGACGGGGTTCGCCGGCGGATAGCGGTTCAGCGCCACCTGCGCGAGCCGCTCGCCGAGTGCGCGTGCGAGCGGCTCGGGCAGCCGGTACGGGTTTTCCATCGCATCGAGCTTGATCAGGCCCTCGGCCGGCGGCACGTGATAGGCGCTGGCCGCGCGCACTTCGTCGCGCAGGATCGACAGATCCGGCTTGGCCCGGAAATTGGTGTCTGACCCCATTATTTTTCGAGGCGGCAGGCGGCGCTTTGCGCGTGCGCGGCAAGCTGCTCGCCGATGGCCAGTCGCGCGGCGATCTGACCGAGGGTCTGCGCGCCGGCGCGCGAGACATGGATCAGGCTGGTGCGCTTCTGGAAGTCGTAGACGCCGAGCGGGGACGAGAAGCGGGCCGTGCGCGCGGTCGGCAGCACGTGATTCGGACCGGCGCAGTAGTCGCCCAGCGATTCGCTCGAATAGCGGCCGAGGAAAATCGCGCCGGCGTGGTGGATCTTCTCCGCCCAACGCTCGGGTTCGTCGGTCGAGATCTCCAGATGTTCGGGGGCGATGCGGTCGGCGATGGCGCACGCTTCGTCCAGATCGCGCGTGCGGATCAGCGCGCCGCGGTTCGCGAGCGAGCTTTCGATGATCTGCCGGCGTGGCTGCGCCGGCAGCAGCCGCGCGATGGCGGCGGCGACAGCGTCGATGTACGACGCGTCGGGCGTGAGCAGGATCGCTTGGGCGAGCTCGTCGTGCTCGGCCTGCGAGAACAGATCCAGCGCGATCCAGTCCGGATCGGTCTTGCCGTCGCAGATCACCAGGATCTCGCTCGGCCCCGCGATCATGTCGATGCCGACGACGCCGAACACGCGCCGTTTGGCGGCGGCGACGTACGCATTGCCGGGACCGACGATCTTGTCGACCGCCGGCACGGTCGCCGTGCCGTACGCGAGCGCGCCGACCGCCTGCGCACCGCCGATCGCGAACGCGCGCGTGACTCCCGCCAGGCTCGCCGCCGCGAGCACGAGCGGATTCCTCGCGCCGCCCGGCGTGGGCACGACCATCACGATCTCGCGCACGCCGGCCACTTGCGCAGGGATCGCGTTCATCAGCACCGACGACGGGTAGGCCGCCCGGCCGCCGGGCACGTACAGGCCGACGCGATCGAGCGGGGTGACGCGCTGGCCGAGCGTGGTGCCGTCCTCCTCCTGCACCGTCCACGTTTCTCCGCGCTGCCTTTCGTGGAAGGCCTGGATACGCCGCGCCGCCGCTTCCAGCGCGGCGCGGTCTTCGAGCGGCAGCGCTTCGAGCGCGGCGCGCATCTGGCGCGCGCCGATTTCGAGCGCCGCGACCGACGGCGCGTCGATCCGGTCGAAGCGGCGCGTGTAGTCGAGCACCGCGGCGTCGCCGCGGGCCTTGACGTCGTCGACGATCGCGCCTGCCGCGCGCTCGATTTCGCGGTCGCCGGCGGTGTCGACCGCGACCAGCCGCGCAAATGCGTCGTCGAAATCCGGGTCGCGCGTATCCAGCCTCAGGATGTTCATCGCTTCGCCACCGCCTCCAGTTTCTCGATCAGCGGCTCGACCTCGGCGCGCCGCGTCTTCAGCGCGGCGATGTTGACGATCAGCCGCGACGAAATCGCCGCGATCTCCTCGACCTCGACCAGGTCGTTCGCGCGCAGCGTCCCGCCGCTGGACACCAGGTCGACGATGGCGTCGGCGAGCCCCGCCAGCGGCGCCAGTTCCATCGAGCCGTACAGCTTGATCACGTCGACATGAACGCCCTTGGCGGCAAAGTGCTCCCTGGCGGTCTGCACGTACTTCGTGGCCACGCGCAGCCGCGCCCCCCGCCGCACGGCCGCGGCATAGTCGAAGCCGGCCGGCACGGCCACGCACAGCCGGCAGCGCGCGATGCCGAGGTCCAGCGGCACGGCCAGCCCTTGACCGCCGTGCTCCATCAGCACATCCTTGCCCGCGACGCCGAGTTCGGCCGCACCGTACTGCACGTAAGTCGGCACATCGGATGCGCGCACGACGACGATGCGCAGGTTCGGGTCCGAGGTGC
The DNA here is from genome assembly GCA_037442465.1 of Burkholderiales bacterium. Classification (GTDB taxonomy): domain Bacteria; phylum Pseudomonadota; class Gammaproteobacteria; order Burkholderiales; family Burkholderiaceae_F; genus DSNY01. The sequence continues at coordinate 6,377 of JBBIQI010000007.1, forward strand.
CGATGATCAGCCGGCGCGACGTCTCCGGATCCTCCAGCGGCGTAATGCCCGCGCGCGCGAGCAGCGGCGCGGTTTCCTCGAAGATCCGGCCTTTCGACAGCGCGAGCGTGATCATCGTATCGCCGAGAAGCGGGAGTTCAGCAGCGGGGCAGCGGGACCGCCGGGCAGAACGCCAGCGGACGCGTCGCTCCGTGTCTTCCGTGACTCCGTGGTGAACACCGTCATTTCACCCGCTCGATGCGCGCGCCCAGCTCGGCCAGGCGACGCTCCATGCGGTCATAGCCGCGGTCGAGATGGTAAATGCGATCGACGATCGTCTCGTCGGAAGCGACGAGCCCGGCGATCACGAGGCTCGCCGAGGCGCGCAGATCGGTGGCCATCACCCTCGCACCCGACAGCGCCGGCACGCCCTGCACGACGGCGGTGTTGCCCTCGATCGCGATCTGCGCGCCGAGCCGTTGCAGCTCGAGCACGTGCATGAAGCGGTTCTCGAAAACCGTTTCGGTGATCCTGCCCACGCCCTGGGCGATCGCGTCGAGCGCCATGAACTGCGCCTGCATGTCGGTCGGAAACGCCGGGTACGGCGCGGTTCGCAGGCTGACCGCGCGCGGCCGCCTGTTCATCCGCACGCGCACCGCATCCGGCCCCGCGTCCAGTTCGGCGCCGGCTTCGCGCAGTTTGTCCAGCACCGCGTCGAGCGTGTGCGGCGCAGCCCCCCTCAGCGTGACGTCGGCGGCGCCGAACGCGCCGGTGGCGGCCGCGGCGACGAGGAAGGTTCCGGTTTCGATGCGGTCGGGCATCACGCGATGACGCGCGCCGCCCAGGCGCGGCACGCCTTCGATCACGATGCGGTCGCTGCCCGCGCCCTCGATGCGCGCGCCCATTGCGGCGAGACAGCGCGCCAGATCGACGACCTCGGGCTCGCGGGCGGCGTTCTCGATCACCGTTTCGCCGTCGGCCAGGCAGGCGGCCATCATCAGGTTCTCGGTGCCGGTGACCGTCACCATGTCGGTGACGATGCGCGCGCCTTTGAGCCGCGCCGCCTCGGCGACGATGTAGCCGTGGTCGAGGCGGATCGAGGCGCCGAGCAGTTCGAGCCCGCGGATGTGCTGATCGACCGGGCGCGCGCCGATCGCGCAGCCGCCCGGCAGCGACACGCGCGCGCGGCCGAAACGCGCGACCAGCGGCCCCAGCACCAGCACCGACGCGCGCATCGTCTTGACCAGCTCGTAAGGCGCTTCGGTCGAACTGACCGCGTCGGCGCGCGCGGCGAGGTCGGTACCGTCGCGCTCGATGCGCACGCCCATGCCGCGCAGCAGCTTGGCCATCGTCGCGATGTCGGCCAACTGCGGGACGTTCGAAAGCTGCACTTCGCCGTCGGTCAGCAGCGCGGCGGCCAGTATCGGCAGCGCGGCGTTCTTCGCGCCGGCGACCGCGATCTCGCCGCGCAGCGGCACGCCGCCTTCGATTCTCAGCTTGTCCATCGGCGGGAGCGCGCTGTGCGCGCAAGTCGCCCGGCGCAAGCGCACGGGTTCGGTGAAGCGAAGCGAATCGAGCATGACGCGTTCCTCCTCGTTGCGCCCGCCGACGGCGGGCTGACGGAAGGAACTGTCGCCGCCGCAACCGAAACCGCGGCGAAGCGCAGGTGAAGCGAGCGTGAAGCGCGCACCGTTTCAGCCCTTTTATTCGCCCGGCGCCAGCGTCTTCATCGACAGCGCGTGGATTTCCTCGCGCATGCGGTCGCCGAGCGCGGCGTACACGAGCTGGTGCCTCTGCACGCGCGTCTTGCCAGCGAACGCGGGGCTGACGATCAGCGCCTCGAAGTGGTGGCCGTCGCCGCGCACCTCGACCCGCTCGCACGGCAGGGCGCGCGCGATGTGGTTGCGGATGTCTTCGGGGGTGGGAAGCATGTTCAGTGTCTGATCTTGTAGCCGCGCGCAAGCATGCGCAACGCGATCGCCGAGGCCAGCACGAGCGCCGCCAGCACGACGGCCAGGCTCACCCAAGGCGACACGTCGGACTGCGCGAAGAAGCCGTAACGGAAGCCGTCGACCATGTAGAAGAACGGGTTGAAGTGCGAAACCGCCTGCCAGAACGGCGGCAGCCCGTGCACCGAATAGAACACGCCGGACAGGAAGGTCGCCGGCATGATGATGAAGTTCTGGAACGCTGCGAGCTGGTCGAACTTGTCCGAAACGATGCCGGCGATCAGTCCGAGCACGCCGAGCAGGGCGGCGCCCAGCAACGCGAACACGACGATCCACGGCGGTGCGGCAAGCGGCGGCGGCGCGAACCAGACGGTGACCGCGAACACGCCGAGCCCGACCACGAGCCCGCGCACGACCGCTGCGATCGCGTAAGCGGCGAAAAATTCGCCGTTGGACAACGGCGGCAGCAGCACGAACACCAGGTTGCCGGTGATCTTGCTCTGGATCAGCGACGACGAGCTGTTGGCGAACGCGTTCTGCAGCACGCTCATCATCACCAGCCCCGGAATCAGGAAGGCCGTATAGCCGACGCCGGGAAACGCCTCGACGTGCGCCTCGAGCACGTGGCCGAACACGAGCAGGTACAGCACGCCGGTCAGCACGGGCGCGGCCACCGTCTGGAAGCTCACTTTCCAGAAGCGCAGCACCTCCTTGTACAGCAGCGTGCGGAAGCCGACGGCGGCGGCCGCGTGCGGCTCCGGCAGCCTGCTCGGCGCAGTGCCTTGCGTGGACTCGACCCGCGGCGCGGTGCCAGCGGCTTGCATGTCCAGCGCGCGCGGGTCGCTCATGCCGCCATCCGCGGCCGGTCGTCGGCCATCAACTGCAGGAACACGTCCTCGAGATCGGCGTGACCTACTTCGAGATCGTCGATCATCACGCCCGCAGTGCGCAGCGCCGCCAGCGCGGCTTCGACATCCTCGACGCGTGCGAGCCGCAGCACCGCCTGGCCTTCGCCGCGCTCGAGCACGGCGGGTTCCAGCGCGGCCGGCAGCACGCCGCGGTAGCGCAGCGCAAGGCGCAACCCGGACAGCCGCTGCAGCAGGTTGCGCGTTTCGTCGAGCGCGATCAGGCGGCCGGCCTTCAGCATCGCGATGCGCCCGCACAGCGCCTGCGCTTCCTCCAGGTAGTGCGTGGTCAGCACGATCGTATGGCCCTCGCGGTTGAGCCGCCGCACGAAAGCCCACAGCGTCTGCCGCAGCTCGACGTCCACGCCCGCCGTCGGCTCGTCGAGGATGATCACCGGCGGGCGGTGCACCAGCGCTTGCGCCACCAGCACGCGCCGCTTCATCCCGCCGGACAGCGTGCGCATGTTCGCGTCGGCCTTGCCGGTCAGATCGAGCGCACCCATGACTTCGTCGATCCACGCGTCGTTGTGGCGGATGCCGTAGTAGCCCGACTGGATCCGCAAGGTCTCGCGCACGGTGAAAAACGGATCGAACACGAGTTCCTGCGGGACGACGCCCAGTCGCGAGCGCGCCGCCCGGTAGTCGGCAACGACGTCGTGGCCCATCACGGCCGCGCGGCCGCGCGTGGCGCGCGCCAGCCCGGCGACGATCGAGATCAGCGTCGTCTTGCCGGCGCCGTTCGGGCCGAGCAGTCCGAAGAATTCGCCCGTCTCGATGCGCAGGTTGATGCCGTCGAGCGCGGTCACCTGCGCCGCGCGCGATGCGTAGCGCTTGGCGAGATCGACGACTTCGATGGCGGCGACTGACATTGGCGAAGGATGCGCAACCGCAGCGCGCGGCGGCGCACAGGGCGTTGCGAAAGTGATCGAGGCACGAAGCGCCCGGTCTGCGTCGTGCGCCCGCGCTCGCGCGCAACTGTGACGGGCAAGCCGCTCGCGGCCGCGGCGACGTGTCGGACGCCCGCAACGGCGCGATTCTACCTGTGCGGGCCCTTATTCGGCGCCCTGCCGCAGCGACGGCACGAGTTCGTCGACGCCATAGAGCTTGGCCAGGCTCTTGAGCGCTGCCGGCCCGTGCGCGAGCGACAGACTGACACCGCGCGCCTGCGCTTCGCGCTGCCACGCCAGCAGCAGCGCCACTGCGGACGAGTCGACCTGGCCGACGGCGGACAGATCGAAATGCCCGTCGCCGGCACGAATGGCGTCGATGCCGGCGGCGAGCAGCGCGGCGGCGTTTTGGTGGCTGATCGACGCGACGTCGAGTTTCATCACGCCTTCTTGTCGGCGGCGGCGAGCTGGCGGTTGCGCTCGGCGAGCGACTTGATCAACCCTTCGATACCGCCGGCGTTGATTTCGGCGGCAAACGAGTTCTTGTAGTTTTCGACCAGCCAGACGCCGAGGATGTTGACGTCGTAGATCTTCCAGCCGGCATCGGTCTTCTCGAGCCGATAGTCGAGCTGGATCGGCTCGCCGCGCGACGGCACGACGGCGGTGCGCACGATGACGTCGGTGTCGTTCGGGTCGGCGCGGAACGGGCGCATCTGCACCTGGTGATCGCGCACGGCCGACACGGCGCCGCTGTAGGTGCGCACGAGCAGCGTGCGGAACTCACGCGTAAGCCGCTCGCGCTGTTCGGGCGTGGCTTGCCGCCAGCCGCGGCCAACCGCGAGCCGCGTCATCTTCTCAAAATTCACGTACGGCAGGATCTTGTCGTCGATCAGGGCGTTGAGTCTGGCGACGTCGCCCGCCTGCAGCGACTTGTCCTTCTTGATCGCGTCGAGCACTTCGTTCGACAGCGCACGGATCAGCGCATCGGGCGCCGCGTTGGCCGACGGCGCAATGCTGGTCGCGGTCGTACCCTGCGCGTGCGCGGCGGCCGCGAGCGCCAAGCTGGCGCCGAAGACGACGGCGAGCTTTCGGAACATCGGCAGATTTCGCATGGTGATCGAAGGTCGGGTTGGAAGCGGCTCGTGTATGACCCGTACCGTCCGGGGTCGTTCCCGCGGCCGCTCACGCATTAACGCGGCGGCGGGTCCCGCGGTTGATCCTCGCGCGGCGGCTCGGCACGCGCCTTCTCGCCTCCGCTCGGCGCACTGCGTTCGCCCGCACGCGCCTTGACCGGTGCCTCGTCGTCTTCGTCAGCCTCGCGCGGCGGATTGCCATCGTGGACGAGGTTGCGCCGCCGCTGCAGGTAGGCGTCGCGCGCGAACTGGTACTTGTCGAGGGCAGCCTGCTCCAGCAGACGGCCGGCGTCGAGCAGGCGCGCGCGCAGGTCGATCGTCTCAAGCGCAAACAGCGAGTTGCGCACGCGCACCTTGTCGCCGGCGGCGTTGGCCGGATCGACATACGCGTCGGGCACGCGCCCGACAGCGTCGCGCACCGAGCTCGGACCGAGCAGCGGCAGCACAAGGTACGCGCCCGCGCCGAACCCCCAGCGGCCGAGCGTCTGCCCGAAGTCTTCGTTGTGCTTTTCGAGCCCCACTTTCGAAGCCACGTCGAAACAGCCGAGCACGCCGACCGTCGTGTTGATCGCGATCCGGCAGATATCCGACACCGCTTCCACCGGCTTGCCCTGCAGCAGGTTGTTCAAGGCGTTGCTGACGTCGCCGAGGTTGGCGAAGAAGTTGCCGACGCAGCCGCGCACCGGCTCGGGAACCACCGCGACGTAACCCTGCGCGACCGGCTTGAGCACGGCGCGGTCGACGCGATCGTTGAACTCGAAGACGTGGCGGTTCATGCGCTCGAGCGGATCGGCCGGGTTGCTGCCGGCGTCGGGCGGAATCGTCGCGCACGCGCCTGCCAGCAGCGCGGCGGCCGCCAACGCAAGCGGTCGCAAACAGCGCAGCGCGCCTCGCATCGTGCACCCCTACTTCTTCTCGGCGGGCCCTTCGGCCGCGCGATTGTAGAGGAACTGCCCGATCAGGTTCTCGAGTACGACCGCCGACTGTGTCATCTTGATCGTGTCGCCGTTGCTCAGCATCTTGTCGTCACCGCCCGGCTCCAGCCCGATGTACTGGTCGCCGAGCAGCCCTGCGGTCAGGATCTTGGCCGAGGTGTCCGCCGGAAACTCGATCCCTTTCTGGATCTCGAGGATGACCACACCCTGGTAGGTCTGCGTGTCCAGCCCGATCGAGGCCACGCGGCCGACCGTGACCCCGGCGCTGCGCACCGGTGCGCGCACCTTCAGCCCGCCAATGTTGTCGAACTTCGCGGTCAGCGTGTAGGTCTCGCCGGTGTTGAACGAGGCGAGGTTCGCCGCCTTCAGCGCGAGATAGAAGATCGCGACGAAGCCCAGCAGCACGAACACGCCGACCAGCGACTCGATGCCCTTGCGTCCCATGAGTAGCTCCAGTTACCGCGGCGTCGAAAACATCACCGCGGTCAACACGAAATCCAGCAGCAGTACGGCGAGCGACGAAATCACCACCGTGCGCGTGGTCGCCTGCGCCACGCCTTCCGGTGTGGCCTGCGTCTCGTAGCCCTGGTACAGGGCAACGAAAGTGCACGCCACGCCGAACACGAAGCTCTTGACCATGCCGTTGCCGACGTCGTCGAAGACGTCCACCCCGTCCTGCATCTGCGACCAGAACTGTCCGGAGTCGATGCCGATCAGCAGCACGCCGACCACGTAGCCGCCGAAGATGCCGACCGCGGAAAACATCGCCGCCAGCAGCGGCATCGCGATGATGCCGCCGATGAAGCGCGGTGCGAGCACTCGACTCTTGGGGTCGATCGCCATCATCTCCATCGCGGCGAGCTGCTCGCCGGCCTTCATCAAACCGATCTCGGCGGTCAGCGAGGTACCGGCGCGACCGGCGAACAGCAACGCGGTGACCACCGGCCCCAGCTCGCGCACCAGCGACAGCGCCACCAGCAGTCCGAGCGACTCGGCCGCGCCGTAGCGGGACAACGTGTAGTAGCCCTGCAGGCCGAGCACGAATCCGACCGCCAGTCCCGACGCCGCGATGATCACCAGCGAGTAGTTGCCGATCGCGTGGATCTGGACCACGACGAGGTAGAAGCGCCGCAGCGCCTGCGGCAGATGTTTCAACAGCTCAACCAGGAAGAACGTGTGGTGGCCGAGCGCGCGGAACACCGTCAGCGCACGCGCGCCGAGCGCCTGCAGCAGGTCGAGCGGCTTCAAACGCGCACCCCGAACTCTTCGGCAGCCGGCCGAGCCGGATAGTGGAAGCGCACCGGTCCGTCGGGCTCGCCGCGGATGAACTGGCGCACCTCGGGATCTTCGGAAGCCTGCAGCTCGCGCGGCGTGCCGTGCGCGACGACGCGCCCCTGCGAGGACAGCAGGTACGCGTAGTCGCAGATCATGAAGCACTCCTGCACGTCGTGCGAGACGATCAGCGACGTGGCACCCGTGGCGTCGTTGAGCTTGCGGATCAGGTTCGCCGTCACGCCCATGCTGATCGGATCGAGACCGGCAAAAGGCTCGTCGTACATGATCAGGTCGGGGTCGAGCGCGATCGCACGCGCCAGCGCGATGCGCCGCGCCATGCCGCCGGAAACCTCAGCGATGCGCAGCGGTGCGGCGCCGCGCAGGCCGACCGCGTTGAGCTTCATCAGCACGATGTCGCGGATCATCGACTCGGGCAGGTCGGTGTGCTCGCGCAGCGGAAAGGCGACGTTCTCGAACACCGTCAGATCCGTGAACAGCGCGCCGAACTGAAACAGCATGCCGAGCCGCCGCCGCAGCCGGTACAGCAGTTCCTTGTCGCGCGCATCGACGCGCTCGCCGTCGAAGGTGATCGTGCCGCGGTTGGCGGCGTGCACGCCCCCGATCAGCCGCAGCAGCGTGGTCTTGCCGCAGCCCGAACCGCCCATGATCGCCGTGACCTTGCCGCGCGCGAAGCGGGCCGACACGTCGTTCAGGATCGTGCGGCTCGGGTCATAGCCGAACGTGACGCGATCGACGGTGATGAAGTCGTCCTGGGACACGGCGTCTTGTCGCGTCAGCGCGCTCGGAATTACGGCGCGCGACGCTGCGGGTTGTTGGTCGGGCCGGCAACGACGGCTCGCCGGGCGGTGCGCTTGCCGCTGACCGCGCGCGGCGGGCGGATTGTCGCACAGCGCCTACTGCCGCTCGCGCGGCAGCCCAAGGCGCGGCGCAAAAGGGGCGGGCAGCGCGTTCAGCGGCGGTACTTCTGCCTTGCCTCGAACGCGGCAACGCACTCGGGAAGGTCGTAGAACAGGCCCGCGACCGCCTTGCCCTGCGCCGTGGCCCGGGTGTCGCCGTAGTTCGCGAATTCGTCTTCGCAGGCGGCGCGCGGACGCCGATCGATCCTGACGCAACGGTCGATCAGTTCGGCGCGGATCGGCGCGAGCTTAACGGCGCGCGCAGCCTCGCACTTGCGGTCGAGCTCGTCGAGGCGTTTCAGCTCCACTTCGCTCTGCGCGGACACGGTCGGCGCCGCGGCCAGCAGCGCAATGGCGGCGACTACGAAACTTGCGCAGCGTGCTGCCATGGTGGTCAGCCCAAGTGCGGCGGTTCAATGCGTGGCAGAGTGCGGCGACCGTGCCGGCGCGCCGCCTGCGGTCATCTGCCGAATTGCGGGCTCACAGTCTAGCCCGGATATTTCACGGGGGACGCGGCCATTGCGCGAGCGGATGCGCGCGGCAGGTTGCGCGAGACGGCCGCAGCAAAGGCCCGCCGGCCTTTGCGAGGAGTTGAGCGCAAGATGACCGCGCAGCCGCCGCGCAAGCCCGCGTCGCCCCGGCGGTACGAACTGGATCGGCAGCCCGCCGTGCGACACGCGTGTTTCACCGAGACAGAACGCACGCAAGCGGGGGCGACCTCGTGAAATATCCGGGCTAGGCGCCTTGCAGGCTCAACGCGCGCCGGGCCGACCGGCGATTGCGCGCGGCCGACCGGCGCGCGCCCCGTAGAATCGGCGCATGCAACGGGACGATATCCGCGCGACTTACCGACTGCAGGTGCCGGCCGCCGATGCCGCGCGGCGCGCGCAGGCGCTCGCACTCGAGCAAAGCATCGAGATGCCCATCGAGGCCGTGCAGGACGCGGGCGTGCTCGACCGCATCGTCGCGCGGGTCGAGCGCATCGATGCGCTGCCCGACGGCTCGAGCCTGGCGCACGTCGCGCTCGCCGCGGAGAGCGTCGGCGAAGATCCCGGGCAGTTGCTCAACATGCTGTTCGGCAACAGTTCGCTGCTGCCCGACGTGGAGCTGGTCGACGTCGATGTTCCCGACGCGCTCGCGCGCCGTTTGGGCGGGCCGAATCTGGGCATCGAGGGTCTGCGCGCCCTCGCGGGCGTGGCCGGCCGGCCGCTGACGTGCACGGCGTTGAAACCGATCGGCTCCACACCCGCCGAGCTCGCCGCACTCGCCCGGACCTTTGCCGCAGCGGGCATCGACGTCATCAAGGACGACCACGGCTGGGCCGACCAGGCGAGCGCGCCTTTTGCGCAGCGTGTGGCCGCGTGCCAGGGCGCCATCGACGAGGTCAACGCCGCGCGCGGAAGCGTGACGCTGTACGCACCGAGCCTGTTCGGCACCTGCACGCAGATGCTCGGGCAGATCGAGCTGGCACGCGCGCGCGGTGTGCGCCTCGCGCTGATCGCGCCGATGCTCTGCGGCGTGGCCACGCTCAACAGCCTGCGGCGCGAACACCCCGACTTCGCCTTCATCGCGCACCCCTCGCTGGCGGGCGCCGGCCGTATCGCGCCGCCGGCGCTGCTCGGCAAGCTGTTCAGGCTGTTCGGCGCCGATGGGGTGATCTTTCCGAATCACGGCGGCCGCTTCACCTATCCGCGCGAGGTCTGCCGCGCGATCGCGCAGGCCAACCGCGCCCCGTGGCACGGTCTGAAGCCCGCGTTGCCGGTGCCGGCCGGCGGCATGAGCGTGGAGCGCATACCGGAACTGAAGCGCGAGTACGGCGACGATTGCATGCTGCTCGTTGGCGGCTCCTTGCTGATCGCGCGGGAGCGACTGCAGGAGCGCAGCCGCGAGTTCGTCGCGGCGGTGGCGCGCTGCGAGACGGCGGCGAACGTATGAGCGGTGTGCGACGTTTCGAGCCGGATGCCGCCGGCGATTACCGCTGGCAGGACGTCGAGCGGCTGCGCTACAAGGAGGAAGGCAGCGCGCCGTTTCGCGACATCACGCGCCAGGTGCTGTTTGCGCCGCCCGATCAGGCGTGCGAGCTGCGCTACTTCGAAATCGCGCCGGGCGGCTACTCCACACTCGAACGCCATGCGCACACGCACGCGGTGCTGATCCTGCGCGGCCGTGGCACCGTGCGCCTCGGCGACGACGTGTACGAGATCGCCGAGCGCGATCTCGTGACCGTCGATGCGCTGACCTGGCACCAGTTTCGCGCCGCTGCCGACAGCGCGCTCGGCTTCCTGTGCCTGGTCAGCAAGGAACGTGACCGCCCGCAACTGCCGACGCCGGAAGAAGCGGCGCGGCTGCGGCGGTAGCGTTCGGACCGAACGGGTGGGTGAGCCAGCCACCGAGACACCGGGGCGCGCAGACAACGACGACAGGATTCGCTGCGCCCTTTTTTGACCGCGGCATCGACCTGCAAGGCGCGGCTGTGCACCACCGAATACGCCGCCGACCTCTCTGCCACGCCGTTGCGCAGCCCCCGGGCGATCCGCGCGCTTCAGCGGGGCAGCGTCGAAGTTCCCATCAGGTATTCGTCGACGGCGCGCGCGCACTGGCGACCTTCGCCAACGCGCGCAGCCGCGCGCGTTCCACATCTTGCCCACGCGGCTGCGCAGCAGCCCCCGGGCGATCCGCGCGCTTCAGCGAGGCAGCGTCGAAGTTCCCATCAGGTATTCGTCGACGGCGCGCGCGCACTGGCGACCTTCGCGGATCGCCCACACCACCAGGCTCTGCCCGCGTCGCATGTCGCCGGCCGCGAAGACCTTCTCGACGTTGGTCCGGTAGCAACCGGCGCCGTCGGTCGGCGCGCGCGCGTTGCCGCGCGCATCGCGCTCGACGCCGAACGCCTCCAGCACGGAGGCTGCCGGCGAAACGAAGCCCATCGCCAGCAGGACCAGGTCCGCGGGCAGCTCGAACTCGGATTTGGGCACCTCGCTCATCTTCATCTGACCGCTGGCCGGGTCCTTTTTCCACTCGACGCGCACGGCCGTCAGCGACTTGACATTGCCCTTGCCGTCGTCGTTGAAACGCTTGGTCGCAACCGCCCAGTCGCGCGTAACACCTTCTTCATGCGAGCTGGATGTGCGCAGCTTGATCGGCCAGTAGGGCCACGTGAGCGCCTTGTCTTCCTGCGCCGGCGGCTGCGGCAGCAGCTCGAACTGCGTGACGCTCGCCGCACCCTGCCGGTTGCTGGTGCCGACGCAGTCGGAACCCGTGTCACCGCCGCCGATCACGACGACGTGCTTGCCGGTGGCGACGATCTGGCCTTTGACCTTGTCGCCGGCGACCGCTTTGTTCTGCTGCGGCAGGAACTCCATCGCGAAGTGCACGCCGCGCAACTGGCGCCCCGGCACCGGCAGATCGCGCGGAACCTCGGCGCCGCCGGCGAGCACGACCGCGTCGAACCCGGCGAGCAACTCGCCCGGGTCGATCGTCTGGCGCGCCCAGTTGTTCACGCCGCCGTCGAGTTCGCCGCGCCCGACCAGCACGCCCGGGCGAAAGACAACGCCTTCGGCCTGCATCTGCGCGATGCGGCGGTCGACGTGGGACTTCTCGAGCTTGAAGTCGGGGATGCCGTAACGAAGCAGCCCGCCAATGCGGTCGCTCTTTTCGAACACCGTCACGTCGTGGCCCGCACGCGCGAGCTGCTGCGCGGCGGCCAGGCCTGCCGGCCCCGAGCCGACGATCGCCACGCGCTTGCCGGTCTTTGCCCGCGGCGGCTGCGGCAGCACCCAGCCTTCGGCCCAGCCTTTGTCGATGATCGCGTGTTCGATCGACTTGATGCCGACCGGATCGTCGTTGATGTTGAGCACGCACGCCGCTTCGCACGGCGCCGGGCAGACGCGTCCGGTGAACTCGGGAAAGTTGTTCGTGCTGTGCAGGACCGCGAGCGCGTTTCTCCAGTCCTGCCGGTAGACGAGATCGTTGAAGTCCGGGATGACGTTGTTGACGGGGCAGCCGTTCGTGCAGAACGGGATGCCGCAGTCCATGCAGCGCGCGCCCTGGACCGCCGCCTGCTCGTCGGTCAGATGTGCGACGAACTCGTGCCAGTGCTTTTTGCGCGACGGCGGCGCCTCGGCGGCCTCTTCGAGCCGCGCGTATTCGAGGAATCCGGTGACTTTGCCCATTTGAATTCGCTATTCACCACAGAGACACAGAGGCACAGAGAAATGCCGAGTCGTGTTCTTGCCGTTCTCCGTGGTTCCGTGCCTCCGTGGTCGAACCGGTCGTCAGGCCGCGAGCTTCTGCGGCTCGGCTTTCTTCTGCGCCTCGGCGAGCTGCTTCAGCGCGCGCCGGTACTCGTGCGGGAAGACCTTGACGAAGCGGGCGCGCAGGCCGGCCCAGTTGTCGAGGATCATGCGCGCACGCAGGCTGCCCGTGTACCGGAAGTGGCGCTCGACGAGGTCGCGTAGCAGGAACTCGTCGGTCTCGCCGAGATGCCAGATCGCCTCGTCGATGCGTTCCTGCTGCTCGGCGCTCGGCAGTACGGGCTCGAGCGCGACCATCGCGGTATTGCACTTCTTCGCGAAATCGCCGAACTCGTCGAACACGTAGGCGATTCCGCCCGACATGCCGGCGGCGAAGTTGCGCCCGGTCGCACCCAGCACGACGACGGTGCCCTTGGTCATGTATTCGCAGCCGTGGTCGCCGGTGCCTTCGACGACCGCGGTGGCGCCCGAGTTGCGCACCGCGAAGCGTTCGCCCGCCACGCCGTTGAAGTAAGCCTCGCCGGCGATCGCGCCATACAGCACGGTGTTGCCGACGATGATGTTCTCGGTGCCCGCGCCGCGGAAGTCGTTCGGGCAGCGCACGATGATGCGCCCGCCCGAAAGTCCCTTGCCGGTGTAGTCGTTGGCGTCGCCGACCAGGTCGAGCGTGATGCCGTGCGCGAGAAACGCGCCGAAGCTCTGCCCGGCGGTGCCGTTGAACTGGATGTGGATCGTGTCGTCCGGCAGACCCGCGTGGCCGTACTTGCGCGCGATCAGCGACGACAGCATCGTGCCGACGGTGCGGTTGACGTTGCGCACCGGCATGATGAAGCTCACGCGCTCGCCGCGCTCGAGCGCCGGCCGGCTCTGCTCGATGAGCTTGTGGTCGAGCGCCTTGGCGAGCCCGTGGTCCTGGTCCTCGCACTTGTAGCGCGCGACCGCGGGCGGCATCGGCGGCATGTAGAAGATGCGGCTGAAGTCCAGGCCCTTCGCTTTCCAGTGGTCGATGCCCTTCTTCGTGTCGAGCAGATCCGTGCGGCCGATCAGCTCGTCGAACTTGCGCACGCCAAGCTGCGCCATGATCTCGCGTACTTCCTCGGCGACGAAGAAGAAGTAGTTGACGACGTGCTCTGGCTGGCCGGCGAAGCGCCGTCGCAGCACCGGGTCCTGCGTGGCCACGCCGACCGGGCAGGTGTTCAGATGGCACTTGCGCATCATGATGCAGCCTTCGACCACCAGCGGCGCGGTAGCGAAGCCGAACTCGTCGGCGCCGAGCAGCGCGCCGATCACCACGTCGCGGCCGGTCTTCATCTGCCCGTCGACCTGCACCGCGATGCGGCCGCGCAGGCGGTTGAGCACCAGCGTCTGCTGCGTTTCGGCGAGGCCCAGCTCCCACGGCGTGCCGGCGTGCTTGATCGAGGACACCGGCGACGCACCCGTGCCGCCGTCGTGGCCGGCGATCGTCACGTGGTCGGCCTTGGCCTTGGCCACGCCGGCGGCGACGGTGCCGACGCCGACTTCGGAGACGAGCTTGACGCTGATCGACGCCTGCGGATTGGCGTTCTTCAGGTCGTGGATCAGTTGCGCCAGGTCCTCGATCGAGTAGATGTCGTGGTGCGGCGGCGGCGAGATCAGGCCAACGCCCGGCACCGAGAAGCGCAGCTTGGCGATGTACTCGCTGACCTTGTGGCCGGGGAGCTGCCCGCCTTCGCCGGGCTTCGCTCCCTGCGCCATCTTGATCTGGATCTGGTCGGCGCTGACCAAGTATTCGGTCGTCACGCCGAAGCGGCCGGAAGCGACCTGCTTGATCTTCGAGCGCAGCGAGTCGCCGTCCTGCAGCGGGATGTCGACTTCGACGCGGTCGCGGCCGAGCACGCTGGCCAGCGTGTCGCCCTTCCTGATCGGAATGCCGCGCAGCTCCTGCGCATAGCGGCGCTCGTCCTCGCCGCCCTCGCCGGTGTTGCTCTTGCCGCCGATGCGGTTCATCGCGATCGCCAGCACCGTGTGCGCCTCGGTCGAGATCGACCCGAGCGACATGGCGCCCGTTGCAAACCGCTTGACGATTTCCTTCGCCGGCTCGACCTCGTCGAGCGGAATCGCGCGCTTCGGGTCGACCTTGAACTCGAACAGTCCGCGCAGCGTCATGTGACGGCGGCTCTGGTCGTTGATGATCTGCGCGTACTCCTTGTACGTCTGATACGAGTTGCTGCGCGAGGCGTGCTGCAATTTGGCGATCGCGTCCGGCGTCCACATGTGCTCTTCGCCGCGCACGCGCCAGTGATACTCGCCGCCCGCGTCCAGCATCGTCGCCAGCACGGGATCGTCGCCGAACGCCTGCCGATGCATGCGCACCGCTTCTTCCATCACTTCGAACAGGCCGATGCCGCCGACGTTGCTGGCGGTGCCGCGAAAGTACTTGTCGACCAGATCCCTGCGCAGGCCGACCGCCTCGAAGATCTGCGCGCCGCAGTACGACATGTACGTCGAGATGCCCATCTTGGACATCACCTTCTGTAGTCCCTTGCCGATCGCCTTGATGTAGTTCTTGACGGCCTTGTCGGCCGCGTCGCCGCCCTCGGCGCCGTAGCGGTCGATCAGCGTTTCCAGCGCCAGATAGGGGTGGATCGCCTCGGCGCCGTAGCCGGCGAGCAGCGCGAAATGGTGAACCTCGCGCGCCGAGCCGGTCTCGACGACCAGCCCGGTGGAAGTGCGCAGCCCGCTCGCGATCAGGTGCTGGTGGATTGCGCTGGTGGCGAGCAGCGCCGGGATCGCGACCTGGTCCGGGGCGAGCCTGCGGTCGCTGACGATCAGGATGTTGTAGCCGGCGCGCACCGCGTCGACAGCCTGCGCGCACAGCGACGCGAGCCGCGCCTCCACGCCTTCTTTGCCCCAGGCGAGCGGATAGCAGATGTCCAGTTCGAAACTGCGGAACTTGCCCGACGCGAACTTCTCGATCGCCCTGATCTTCGCCATGTCCTTGAAGTCGAGCAGCGGCTGGCTCACTTCGAGGCGCATCGGCGGATTGATGTTGTTGATGTCCAGCAAATTGGGCTTCGGACCGATGAAGCTGACGAGCGACATCACGAGCTGCTCGCGGATCGGGTCGATCGGCGGGTTCGTCACCTGCGCGAACAGCTGCTTGAAGTAGTTGTACAGCGGCTTGTTCTTGTCCGACAGCACGGCCAGCGCAGCGTCGTTGCCCATCGAGCCGATCGCTTCCTCGCCTTCGAGCGCCATCGGCGCCAGCAACAGCCTGACGTCCTCCTGCGTGTAGCCGAAAGCCTGCTGACGGTCGAGCAGCGGCACGTCGAGCCGTGCGGCCGACCGCGACTCCTTCGCCGCCGACGGCAGGTCGTCGAGCTTGATGCGGATGCGCTTGATCCACTCCTTGTACGGCTTGCTCGCCGCAAGTTGCGCCTTGATCTCGGCGTCGTCGATGATGCGACCCTGCTCGGTATCGATCAGGAACATCTTGCCCGGCTGCAGCCTCCACTTCTTGACGATGCGGCTTTCGGCAATCGGCAGCACGCCGACTTCGGAGGCCATCACGACCATGTCGTCGTCGGTGACGACGTAGCGCGCCGGCCGCAGGCCGTTGCGGTCGAGCGTGGCGCCGATGCGCACGCCGTCGGTAAAGGCGATCGCCGCCGGGCCGTCCCACGGTTCCATCATCGCCGCGTGGTACTCGTAGAACGCGCGGCGGTCCTCGTCCATCAGCGTGTGCTGCTCCCACGCTTCCGGAATCATCATCATTACCGCGTGCGCGAGCGGGTAGCCCGCCATCGTCAACAGCTCGAGACAGTTGTCGAAACAGGCGGTGTCCGACTGCCCTTCGTAGATCAGCGGCCACAGTTTCGACAAGTCTTCGCGCAGCACGGGCGAACTCATCACGCCTTCGCGCGCGCGCATCCAGTTGAAATTGCCCTTGACGGTGTTGATCTCGCCGTTGTGCGCGATCAGCCGGTACGGGTGCGCCAGCTCCCACGACGGGAAGGTGTTCGTCGAGAAGCGCTGGTGCACCAGCGCGATCGCCGAGACGACGCGCGGGTCGCGCAGATCCTGGTAGTAACGGCCGACCTGGTCGGCCAGCAGCAGCCCTTTGTACACGACCGTGCGGGTCGACATCGACGGCACGAAATATTCCCTGCCGTGCTGCAGCCTCAACGCCTGAATCTTGTGGCTCGCGGTCTTGCGGATCACGTACAGCTTGCGCTCAAGCGCATCCGGCACCATCACGTCCGGGCCGCGTCCGATGAAGATCTGGCGGATCACCGGTTCGCGCTCGCGCACCAGCGGCGACATCGGCATCGTGTGGTCGACCGGCACGTCGCGCCAACCGAGGACGACCTGCCCCTCGGCACGCACGGTGCGCTCCAGCTCCTGCTCGCACGCCAGCCGCGAGGCGTTTTCGCGCGGCAGAAAGATCATGCCGACGCCGTATTCGCCGGGCGGCGGCAACGCGATGCCCTGCTTGGCCAGCTCTTCGCGATAGAACTGGTCCGGGATCTGGATCAGGATGCCGGCGCCGTCTCCGCACAGCGGGTCGGCCCCGACCGCGCCGCGGTGATCGAGGTTTTGCAGGATCAGCAGCGCCTGCTGGATCAGCGCGTGGCTCCCCTTGCCCTTGATGTTCGCGACAAAACCCACGCCGCAGGCATCGCGTTCGTGGGCCGGGGCGTACAGCCCGTTTGCGGTCAGTTCTTCGAGTGTCTGGAGTTGCCGGGCCCGATGCATGGTCTGCCCCTCGTCCTGCGCGCGTGACGTGTTAACGCCCGCCGCCGACACGGCCCAGCGGGTCTGTGGCCGCACTGTACTGCGCCGCAACAGCACGATCAAGCCAAAAAAATGGGGTCAGACACCATTTAGTCGGCACCAGGACACCGGGGCGAGCCTAAATGGGGACAGAGTAAACGGGCCGAACGCAGACTGGTGTCGCCGAGATCAGCCCGCCGCCTCTGGTGCCTGGCGTCCGCTCCGCCGGGGCCGGCCCCGCGGCCGCGGCTCGGCCAAGCCTGCGCCGCCGCTCGACAAGCCCAGCGCACGTCCGCGGTTCGTCGCCCACCGAAGCAACTCGATCAGTGCCGGCGCCAAATCGGCTTCGAACAGGCGTCGATAGGCGAGTTGTCGTTCGAACGGCGTGTTGCCCAACGCCCAGACCAGCGAATGATCGGTGATCAGCGGATCGACATGCATACCGGCATGGTGGGCGTAGCTTGACCAACGGTACAGATCGGGCGCGTTGACGATGCCGGCGCGTACAGGATTCATTTCGATGTAGCGCGAGCACGCCAGCAGATAGCGATCGGCGTCGATGACCGCGGAACGAAACCGGCCCTCCCACAACGTGCCGGTGCGACCGTACTTATCGTTGAACCAGCGGACGTAACGCCGACCCAGCGCCTGCATTGCCTTGCTGACCGCCGTGTCCGTTGGCGGCGTCACGAGCAGATGGACGTGATTCGGCATCAGCACGTACGCGTGTATGGCAAGCCCGTGCGCGGCCGCGATTTCACGCAGCCAGCCGAGGTAGCGTGCGTAATCGGCGTCCTCGCGGAACACACTCTGCCGGTCGTTTCCGCGCTGGATGAGGTGATGCGGCAGGCCGGCGGCAGCCAGCCGGGGAAGTCGAGCCATCCGGAGCCGGTTCACCCGAAAAAGGTGTCTGACCCCATTTTTTCAGATCTCGCCGACGGCGAATAGGCGGCGATGTTCCTTGATCGCGTAGCGGTCGGTCATGCCGGCGACGTAGTCGGCGATGGCGCGCGGACGATCGCGTTCGGCGCGCCGGCGATGATCGGCCGGCAGCAGGCGCGGGTCGTCCATGAACGCCGCGAACAGCTCGCGCACGATGCGTCGCGCCTTCGAGGTCATGCGCATGACTCGATAGTGGCGGTACAGGCCGTCGCGCAGAAACACCTTGAGCTCGTCGGCTTCGCGGCGGATGCCGTCCGAGAACGCAACCAGCGGCGGCGCGGCGCGAACGGCGTCGATCGAGTCCGGGGCGGCCTCGCCGATGCGCCGCCTTGTCTCGGCAATCAGGTCGACGATCAGCGTGTTGATCATGCGGCGCACGGTTTCGTGGACCAGGCGGCGCTCGGCTAGTGCGTTGAACTGCGCGCGCACTTGTCGTGCGTGGCGAGCGAAGATCGGCACTTCCTCGATCTGCGACAGCGCCAGCAGTCCGGAGCGCAGACCGTCGTCGATGTCGTGATTGTTGTAGGCGATCTCGTCGGCGAGGTTGGCGATCTGCGCTTCGAGCGACGGCTGTCGGCGCTCGAGGAAACGCTGCCCGAGCGCGCCGAGCCGGCGTGCGTTGTCGAGCGAACAGTGCTTCAAGATCCCTTCGCGCGTCTCGAAGCACAGGTTCAGCCCATCGAAGCCGCCGTAGCGCTCCTCCAGCTCGTCGACCACGCGCAGCGACTGCAGGTTGTGCTCGAAGCCGCCGTACGGCTGCATGCACTCGGCAAGCGCGTCCTGCCCCGCGTGCCCGAACGGTGTGTGACCCAGGTCGTGCGCCAGCGCGATCGCCTCGACGAGGTCCTCGTTCACGCGCAGGTTGCGGGCGATCGAGCGACCGATCTGCGCGACCTCGAGCGAGTGCGTCAGCCGCGTGCGGAACAGGTCGCCTTCGTGGTTGACGAACACCTGCGTCTTGTATTCGAGCCGGCGGAAGGCGGTCGAATGGATGATGCGGTCGCGGTCGCGCTGGAACTCGCTGCGCGCGACCGCCGGCGGCTCGGGGTGCGCACGTCCGCGCGTCGCCGCCGAATGCGCCGCGTAGGGCGCCAGATGCGCTTCGAGTTCGGCGCTCACCGGTAGCCGCCGGCGGCGAGCGTCGCCGCGAGCGCCTCCTCGGGCACGGTGCGCACGATCGCGCGACCGATGCGTTCGAGCAGCACGAACTGCACACGCCCGGCCCGCGCCTTCTTGTCGCCGCGCATCGATTCGAGCGCGTCTTGCAGCGACAGCCCTTCGATGCGCGTAGGCAGCCGCGCGGCGGCCACGGCCGCTTCGACGCGCTCCACGTCGCTGCGCTGGATCAACCCCACGCGGTGCGACAAGTCCGCCGCCAGGCACAGCCCGCAGCCGACCGCTTCGCCGTGCAGCCAGCGGGAAAAGCCGGTCAGCGCCTCGATCGCATGGCCGAAGGTGTGGCCGAGGTTCAGCAGCGCGCGTTCGCCCGCCTCGCGCTCGTCGCGGGCGACTACGCCGGCCTTGATTTCGCAGGAGCGCGCGATCGCCTCCGCCAGCGCCGGCCCGTCGCACGCGAGCAGCCGCGGCAGCGCGCGCACCGTTCGCTCGAAATAGCCCGCGTCCGCCAGCAGACCGTGCTTCAACACTTCCGCCAGTCCGGCCGACAGCTCGCGCGGCGGCAACGTGCGCAGCGTGCCGGTATCGGCGACGACGACCGCCGGCTGATGGAACGCACCGATCAGGTTCTTGCCGCGCGGATGGTTGACCCCCGTCTTGCCGCCGACCGACGAATCGACCTGCGCGAGCAGCGTCGTCGGTACCTGCACGTAGCGGACACCGCGCATGTAAATCGCGGCGGCAAACCCCGCGATATCGCCGACCACGCCACCGCCGAGCGCGACCACGAGACTGCCGCGGTCGGCGCCGCTGGCGACCAGCGCATCGAGCACCCGCTCGACCGTGGCCATCGTCTTGCGCTGCTCGCCGCCTGCCAGCTCGAGCAACGACGCCGTCGTGAGGCGACGCGCTGCCGCCAGCGCCGTCTCCCCGTACAGCGACGCGACGGTCGCGTCGCTGACGATCAGGATCGAGGTCGGCGCCAGCGGCGCGCAGAACGTATCGAGCCGGTCGAGCAGCCCATCGCCGATGTGGATCTCGTACGGCGAGCCGGCCAGATCGACATGAACGCGCTGCATGCGGCGATTGTAAGGGGCGCGATCATTCGGCCTCGCCGAGCGCGGCGCGCACGTCCGGGTGCGCAAGGATGCGACTGGCCAGCTTCTTCGGATTCGCGCTGCCGGACTGGAAGCTCAGATGCGCGGTCTGCCGGTACAGCGGCTCGCGCTCGCGCAGAAGTTGCTCGATGCGGGCGCGCGGATTGTCGGTCTGCAGCAGCGGTCGCGCACTGTCCCGCCGGGTGCGCCGCACGATCTCGTCGACCGTGGAGTGCAGATACACGACCAGCCCGCGTTCGCGCAGCACGCGGCGGTTGTCCTCGCGCAGCACCGCGCCGCCCCCGGTGGCAAGCACGATGCCGCGCCGCTGCGTCAGCTCCTCGAGCAGCGTCGCTTCGCGCCGGCGAAAGCCTTCTTCGCCCTCGACCTCGAAGATCGTCGCGACCGACACGCCGGCGCGCGCCTCGATCTCGCGATCGCTGTCGACGAACTCCAGGCCCGTCGCCTGCGCAAGCAGCCGACCGATGGTGGTCTTGCCGACGCCCATCATGCCAATCAGGAAGATCGATCCGGAGCGCGCACGCATTGGTCAAGGTTAGCCGAGAAGCGCGCGGAAAAGACAAGGCCGCCCGAGGGCGGCCTTGCGACGGGATGCGAGCTGGGCGGCTCAGCGCACGGCGGCCGTGACGCGCTCGGACACGACGCGCGGCGTGATGAAGATCATCAGCTCGGTGCGGTCGTTGACGCGCTGGCGGTTCTTGAACAGGTAACCGAGCACGGGGATGTCGCCCAGCAGCGGCACCTTGGTGACCGTGTTGCGCTCGTTCTGTTCGTAGATACCGCCGAGCACAACGGTGCCGCCGTTTTCGACGAGCACCTGCGTCTGCACGTTCTTCGTGTCGATCGCCGGACCCGACGCGGTGTCCTGGCCGCGGCTGTCCTTGTTGACCTTGACGTCGAGGAAGATTGCGCCCTCGGGCGTGATCTGCGGTGTCACCTCGAGCTTCAGCACGGCCTTACGGAACGAGATGCTCGTCGCACCGCTGGAGGTCGCCTGCTGATATGGGATCTCGGTGCCCTGCTCGATGATCGCCTTGACCTTGTCGGCGGTGATCACGCGCGGGCTCGACACGACCTTGCCGCGGCCGTCGGCTTCGAGCGCCGAGATCTCGAGGTTCACCAGTCGCGTGACGCTACTGTTGAACAGCGTCAGCCCGAAGGTGCCCGGCTGGAAGCCGCCGATCGTACCGGCCGGCAGGTTCACGAAGTTGGGGTTCGTCACGCTGCGGTTGCCGATGGTGATCGTGTTCGTGCCGCCGGCACCCGTGCCCGTGCCCGTCGTGAACGTGCTGCCCGCGCCGGCGTTGACCCACTCCCCGTTGGTGATCCGCGCGAAGCCGAAGCG